>JAJYFU010000100.1 GCA_021790795.1 Pseudomonadota bacterium
CTCGCGACGCTCGCCGCGCTCTGCCCGCCGCGCTGGGAGGTGCGCATCGTCGACGAGAACGTCGAGCCGTTGCCGCTCGACCCGGCGGCGGATCTGATCGGCATCGCCGGCATGGGCGTGCAATTCGGGCGCCAGCGGGAGCTCCTCGAGTACTACCGCAGCCGGGGCCACTTCGTCGTGGCTGGCGGCAGCTATGCATCCCTCTGCCCGGAACAATACGAACGGCTGGCCGATACCGTGATTTGCGGCGAGGCGGAGCAGATCTGGCCACGCTTCTGCGCCGATTTCGAAGCCGGAAGCGCCCTGGCGCTCTATCGGGAGACGGGCACGATCGATTTGCGCACCTCCCCGGCGCCTCGCTTCGATCTGTTGAAACTTCCGCTCTACACCACGGTGACCATGCAATTCTCGCGTGGTTGTCCCTACATGTGCGAATTCTGCGACATCATCGTGATGTTCGGTCGCAAACCCCGTCACAAGAGCGTCGAGCAGGTCGGCCGAGAGCTCGACATCCTGCGGGCGCAAGGGGTGCGCAAAGTCTTCTTCGTCGATGACAACCTCATTGGCAACCTGAAGGTCGCCAAGAACCTGCTCAGATTCCTCATCGACTATCAAACACGTCACCAATACTCCTTCAGCTTCGGTACCGAGGCCTCGCTCAATCTCTCGCAGGACGAGGAACTGATGACTCTGTTCCGGGAGGCCCACTTTCGCTGGGCATTCATCGGCATCGAGTCTCCGGACGAGGCGAGCCTGCGCGAGACGCACAAAGTACAGAACACGCGCGAGGACCCGCTCACCGCCGTGCAGCGGATCCATGCGCACGGCATCGAAGTGCTGGCGGGCTTCATCGTCGGTTTCGACAACGACACGGTCGCGACCTTCGATCTCCAGTACGAGTTCATCCAGCGCTCGGGCATCCAGACCGCGATGATCGGACTGCTGAATGCCATGCCGCGCACGCCTCTTTACGAGCGGCTGCGCGCCGCGGGCCGCCTGCACGAGCAGGAAAGCGGCGGAGACAACACCAAGCTGGATACCAACGTGGTGCCGCTGCGAATGTCTCGCGAGGAGCTCATCAGCGGCTACCGGCAGCTGCACGAGCGCTTGCTCGCGGACCACGCGATCGCCCGCCGCATCGCCAACAAGAACCGCGTCCTGGGCAGATCCCCTGAGATATTGGAATACGGCAGGGCGACGAGCCTGCGCATCGTCGGCCGCCTGCTCTGGCGCGGCGTACTGCGGGGTGGACCGGTTCGTCTGTGGCACTTCATGCGCAGCTTCCCCTGGCGCAGGCCGTGGCAGATTCCCTCGACCATCGGTGACTGGATCGTGGGGCTCTCGATGCAGGATTATGCGCGACGGCACCTCGCCGAAGTGACGCCGGAGAGCCCTGTGCTGTGGCACACCCGTCTCGCGTCTCTTGCCCAGGCGCTGCGCCGTTGCGGCGTGGACAAAGTGGTCGTCGATCATCCCAGCGGAAAATGTGACACGCCGGTCCTGGTGCTGTCCCTGCGCGCGGTGCCGGAGCGCGCGAGGCTCGCGGCGAGACATCTGCGGGCATTTCTCAACGACACACCCGCGCGACTTACGCTTCGATTCGAGGAGATTCATGCCGCCGACCTGCCCCGCCTGCATCGCCTGCTCGGCCGGCTGACGCATTTCGCCGACAAGGTCTCGATCGACGCCGGTACTCTGCACGGACTGATGACACTGAACACCTGGCCGTTTCAGCTCGCAATCTCCGCATCCGACGCCTGAAATGGCCGAAACGGCGGCGCCCCGCAAGGCTCGCAGACACGCTTCGATAGCCTGATCGCGCCCGGCGGGTCCCGCGGCGCCGTGCCTGAGGGCGGACGCTCGGATTTCCACCGCTGCTCCGGCGCTCCACATTCCACTTGACGATCGTCAAGGCGTCAGCACCCGCGGTCGCCGTACCGTGTTCTCAAGATCGCATGAGGACATGAGTTATGCCGCAGTCGTTCGACGCCGCCCGGGCCGGGGAGAAGGCCAACGCATCTACGTCGGCCGCGACGTCTCAAGCGACCGGTTGGAAAGGGACCACCCGGTCCGTCCTTGGAGTTTGGCGGAGATTTAGACTCGCGCCGCGGAGGCGCGCAGCGCCGGGCGCGTGCTCGCTCGCCGCTTCCGCAGGGTCCGCTCTGCGACTTTCTCAGCCGCACGAAGCTGAATGCTTCAACGGCATATTGCACGGCCTGACCCGTGCTCGGCATGCTACACCTTGACGAGGAGGCCCCTGTGGCACAACCTGAAACTCTCGATGTCCGCCAGCTCATCCCCAGAGACCGCCACCGCCTGATCTTCGAGACCTACGGAAAGCTCAAACCCGGAGAGAGCTTCGTGCTGGTCAACGACCACGATCCCAAGCCGCTTTACTACCAATTCGAAGCGGAGCACACGGGTGAGTTTTCCTGGAATTACCTTGAGCAGGGACCGGTTACCTGGCAGGTGCAGATCGGCCGCACTGCGGACGCCTACTCATGAATGCCGAAATGTGCTTTGGCGACAGGCGTCATCAGGCGCGGCGACCAGGCGGGCAGAAACGTGAGATGGATTTTTGCGTCGTTGACGCCAGGAAGACTTTTGCAGCGCTCGTAGACGCCTGACAGGATGTAATCCTGAGCGGGGCACCCCGGCGTCGTCATGGTCATGGTGATCTCGACGACGCCGCCGTCCACCTGCAGCTCATAGATCAGGCCAAGATCGACGATGTTGTACCCGAGCTCCGGGTCAATCACGTCGTGCAGCGCCTGCAGCACGCCGTCGCGATCCAAACAGATTGCGGTATTCATCGCGCTCAACCCTTGCGCCGGATCAAAAGCCGTACGCCGTCATTCACCTTCTCGGTGTGGATCGCGGCGCCGCGCGCCTGCAGCTCCGGATAGAGGAAGACCGGATCGCGCTCGTTGAGCGCCTCCAGAACCTCTCCCGAACCCAGGTGCTCCAGCGCATCGAGGATCCGGATCATCGGCTCAGGGGGCTCCAGGCCCCGGTTGTCGAGGCACGTACTCGGCTTGGGCCACCCGTCCGGGGAGGGCTCCTTGAAAATTGGCGCGGCAGGCGCGGCGTGCCTCGGTTGCGGCGCCTGGGGCGCGAACAGCACCTCCCAATCAGCCTCGCCCCGGCGCACCGCCGTGTGGTTGAAACCCTTGCGACCGAGCACGGCGTATAGCGGCAGCGGCTCGAAGGTGGCGAGCAGGCGCAGCGCTTGTCCCGGAGCGAGGCTCGCTACGGCCTGGAGGATCCGGGGAAACGGCTCCCCTCCCTTGCGCAGCTCTTCACGAACATCAAGTGTAAGCGGCTCGGACATGGTCAGCCTCTGTGGGTGGGCAGGAACGGGGGTGTGGAGGACTCGCCGTGGAGCAATTGCGCGTAATGACCGCGCCAGGCTCGCCAGTACTCGATGACAAGGCCGAGGGTCGCAAGCGTTATGAGCACAAGGCATGCCCGAAACCCGTGCGAACTTCCAGACAGCCCGAAAACCGCGCCCAGCAGCACGCCGAGGAAATACAGTGCAAACCACGGATAGCTGCGCCGCTCGCGGACCAGATCCTGAACACGCGGCACGACTCCCCGTCCGAGGCTGATGCCGTAGCGGGACAGCCATGTGAGAAAGGGAACGATCTTGTACAGCTGCGTGAGTCCGAGGCCGCCGAGCCAGCCGAACACCACAATAAAGACAATCACGGGGGCGCCGGCACGGGGATGATCGGTCATCACGAATCCGACCGCGAGCGCCGAGCCAAGTCCCAGGAAGGCGAAGGCGGCAATGGCCGCCCGGTTGTGCGCTTCAATGACGGCGCGCTTGCGCGTGCGATAGATCCGGACGATGTCCCACAGAAAGGCGGCCACGGCGGTGGCAACCGCCGCGTATCCCATCGATTCCGCGACCCGCAAGGGCTCAGCGACGCTCCACTCCCGCGCCACACCGGCGCCAACGGCCAGAGCGATCCCCACTGTCCCGAGGACATGAGCGGCTTTCCCGGCGATTCCGCGCTCCTCCGGAGCCAGCATGAACATGGGCAGCAGCTTGTAGCTCGCCCCCATCGCGGTGAGCGTGAACCATCCACCGAGACCGGCCAGGGCGTGATCGCTGACACCGGCCAGAAGCGGCGCCAGGTATGGCGCGAGTGCCGGCACTGTCACCGCCAAGGCGAACGAGAATCCCAGCGTCACGGTTAGGAGCAAGAACGCCATTCCGGTCAATACCATTCGCCCGGGTAGCGACAACGGTCGGGAGCGCAGCAGCGGTATCCCAATGTTCCAGCACCCGATCAGTACTCCCAGTGACACAACCGCACCGCCGGCCGGCAGGGCCATCGCGAGCGCCGGGTGTCCGGCGCCGATGGCGAAGAATCCGCCGACCATACCCACCAGGCCGGCCTCGAGAGCGATGAGCGTCGCGAGCGCCAAGGACTGGCTCACGAGCGGGCGGGCGGTAATGACCGGGACGAACTGGAAGAGCGCGCCCAGCATCAGGAGCAATAGCCACCCGATCACCAGCAGATGCACCGCGGCAAGTGTCCCAGGAGCCGAGACCGACCGCGCCGGCCACGTCACGCCAGCGAGAATCAACCCCTGCGCCGCCACGAAGTTCACGAGCGCGCAGCCGAATATCGGCAAGGTCCAGCGAGACAATCGATTGCTGAGCACCGTCATCGCCCAAGCCTCGTCGCAAACCGCCCTCACCGCCTTGACGGCCGTCAAGTGTCAGGGGATGGCATGCTTCCGCCACACGTGCGTGACCGCTGGAGCCGTGAGGCGCACAGCCGACACGCGCCCGGCGTACCGCCTCTACGTCAGACCCGTCGCACGCTCGCCGGCAGGACAGAGATCTTCACCGGCGCGCGAAGGCGCTGCGCTATACACCGGACCGGCAATTCTTTCTCGAGTTTTCCCTGCGGCACTGGTCGAATGCGCGGATCAAGCTGCCGAACCGCCGACAAGATCCGTTGCCGATGAGCATCGGCTTTCACTGATTCGAATCGTGCGGTGAGGGCACGCGGCCTAAGGACATTGGCGCAGCGCATGCGGTCGGCAACTCATCGATGCATCGACACCCCGCTCTTCACGCGCTCGTCCGAGAGCAGTACCGCGACGGCGCGGGCGTCCACTCGATAGGCGGTTCCCGCTATCGGCTCGGCGGCCGGTGGGTCCGGGAAGTCCCCGGGGCTGGCCAGACCGGTGTCGAGGACGAGTCTCCAGCCGCCGGCGCGAGGCATCTGGATCTCGAAGGTCCGGACAACATCGGAGCCGTTGATCAGAATATAGAGATCGACGTCCAACTGGGATTCACCGTCGAGGTACACCGCCAGCGTGCGCGACTCCGGCCCAAAGTCGACCGTTGGTCCCGTGCCGAACCAGCGTACGTCCTCGCGCCAGAACCGGCTGCGGCCGAGCGAGGGATGCGACGCGCGGAAGCGGATCATCGCGCGGAAGAACCGGAAAATCTCAGCGTTGCGCTCCAGAAGTTCCCAATTCAGCCAGCTGGTCGGATTGTCCTGATTATAGGCGTTGTTGTTCCCCCCCTGGGTTTGCAGGAACTCGTCCCCCGCGCGCAACATCGGCGTTCCGTTGGACAGAAACAGCAGCGCACAGAAGTTCTTCGCCTGCTGTCGGCGAAGCGCCAGCACCTGCGGCGGCGCTCCGTCATCGCCCTCCCAGCCGCAGTTCCAGCTGAAATTCTCCGCCGCGCCGTCCGCGTTGCCGTGGCCGTTGGCCTCGTTGTGCTTGCCGTTGTAGGCGAGCAGGTCGTACAGCGTGAACCCGTCGTGAATGGTGACGAAATTGACGCTCTGGTAGGCATGACATGCGCTCGCGCGGTCGTCTGGAAACAGATCGTCGCTGCCATAGAGACGCTGCATGAGCGCGCCCATCATCGAGCCATCGCCGCGCACGAAGCGGCGGATATCGTCCCGGAACCGGCCATTCCACTGCAGCCAGCGCACCCCCGGAAAGCCGCGCCCCAGCTGATACGCGCCAGCCGCATCCCAGGGCTCCGCGATCAGCCGAACCCCGGCGAGATCCGGGTCGGAGAGAATATCCCCGAAAATGGGCGGATCCGCCGTGCTCAGCGATCCGTCGGCCGAGCGGGCGAACACCGAGGCGAGATCGAAGCGGAACCCGTCGACATGCATCTCGCGCACCCAGTAGCGCAGGCTGTCGACGATCAGCTTGCGCACGTAACGATTGGCGCAATGCAGCGTATTGCCCGTGCCGGAGAAATCCTCGTACATCCGCTCGCCCCCCCCGGTGAGGATATAGTAGGTGCTGTTGTCTATCCCCTTGTAGCTGTACAGCGGTCCGTGCTCGTCGGCCTCCGCGGTGTGGTTGTACACGACATCGAGAATGACCTCGATGTCCGCGGCGTGCAGCGCCTTGACCATCTCGCGAAACTCCTCGAGCTGGCCGCAATCCTGCGGACGACGGCCGTAGCCGTGATGCGGCGCGAAGAAGCTCAGCGGCATGTACCCCCAGAAATTGCCCTCCTGCGGATCGAATTGGAAAACCGGCATCAGCTCCACCGCGGTGACACCCAGGTCCTTCAAGTAGGGAATCTTGTCGATCAGCCCGCGATAGGTCCCGCGCCGGTCCTGGGCGACACCGGAACTCGGACTGCGCGTGAAGCCGCCCACGTGCAGCTCATAGATGACGGTGTCGGAGCTGTGCCGCGGCCTGCGGTCAGCGCCCCACGCGAAACCCCCGCCAGGGCCCACGAGCACCCCGAGCGGCGCCTTCCCCGCGTTTGATCCCGGGCGGCAGGCGGCCGCGCGCTCGAACCCGGGCGGGAAGAACACCGCCTGAGCGTACGGATCGAGCAGTATCTTCTGCGGACAGAACGCGAAGCGCTCGAAACTGCCGTCGGACGCCGGGCCGCTCACCGAGTACGCGTAATAGCGGGCGCCCCGCGCATCGCTCGCCGGGATGCGACAATGCCAGATCCGTCCGGACTTGTTGCGCAGATAGTCGAGCGCGCGACTGATCAGCGGCTTGACGAAATCGTCGCCGCCATAGAGCAGGAGCGTGACCGCCTCGGCATGCTTGGAGTACAGCGCGAAGTTCCAAGCCTGCGTGTCCTCGCACCACGTGGCGCCGAGCGGCAGCGCCGTTCCTTCCGTGTCGCCCCAACTCGACAGTTTGCCCATCATTTCATCCGCTCCATGAGTGCCTCGGCCCCCACTCAGGCCCCGCGGGCCAACGCACGGCTGACGATCCGCTGCGCCTCGCGCACCACGGTGTCGAGATGCGCGGGACCACGGAAGCTCTCCGCGTAGATCTTGTAGAGATTCTCGGTGCCGGATGGACGCGCGGCGAACCAGCACTGCTCGGCGATCACCTTCAGTCCGCCGACGGGCGCATCGTTTCCCGGCGCGCGTGTCAGCTTCGCGACGATGGGCTCCGCGGCAAGCTCCGTTTCCGTCACCGACTCGGGTGCGAGCTTGGTCAGTGCGGACTTCTCCCCAGCCGTCACCGGCACGTCGATGCGCGTGTACCAGGCCGCGCCGAGCGCATCGGCCAGGCGACGGGCGTGCTCGCTCGGATCCTTGCCGGTGACCGCGGTGATCTCGGCGGCCAGCAGATCCATGACCGGACCGTCCTTGTCGGTGGTCCATGCCGCGCCATCGCGCTGCAGCAGGCTCGCCCCGGCGCTCTCCTCGCCGCCGAAGCACAGCGAGCCGGCGAGCAGCCCCGGGGCGAACCACTTGAATCCCACGGGCACCTCATATAACCGCCCGCCCAGATGCGCGACCACTCGGTCGATCAGGCTGCTGCTGACGACGGTTTTTCCCACCGGGGTTCCGGGCCGCCACAGCGGCCGGTGGGTCAGCAGATAGTCGATCGCAGCGGCGAGGAATTGATTCGGATTCATCAAGCCCTGCGACGGGGTCACGATTCCATGCCGGTCCGAATCCGGATCGTTGCCGAACGCGAGCCGGAAACGGTCCTTGAGCGCCACGAGCCTCGCCATCGCATAGGGGCTGGAGCAATCCATACGGATTTTCCCGTCGTGATCCAGCGTCATGAACGCGAACCTCGGATCGACCTCGGGGTTCACCACCTGGATGTCGAGGCCGTAGCGCTCATTGATCGGCGCCCAGCAGTACAGCGCCGCCCCGCCCAGCGGATCGACCCCGAGCGCAAGCCCGGCGCGACGGATCGCTTCCATGTCGATCACGAGGGACAGGTCCTCGACATACGGCGTGATGAAATCGGCCTCATGGGTCGTCGCCGCATTCAGCGCCGATGCATACGCCATGCGCTTGACCTCACGATTGCCGGCCCTGAGCACCTCGTTCGCGCGCTGTTCGATCCAGGCCGTAACCTCCGTGCCTGCCGGCCCGCCGTGCGGTGGGTTGTACTTGAAGCCGCCGTCTCGCGGCGGATTGTGCGACGGCGTTGCGATCAGGCCATCGGCCACGTGTGCGGTTCGGCCGCGATTGTGCCTGACGATGGCTCGGGAGATGACCGGCACGGGGGTGATGCCCGCGCCCCGAGCCACAACGGCCTCGACGCCGTTCGCCGCCAGCACCTCGATCGCGGTGCGTTCGGCCGGCGCCGACAGCGCATGAGTATCTTTTCCCACCAACACCGGTCCATCGATACCCTGGCTTCGCCGGTAGTCGCACACGGCCTGCGTGATCGCCAGAATGTGGGCCTCGTTGAACGTTCCATCCAGCGACGATCCGCGGTGTCCGCTGGTACCGAACTGCACCCCTTGACTCGCATCAGTCGGATCGGGACTGCGTCCGTAATACGCGTTCTCGAGCTGGGTCAGGTCCACCAGCAGCTCCGGCGGCGCAGGCTGGCCTGCGTGGGGATCGATCGGCATGGCTGTGACTCCGCCTAGTGTGGCTCTTGCGCTTCGCGCATCCGGGTGTCGCCGCCGAGGTCCGTACCGCCCGGTACGCTCGGTTTGACTCGCCAGATCTGCTCGGCGTATCCGGCAACGGCGCGATCGCTGGAAAATTTTCCGCTGCAGCCGACGTTGCGAATGGCGCGCTCCGCCCAGGCTTGCGGGTCCAGGTAGAGTTTGCCCAGCTCAGCCTGCGCGCGGCTGTAGGCCGAAAGATCGGCAAGGTGCATGAAATAATCGCCGTGTGCCAGCAATGTATCCACGATCGGAGCGAAGATCCCCGGCTCACCGCGGCTGAAGTGATTCCCCGCGATCAGATCGATCGCCGCGCGCGTCTGCGGCTCATGCGCGTAGTGCCAATGCGGATCGTACCAGCCACGGCTGCCGAGTACCTGTTCGGCGCTGAGGCCGAACAGGAAGAAATTCTCCTCACCGGCCTCACGGGCCATCTCCAGGGTCGCCCCGTCGCGCGTCCCGATGGTCAACGCGCCGTTCATCATGAACTTCATGTTGCTGGTACCGCTCGCCTCGTAGCCCGCAGTGGAGATCTGCTCGGACACGTCGCTCGCCGGAATGACCCGCTGCGCCAGGGTGACGTCGTAGTTTGCGAGAAACAGCACCTTGATCCGGCCGCCCGCAGCCG
>JAJYFU010000020.1 GCA_021790795.1 Pseudomonadota bacterium
AGCTGCTCGATCGGGTAATGGTGGGGCACATAGGCGGCAAGGGCGATCTCGGCAAAAGTCTTGCTGCGATCGGTGCCCTTCACGCGGAACGCACCGTCTTCGAACTCGATGTCCTCCTCGCTCGCCTCCAGAAGGTAGGCGGCGATGCGGCGACCCTTGGCGAGGATCTTGTCGGCCGCTTTGACGATCGCGCTGCCGCCGACGGCAAGCGAGCGAGAGCCGTAGGTGCCCATGCCGAAGAGGACCTTGGCGGTGTCGCCGTGCTCGATCTCCACGTCCTCGAGCGGCAGGCCGAACTTGTCCGCGACCACCTGGGCGAAAGTCGTCTCATGCCCCTGACCATGGCTGTGCGAACCGGTGAACACGGTGACCTTCCCGGTCGGGTGCACGCGTACTTCGCCGGCTTCGAACAGTCCCGCGCGCGCACCGAGCGCCCCGGCGATGCTCGACGGCGCGATGCCGCACGCCTCGATGTAGCACGAGTAACCGATGCCGCGCAGCAATCCGCGCCGCTCGCTTTGCGCCTTGCGCGCCGGGAAGCCGCGCGTATCGGCGAGCTCGAGAACGCGGTCGAGCGTTGCCTGGTAATCTCCCGTGTCGTAAGTCAGCCCGACCGGCGTTGCATAGGGGAATGTGCGGATGAAGTTGCGCCGGCGCAGTTCCGGCGGGTCGATGCCCAGTTCGCGCGCCGCGCGCTCGACGATGCGCTCGAGCAGATAGGTGGCCTCCGGGCGGCCGGCGCCGCGGTAGGCATCCACGGGCGCGGTGTTGGTGAATACCGCGCGTACCTGGCAATGGATGTGCGCGGTCGCGTACTGTCCGGCCAGCAGCGTCGCATGCAGGATGGTCGGAATGCACGGCGCGAAGGTCGACAGATACGCGCCCATGTTGGCGATCGTATCCACGCGCAGTGCGAGGAACTTGCCGTCGCCGTCGAGCGCGAGCTCGGCGGTCGTGACGTGATCCCGACCGTGCGCGTCGGTGAGGAAGGACTCGCTGCGCTCGGCGGTCCACTTGATCGGCCGCCCGACGCGCCGGCTCGCCCAGACGAGTGCGGCTTCCTCGGCGTAGAGATAGATCTTGGAGCCGAAACCGCCGCCGACATCGGGCGCCACGACCCGCAGCTTGTGCTCCGGGATGCCGAGCACGAACGCCGCCATGAGCAGCCGCTCGACGTGCGGGTTCTGGCTGGTCACGTACAGGGTGTAGGAATCGCCCGCAGGGGAATACTGCGCATTGGCGGCCCGCGGCTCGATGGCGTTGGGGATCAGCCGGTTGTTGATGAAAGACAGACGAGTCACGTGCGCCGCGCCAGCGAAGGCGGTGTCCACGGCCGCCTTATCGCCAACTGCCCAGGTGAAGCAGACGTTGTCAGGCGCGATGTCATGCACGGGCGTGCCGCTGGCGGCCGCCGTCGCGGGATTGACCACCGCCGGCAGCACGTCGTATTCGACCTCGACCAGGGCGGCTGCGGCTTTCGCCTCGCGCGCCGACTCCGCGACGATCAGCGCAATTGGATCGCCGACGTGGCGCACCTTGTCCTCGGCGAGGATGGGGTGCTTGGGCTCCTTCATGGGGGTGCCGTCAATCGAATGGATGAGCCAGCCGCAGGGCACGCCGCCGACGTTTGCGAGGTCCTTCGCGGTGTACACCCCCAGGACACCCGGGGCGGCACGCGCCGCGGCGGTATCGAGGGATCGGAGGTTCGCGTGGGCGTGCGGACTGCGGACGAACGCCGCGTACGTTTGGCGCGGCAGCACGATGTCGTCGGTATACTGCCCGGCGCCCGTGACGAACCGATAGTCCTCTTTGCGTTCGACCGACTGGCCGATGAGGGGCGCGCGCGCACTGCTCATGACTTGGCCCCCCTCATGATCGGCGCGGCTTGCATGACGGCTCTGACGATATTGTGATAGCCGGTGCAGCGGCAGAGATTCCCCTTGAGTCCTGCGCGGATTTCCGCATCGCTGGAATGCTCGTGATGCATGACCAGATCGATCGCGCTCATGATCATGCCGGGGGTGCAGAAGCCGCATTGCAGGCCGTGACAGGCCTTGAAGGCCGCCTGCATCGGATGGAGAGAGCCGTCGGCGCGCGCGATGCCCTCGATGGTGGTGATCTCGCGGTCCTGCATCTGCGCCAGAAGAATATTGCAGCTCTTGACGGCGAGCCCGTCGACCAGGACGGTGCAGGCGCCACAGCTGGCGGTGTCGCAGCCGACGTGCGTGCCCGTGAGGTGCAGGTGCTCGCGCAGGAAGGTGACGAGAAGCGTGTCGGGGCTGACTTCGGCCGTCACGGCGCTACCGTTGACGCGCAGTTGTATCTTAAGCGACATCAGTGCACTCCTTCGGCCTGTCGCGGCGGGAATCCGGCCGAGCAGACGAACCCATGATCCTCCAAGGCTCCCGGTTCGGCAAGCCGCCCGGCGCGCGGATAAGAGCGCCACGGGCGCGCCTTCAACCGCTGATCTGCATCAAGGGTTGGCGCCGCGCACGGAGGCTCACATCGGCGCGGGCTCCTCCTGGGCATGCTCCTTGGGTCTGTCCGGAAGCTCGGTCAACGTGGCTTCGGTGAGGAGCAGGACGCTCGCGACAGATACGGCGTTCTGGAGTGCGGTGCGCACGACCTTGGCCGGATCGACGATGCCCGCCTCCAGGAGGTCTACGTACTGCTTGCGCGCGGCGTCGAAGCCGGTGTTGCCGGAGCTGTTGAGCATCCGATCGACCACTACGCCGCCATCGGCGGCGGAGTTCTCCGCGATCTGCCGCGCCGGTGCCTCCAAAGCCCGGCGCAGAATCTGCGCGCCGGTGCGCTC
Organism: Pseudomonadota bacterium; assembly: GCA_021790795.1. GTDB lineage: Bacteria > Pseudomonadota > Gammaproteobacteria > Steroidobacterales > Steroidobacteraceae > 13-2-20CM-66-19. Next base: position 2,816 of record JAJYFU010000020.1, read on the forward strand.
ATCGCCCGTGCCCAGTGCCTCCGCGGCGGCCACCGCGGCCGTCGCGCGCAGCAAGGCAAGGCCGCCGCCGGGGACGATGCCCTCGGCAACGGCGGCCTTGGTGGAGCTGATCGCGTCATCGAGCGCTTCCTTGCGGGTCTTCATCTCCGCCTCCGACGGTGCCCCGACCCGGATCACCGCGACTCCGCCGGAAAGCTTCGCCAAACGTTCCTCGAGTTTCTCTCGGTCGTAGTCGCTGTGCGCATCCTCGATTTCCTTGCGGATCGCGCCGATCCGGCCGTCGATCTTGCCGCGCTCGCCCTGGCCGCCGATGATGGTGGTGTTGTCCTTGTCGGTGACGATCCGCCGGGCGCGACCGAGTTGGCTGAGCTCGACGTCCTCGAGCCTGGTGCCGAGCTCCTCGGCGATGACCTGCGCGCCCGTCAGGATCGCGATGTCCTGCAGCATCGCCTTGCGGCGCTCGCCGAAGCCCGGCGCTTTGACCGCGCAGCATTTGAGAACGCCGCGGATTTGATTGACGATGAGGGTGGCCAGAGCCTCGCCTTCGATTTCCTCGGCGATGAACAGAACGGGCTTGCCGGCCTTGGCGAGCTGCTCGAGAAGCGGCAGCACGCTTTTGATCGCATTGAGCTTCAGATCGCAGGCGAGGACGTATGCATCCTCGAGCACGGACTCCATGGTCGCCGGGTCGGTGACGAAATATGGGGAAAGATAGCCGCGGTCGAACTGCAATCCCTCGACGACCTCGAGGACCGTCTCGGTGGTTTTGGATTCCTCGACGGTAATCACGCCGTCGCCGCCGACCTTTTCCATGGCGTCGGCGACGAGTTCACCGATCGCGGAGTCGTTGTGAGCGGAAATCGTCGCGACCTGCGCCTTCTCCTTGCGCGCCACGACCGGCTTCGCCATCGATTTCAGCGCTGTGATCGCCGCCTCGAGCGCCCGATCCAGTCCTCGCTTCAGGTCGATGGCGCTCGCGCCGGCGGCGACGTTCCGTACGCCGTCGGCGTAGATCGCCTGTGCCAGGATGGTCGCTGTGCTCGTGCCGTCGCCGACGGCATCACCGGTCTTCTCGGCGGCCTGCCGCAGCATCTGGGCGCCGAGGTTCTCCTCCGGGTCCTCGAGTTCCATCTCCTTCGCGATGGTCACGCCGTCGTTGCAGACGATGGGTGCGCCCCATTTTTTCTGGATCAGGACTGATTTGGATTTCGGGCCAAGCGTGATCCGTACGGCGTCGGCGAGCTGGGTCGCCCCCCGCAGAATCTTCTCTCGAGCGGCCGATCGAAACAGCACCTGTTTGGCGCTCATGACACCGGTCTCCCCCGACGGAAGCTCGACAAGGACCTCGATTGACAAACATAGCCGATTCGTGCGGCGGCGCTGATCTGGATTTGTGCGTATGACGTCGGCGGCGCGATCCGTATCTTGAGCGTGGCCGATGCGCCACGCGCAGACCGAGCCGACTCTGCGTGACGACACGGTAACTTGAAATACCGGATCACCGCCTCGCGGCGCATCGTGGCGGCGCCGTGTCCGTCGAGAGCGAGCTGACGGGAGAACTGCGGGAAGTCGTATCGGTAGAGTTACGGATGGGTCGATGCAGGTGCCGCGCTAGCATCGATCGGACGGTCTCGAGCGCGTCGTCGATCCTGTACCCGCCCCGGAGGCGCTGCGCGTGAGTATTCACAATACTGACATCGCCGATGCCTTCGACGAGATCGGTGATCTGCTATCAATACAGGGGGATAACGCCTTCCGCGTCCGCGCCTATCGGCGCGCCGCGCAGATCGTTCGGGGTCTGCCGCGGCAGCTCGCGGAGATGACGGACTCGAGCGAACTCGAGCGGCTCCCGGGCATCGGTAAGGATCTGTCGGGAAAGATCGCGGAGTTCGTGAAAACGGGACGGCTCGCGGCGCTCGAAAAGCTGCGGCGTCAGGTTCCATCCGGTGTGCGAGATCTGCTCGCCTTACCCGCAATGGGGCCGGCGCGGGTGCGGGCGCTCGTGAGCTCTTTGCACGTCGCGAGCAGAGCCGATCTCGCGCGGGCGCTGGCCGCGGGCCGCGTGGGGGAGCTGCGCGGATTCGGGCCGGTGTTGCGCGCGAAACTCGAGCGGGAGCTTGCGGTCAAGCCGGACGACACGCCACACCGGCTGCCGCTGTCGGTCGCGGCTGAATATGCCGAGCCGCTGCGGCGCTATCTCGCCGCGGTCGGGGGCGTGGAGCGGGTGGAGATCGCCGGCAGCTACCGCCGCGGTCGGGACACGGTGGGGGATCTCGACGTGCTGTTGTCGGCGCCGCCGGGAACGGAGCCGATCGCGGCTCTTGAACAGTATCCGGACGTGCGCGAGGTGACCGCCTCCGGTGCGACCAAGGCGGCGGGGATCCTGCGCAATGGCCTGGGGCTCGACGTGCGGGTCGTACCGCCGGAGAGTTTCGGGGCCGCGCTGCAGTATTTCACCGGCAGCAAGCAGCATGGCATTCATGTGCGCCGCCGCGCGCAGGAGCGCGGCTTGAAGTTGAACGAATACGGTTTGTTCCAGGGCGCGAAGCGCATCGCCGGACGAACCGAGGAGGGTGTGTACGAGCGGCTCGGGCTCTCGTGGATTGCGCCGGAGCTGCGCGAGGACCGAGGAGAGATCGAAGCTGCGCAGCACCATGCCCTGCCGGCGTTGATCGAGCGCGCCGATCTAAGAGGCGATCTGCACGTGCACAGCGTCGCGAGCGATGGGCAGGACAGCCTGGAGGAAATGGTCGCGGCGGCTCGCAGGCAGAAGCTGTCCTACATCGCAATGACCGATCACTCCAAGTATCTTGGCATCGTCCGCGGCCTCGATGCCGACCGACTCGAGCGCCAGGGCGAAGCGATCGATGCGCTCAACGGGACGCTGCGCGGTTTCACCGTGCTCAAAGGTGCGGAGGTCGACATCCTGGAGGACGGCAGGCTGGCATTGCCCGATGCCGTGCTCGGGAAACTCGACGTGGTGGTGATTGCCGTGCACAGCCACTTCGGCTTGCCCGAGGCGAGGCAGACCACCAGGATCTTGCGCGCACTGGAGCGCCCGAATGTCTCGATACTGGCGCATCCGAGTGGGCGAGTGCTGGGAGAGCGAGGGCCGTATGCCCTGGACCTCGAGCGCGTGATAGATGCGGTCCATGCCCGCGGGTGCTTTCTGGAAGTGAACAGCCAGCCGCTGCGGCTGGATCTCGACGATATCCACATCAAGGCGGCGATCGAGCGTGGCGTGCGGCTGTCGATTGCAAGCGATGCGCACTCGATCGACCAGCTGGTCAACCTCGAAGGAGGGGTGCGGCAGGCGCGGCGAGGTTGGGCGCGCAAGGAGGACGTGCTGAACGCGCGGCCGCTCGCCGAGGCGAGGCAGTTACTGCGGGGAGCGAGGCTGTAGAGGCGATTCGGCGGGACAGCGAATCGGCGCGCGCCAAATCCGGAAATCTCGCCTCGACGGCGACGTTGCGGGCGCGTAGCCGGTCGTGATCCGCCTCGCAGATGGCTGGTCGGTCCGGCGGCGCATTGCGCCGGGCGCGCGGCGCGCCATGAATGCGAGCGATTTGAATCGGACGCCCGATTATTTGTATGATCCACGCTGCCCTGTTGGATCTCCCAATTCAGGGTTCGGCGGATGCTTGGTGGAGCTCAGCTTCGCGCTTCCCGGGGTGCCTTTCTCCGTGCAGCGGCGTCGAAGCGGATGACTGCTGCCGGTCCGCTCGCGTGGGCGGGGGATCATCTACTTCTGAAACGGCAGGCTTATGTCATCGAATACCCAGATTCAGTCCATCCGCGCCATCGAGATTCTCGATTCCCGCGGCTTTCCGACCCTGCGCGTCACGGTACGCCTCCAGGACGGCACTTCGGGCGCGGCATCGGTGCCCTCGGGCGCCTCGACGGGCGAGAACGAGGCGGTGGAGCTGCGCGACGGCGATGCGCGGCGCTATGGGGGCAAGGGGGTGCTCAAGGCGGTCGCCAACGTCAACGAGATCATCGGGCCGCGCCTGATCGGCTTCGAGGCGTCCGCGCAGGCGCGCATCGATCGCATGATGTGCGATCTCGACGGCACCGCCAATAAGTCGAAGCTCGGCGCTAATGCCATGCTCGGCGTGTCCCAAGCGATCGCCCGGGCGACGGCGAACCATCGGCGGATGCCGCTTTACGCGTATCTCGGAGGGGCTGGCGCCCGCCGCCTGCCGGTGCCGATGATGAACGTGCTGAACGGGGGCAAGCACGCCGACTCGAGCCTGGATTTTCAGGAATTCATGATCGTTCCCCGTGGCGCGTCGAGCTTCACGGAGGCGATGCGCTACGGATCCGAGACTTTTCAGGCCCTGAAGAAGCTGCTGCACGAGCGGGGCTTGAGCACGGCGGTGGGCGACGAGGGGGGCTTTGCCCCGGCGCTCAAGAGCAATGAGGAGGCGTGCGAGTTGATCGTCAAGGCGATCGAGCGGGCCGGTTACAAGCCGGGCTCGGACATTGCCATCGCGCTCGATCCGGCGGCGAGCTCGTTCTTCGAGCAGGGACAGTATCAGTTGACGCGCAGCCGTCAAGGCAACAAGACGTCGGCGGAGATGATCGAGCTGTACCAAACCTGGGTGGAGCGCTACCCGATCATATCGATCGAGGATGGGCTGGCGGAGAACGACTGGGAGGGCTTCAGCACGATGACCGCCCGAATCGGCGATCGCGTCCAGATCGTGGGCGACGACATCCTGGTGACCAACCCGCGATTCATCCGCCGTGGCGTCGCCGAGCGCATCTGCAACGCGGCGCTGATCAAGCTCAACCAGATCGGCACGGTCACCGAGACTATCGAGGCGATCGAGCTGTGTCGCAAGGCCGGCTGGGGCTACGTGGTCTCGCACCGATCCGGAGAAACCGAAGACAGCTTCATCGCGGACTTCGTGGTTGGCATGGGCGGTGGCCAGATCAAGACCGGATCGCTCTGCCGCTCGGAGCGCATGGCGAAGTACAACCGGCTGCTCGAGATCGAGCAGGAGTTGGGCGAGGCCGCCGTCTACGGCGTGTGATGCGACTGCCCACGAGGCATTCCCGGGAAGGAGTGTCTCGAGGGCGTAGCCGCCGCCCCAGCCGAGCTCGTACGGGCAGAAAGCCGGCAAATCGCGGCGCGGTCCTCCGGCGCATTCGCCGGCGGCTCTGCGAACCGGCCGTCGCGTTTCCGACGGCTCGGCGCCCAAGTCATCGCAGGGTGAGGGCGAGTATGACGATCAGCAGCAGGCCGATCAGGCCGAGGTAGACATTCATATCACCTGATTGCAGTGCGCGGAGCCATCCGGCGACGCGCCAGACGGCGCGCCGGATCGGGTCGAACAGCACCGGACCGAACACATCGGCAACGGAGTGTTCGAACTGCAGCTTGTGAATGAAATAGGATACGGCGCGGTGCTCGCGCGCGGTGTCCAGAGTGGGCCGGTAGATGAAGCTGTAAAACGTGCGCATCGCGTTGGAGAAAGTCAGGGAGGTGGTCGCGGAGCGATTGGGATCCTCCCGCAGCCCACCGTACCAAACGGGTGCGCGGCGCACGGCGTGGCGGCGGCCGTTGAGCAGCAGCAGCAGCGGCAGGATCGCGAGCAGCGGCATGACGATGACGAGCAATGCGGGGGAGATGAAGGCGAATTTGTCCGTCAGCGGCACGAGAAGCCAGCCGGTCGTCATCGCGCGGGCCGCGTTGGCGCCGAACTGTTCGACGGTGGCCGGCGCGAGCCCGTGCAGCCAGATCGGCATTCCAACGGCCGAGCCGAGCACGGCCAAGCCGAGGATGAACACCGCGGCGTCATAGCCCGGCCCGACGCGAGGCGTGCGCGTCCTGGGTCCTTCGCCGAGCAATCCGATGCCGAACGCTTTGACGAAAGTTGCGAGCGCAACCGCCGCCGTCAGGGCCAGGCCGGCTCCGGCCAATGCGAGGGTGAGCCGGCCGCCGACGGTGCCGAGGTGGAAACCCTGAAAGAGGGTCTGGAAGGTGAACCATTCGGTCACGAAGCCGATCTGGGGCGGCATGGCCGCAAGGCTCATGGCGGCAAAGAGCGCTCCGATGCCGAATATCACGCTCGTCCGGCGCAGCCAGCCGCGTTGGGCGAGCCGGTACGTGCCGCCGGCGGCATGCACGCCGTCGGCGCTGAGAAACATTCCACCCTTGGCGAGCGCGTGGCCCGATAGATGCAACACGGCGACCGTCCAGGCCAGCCCGGCGAGGGCGTTCTCGCCTCCGGCGCGAAACAGCACACTGGCGCCAAGTGTCGTCACGGCGACCGCGGCATTCTCGGCCGTGGAGAAAGCGAGCAGGCGCCGCCAATCATCCTGCTGAAAGGCATACAGCGCCCCGAGGATCGCCGTCAGCGTACCGATGGCGGTGACGGTGATCCCTAGAGCAAACTGACCGCCACCGGGTGCGAGCCAGTCGATGAGCGTGCGCGAGAGCGCGAAGAATGCGGCATTGAGGACCGCGCCGGAGAGAATTGCGCCCGTGGCCCCGCTGCCGTTGCCATAGGCGCCGGGAAACCATTCATAGAATGGCAGCAGCCCGAGCTTCGCGCCGAACCCGGCCAGTGCCAGCAGCCCGACTGCGAGACGAGCGCCGGTGGTCAGCGAGTGGGCGCCGAGGGCAAAGCCGGCAAATGCGACGGCCCCGCCGGCGTGCCGCGCCAGCAGCAGCAGCGCGAGCAGGATGGCGACGGTGCCGACCTCGAGCAATGCCAGCATCTGCAGGGTTCCGCGGCCGGCCTCGACCGAGGTGCTCTCCGCAAGAATCATGACCGCCCCGCCGAGGCTCATCAGCTCCCAGGCGATCAGGAACGAGTAGGCGTCCTGTACCCCGAAGACACCGAGAGCACCGAGCAGCGAGAGCGCAGCGCCGACGAGCCAAGCGGGCCGCGAGCGGCGGTTCGGTGTACACAGCGCCACGGCGAGTGCCGCGGGCAGGAGGCCGAAGCCCATCAGCCAGAGCGCCTCGGGGGAGTAGTGTAGCCGTACGGCCTGTCCGGCCAGGGAAAGCGGCAATATCAGCCCGCGCGCGCCGTGCGGGAGCGCGGCGATCGCCGCCCAAATCCCGGCGGCCGCCCCGAGCGCTATCAGCCCGCGTGCCAGTGCGGTTGCGCGCAGCAGCGCGAGCAGCAGTCCTGCGACCCAGAGCCAGAACACCACACGCAACAGTTCAGACACGAGGCTCTCCAGTCGGCGGCTCGAGCGGAACCAATTGGCCGCCGCGCACGCGCTGCGGTACCCGCTGAAGCAGCATCAGCAGGGCGTGGATGATCGCGGGCGGATTGGGCGGGCAGCCGGGGAGATACATATCGACGGGCAGCACGCCGTCGAGTCCGCTGCCGCACGTGCAGCCGCCGCCGTTGGTTCCCCCGGAAACGGCACAGGTGCCGGCGGCCATCACGAACCGCGGCTCGGGCATCGCTTCGAAGGCCTCGAGCAGAGGTCCGCGCATCGCGTAGGTGACCGGTCCGGTGACCAGCAGCAGATCGGCGAAGCGGGGCGAAGCGGTGAAGAATGCCCCGAGCCGATGCAGGTTGTAATAGGGATTGTTGAGCGCCTGCAGCTCCGATTCGCAGCCGTTGCAGGAGCCGGCATCGACATGCCGGATGTGCAGGCTGCGACCGAAGACGCGCCGGATCTCTCGCTTCAGCGTCACGCCCCGGGGCGAGGCGGCCGCTCGGGTCCAGACCAGGTCGTCCCGCGTGCCGCTGCCGAATGCCCAGTCGCTCGCCAGTGTGAATGCGCCCGTCGGACACGCTTCGACGCACATCTGGCACACGACGCAACGCCCGTAGTCGACGGTCGGACGCTCTGGACCCTCTCCCGGGACCAGAGTGATCGCGCCGGGCAGGCAGGCGTCGGCACACTCGCGGCAATGGTCCTGGCAGCGACCGGGGTCGAAGCGCGGCATGCCGAGGAAAGCGGCCTGGCCCGGCTCGGCGCCTTCCCCGCGCCAGCGCGTCGTCACTTTGCCCTGGGTGAGTCCAAACAGGGTCCACGGCAGGATCGCTTTCAGGGCCATCGGGGCGCTCCTTCAGCGGGCACAACCGGCCACTGTCAGGCCGAAGCTCGCTTCGTTGATCGCGTAGTCCATCATGTTGCTGTCGTGGACGGTGTAGGGGAAGACACGCCAGTTCGAGAAACTCGGCGATTTGATCTTCACTCGCGCCAGCCGGCCATCGGCGTCCAGATGAGCGGCGTAATACGCGGTGCCGCGCGGTGTCTCGGCCCAGCCGAGTCCCTCGCTTCGCGGCGGCGGCCGGCACTCGGTGCTCAGCCAGCCGCAGGGTAATCCCGCGAGCACGACGCGTATGACGTCGATGCTGTTGAAGACTTCCGCGATGCGGACCTGCTGGCGTGCGTAGGCGTCACAGCGCTCGTCGATCGCAATGCTGAGGGGCAGTTCGGCGTAGGCTCCGTAGGACTGATCACGCCGCGGGTCGCGGTCGAGTCCGCAGGCGCGCGCCACCGGTCCTGTCGCTCCCTGGTCGAAGGCGAGCTGCCGTCCGAGGACGCCGGTGGTCATCAGGCGATCCAGATGGCTGGTGGTCGCCGCAAGCCGATCCGTGTATCGGCGAAATTCGCTCTCGAGCTGCGCAAGGTCGGCCGCGAGACCGGCAAGCTGCGGCTCGCGCCGCAGTCCGCCGGGCGTGACCAGGCCGCGCAGCAGCCGGCTGCCGCTCACCCGGCTGTTGATCTGCTTGGCGGATTCCTCGAGGTATTTTCCCTGTGCCTCGCCCACCTTGAGTGTCGTCGTATGACACAGATGCCCGAGGTAGTGCAGGTGGTTGTAGATGCGTTCGAGCTCGGCGAGCAATACCCGCAGCCACGTCGCTCGCCGGGGCACCTCGCAGTCAGCCGCGGCCTCCACGGCGTGACAATAGGCGAGTGCGTGCGCCACCGAGCCGATTCCGGATACGCGTTCGGCCAGAAATACGCCGAGCCTGGGGGACAGGCCCGCGAAGCGCTGTTCCATTCCCCGATGCTTGAAGAACAGCTGCGGGTGGTAGTGCAGGATCATCTCGCCGGCATACAAGAAGGCGAACTGGGCCGACTCCAGCACATCGGCCCGTATCGGCCCAAAGGGCAGCAGTTGTACGTCCTCGCGTGTGGTGCCGGCGAGCTGCGGCAGGTCCTCAGGCGCGGGCGTGTAGCTCAAGTGGGGCATCGGACCCGGAACGAGGGGCGGACGATCCGCGCTGGCACCGGGCAACAGCACCAGCGGCTGCGGCAAGGGCTGGTCCCGGAAGACCACGCCGCACAAATCAGTCGTTTCCCGCTCATACCACGACAGCAGGGGGGCGGTCGTCGCCAGACTTGGCGGCGGGTCGTCGCCGGGCCGGCAGCGCCAGATGTGCGGGGGGCAGCCGCTCCCGGGATGCAGCACATAGCGCAACTCGGGCGCCGTCGGTCCCTCGGGGAACCACGCGTACATGAACTGCATCCGCGCGCCTTCGCCGAGGGCGGCCCGGCAGCGGGTCACGAGCTCCGCCGGCGCGAGATCTTCGCTCACCACCACGGGCGAGCCGCTCATCACAGTCCTCGACCGAGTTGTATGGCGATGACGTTGAAGTAGTGGCTGAAGGCGCTCGGCCACCACAGACCCATGATCAGAATGGGGACGAATGCCAGCCACATCGGCAGCACGCACCAGATGCGCTCGGAGCGTGATGGCTGCCGGCCGGTGGCGGCGGCCGGCGCGCTCTCGCCGAAGTACATGGCGCGGAAATGATTGAGGAAGCCGACGAAGATGACCACCAGCAGGATGAGCATGACATACACCGCCCACGCGTTGGGACCGGCAAGACCCGCGCGCAGTATGGTCAGTTCGCTCAGGAACAGGCCGAAGGGCGGCGCGCCGGTAATGGCCACCGCTCCGGCCAGCCAGAGCGCGCCGGCGACGGGCATGGCAGACAGTACATGATGGATGCGGCTGATGCGCTTGCTGTGGAAAGCGCGCAGGGCATTACCCGCGCCGAAGAACATCAGCGATTTGTTGAGCGAGTGATTGAGCATGTGATAGAGCGCGCCGGCCACACCGAGCGGTCCACCGAAGCCGAAACCCAGGGTCATCACGCCCATGTGCTCGACGCTGGAATACGCCATCAGCCGCTTGACGTCGGTCTGCCGCGTGATGAACAGAGCGGCGATGGCGAGCGACAGAGCCCCGATCCCCACCACCACGGTCCGGGGAAGTGCGCCGAGGCGGACTGCATCGGTCACGTGGATGAAACGCACGATACCGACCATCGCGGTGTTGAGCAGCGCTCCGGAGAGCATCGCCGAGACGGGCGCGGGACCTTCGCTGTGCGCGTCGGGGAGCCAGGTGTGCATCGGGGCGAGGCCGACCTTGGTGCCGAAGCCGATGAAGACCAGCAGGAACGCCGCGAGCGCCATGGTGGGATTCAGTTGTGGCGCGACGGACCGCAGTGTCTCCCAGGTGAGATTGAATGTGGGTCCGAGATGCGCGCTGGCGTTCCAGTAATAGAAGACGATGCCGAGCAGCGCCAGGCTGATGCCCGCGGAGACGATCACGATGTACTTCCAGGCCGCCTCGACGCTTTCGCGCGTTTTCTCGAACCCGACCAGGAACGTGCTTACCAGTGTGGTGAACTCGATCGCGATCCAGTACACCCCGATGTTGTTCATCAGGGGTCCGAGCAGTATCGTCAGCGCGAATCCCGCCAGCAGAGCGTAGAAGCGGTGCAGGCGCTGCGGCTCGTCGCGCGCCCGCATGTAGCCGACGGCGTACAGGGAGGCGAGCAGATAGACGGCGCCACACGACAGCAGCACCCACGCGCCCAATGCATCGACGATGATGTAGCCGTGCAGCAGGATGTAGGGTCCGCCCAGCGCCACCGGCAGCAGCCACAGCACGGCTGCGAATACCAGCACCGCGGCGATGACATTGAGGCCTTCGGCAACGCGCGGCGCGCGCACGATCTGGCAGCCCATGAGTGCCGCGAGCGGCGCCAGCAGAATGACGGCTACGAGAGGTCCGGGAGTCATCCGACAAGCCTCGTCAACTCGCGGCTGCTCGTGGTGCCGGCATGAACGACGAGGTAGCGCGCCAGTACGCCGAAGCAGGCTACGGCCACCAGCAGGTCGAACAGGATCACCAGCTCGATCAGCAGCGGCATGCCCGGCACGAGGATCTGGGAGCCGAGGAAGATGCCGTTTTCGATGACCAGCAGCGCCAGGATCTGGCTCACCACCTCCCGGCGCACCACGAGCAGCAGAAAGCCGATGAGCGTCATGGACAGCATTGCGGTCAGGGCGAGCACGGCCACCGTGCCGCCGAGTCCAAGGGCGGTGCTCAGGTGGTTCGCGACCACGAAAGCGAACATGACCAGCAGGCCGCCGACCACGAGGCTGGCGCTCGGCGAGAGTCGCTCGTGCAACTCACGGTCGACGTTCAGCCGCCGTGTGATGCGCAACAGCAGGTAAGGCAGCACCAGACCACGAAACAGCGCGGTGAGCGCCGCGATGCCGTACAGCTCGGGGTATCCCCCGTAATGGGCAACAGTCGCCGAAAGTACGGCAATCAGCCACGATTGCACGGCGAATGCGCCGAGATAGGCGTTGAGCCAGCGGGAGCCGAGCATGACGAACGCCAGCAGCAGGCTGACGATGGCGAGCAGGTTGAAGAGTGACCCGGCGAGCGGAGGAAGCGGGGCGGCGAACATCGTTACCTCATCTGGTTGGCGACGATCGCGAGAATCGCGAGCAGGAAGGAGGCGGCGAGCGGCTCCTGATAGCGGTAGTAGCGCAGACGCGACTGCATGGTCTGGACCAGCACCACCACCCCCCCGATGGCCGCGAATTTCACCATCAGGCCACCGGCGGCGCCGAGCGCGCCGAGGGCTGTGCCCTGGATCGACAGCCCCCAGGGCAGCACCAGCACGTTGCAGAAGATGACGTAGAGAATGAACTGCTTCATCGCCGAGGCCCAACGCAACAACGCCAACAGGGGGCCGGAATATTCGAGGATCCGGGCCTCCTCGATCATGTACACCTCGATTTGGGTGCTCGAGTGAAAGGGCAGCCGGTCGGTTTCGGCGAGCAAGAGGATGAAGAATGCCGCCACTAGAAACAGGTGTGCGGGTCCCCAGTACACGGCCGGCTGGCCGACGAGCACGTGATTGACCACGAACGGCAGCATCGATTTGGCGAGCAGCGTGATGCCGACGAAGACCAGAATGAGGGTGGGCTCGGCAAGAATCCCGAGCATCACGGCGCGCGATGAACCGATGCCGCCATAGGCACTGCCCGAGTCAAGTCCCGCCAGGGAGATGAAGAAGGAGCCCAGGGTCAGAATGAGCCCACCGCCGAGGATGTCGCCCATGTCCGAGAGCGGCAGCGGAAAGTTCGTCAGTACCGGAATCAGAATCGGCACCGTCAGCATGCAGGTGAAGGCGATGACGGGCGCCGCCCAGTAGATGAAGCTCGCGGTCTCGGGAATCACAAGTTGCTTGTGGAACAGCTTCCACAGGTCGCGGTAGGGCTGGAAGATGCCGGGCCCGCCGGCGCGTTGCGCCCGCTCTTCCCATTGCAGGATGCACCCCTGCAGGAGCGGCGCCAGCATGACGACGGTCAGGACCTGGGCGGTCTGCAACAGCACGGCTCGCGGCACGCCTCAATCTCCCCCGGCGTGACTCGGCGCTGTCTCGGATGGAATCCGACACCAAGGTCTTCGAATCCCAAGGGGTACGCGCGACCTCGGCTGCGGGCGCAGCCTGGAGACGGGACTCGGGGTGAACTCGGGTCTCATGCGCTACCACTCCTCCGTCGTAGCGACGGAATCGGTAGGCATCATTAGCCGGATGCGGCGGTTCTTGGTTGCGGGAGGAATGCCATCTCCCCGCAGGTCAATATACACATGCGTTGGAAGACCGGCAAGCGCCACAGCCGTTGCCTGCGAAGCTTGCGGGCGCGGGTGGGTGCGGCCTAAACTGCCGGACAGAAGGGAGATGGCATCCGTCCCCGAAGCGCCGCGTTCCGCGGCTGATGATGCCTGCGCCGAGAGTCGGACGGATCGCGGGCAGATTGATCCATGCAGTCCCGGTTGGTTGAGCTGATCGCGCAACTTGAGCAACGATTGTTGCGGGGCGAGCATCTCACACTCTACGGCCCACGTGGCGGCGGCAAGTCGTCCGTCCTGACGCAGCTGCTGGCGCGATTTCAATGCGACGCAGTCCCGTGTGCGTATTCTTCGTCGACCGACTCACTCGATGACATCACGCGAGCCCTGGAGCGCGCATATCCCGGCGTGGAGACCTGGGCGGTTCGGCGCCGCACGGCCCGTGGGCGATTGTGGCATGCCGCGGACCGGCGGGCGGGCGTCCTGCTTCTCGACCATTTCCGCTGCAACGGCACCGGGATGGTGTCGTTCCTGCGGCGCTTGCACGGCAAGATTGCCGGTGTTCTGACCGCGGCCGATATCGACACGGAGGTGGAGCACCGGCGGATGCGGCCCTGGCGCTACGGCGCGCTGTCGGTGCGCATGCCCTCGGCGACGGACCGGCAACTACGCCGCCTGCTGGATGATCAGTGGAGCGCTGCACGCTTGCCGGCGCTCGCCGCGGACGCGCGTGACGCCTTCGTCGAAGCGGCGTACGGCCGGCCCGGATGGATCACGAAGTGCACGGAGCTTGCCCGTGAGCGGCGCTACTGGTGCGTCTATGGTCCTTTGATCACGGTTTTGTGTATCGACACCGAAGTCGCGGTGCGCTACCGCGCGCTCTCGATGATACGCGAGGAGCGGTGACCGTGGCCGGCTAGCGACTCGACCGTGCGGCCGCGACGGTCAATCCGCCTCACGCTCGGTGTCGCAGCAATGGGCGGTTGGAGAATCGCCGGTTGCCGCCAGGCGTTCCGCGAGCGCGGGCGGGCGCGAGCTGTCGCGGAACACCGTGCAGCCCTTCAGGCCCAGTTCGAAGGCGGCGGCGAAGATCTGCTCCACGGTCTCGGGAGGTGTGTCGCTCGCCAGGGCGACCGTTTTCGAGATCGAGCCATCGACCTCCGGTTGGAGGGCGGCCTGCATGAGGAGCTGTTCGCGAGCCGAGATCGATGTGACCTCGCGGAACGCCGCGGGCGGGCGCTCATCCGCGCCGCTACGCGTCCGCCAGCGGGCGTACGCACGGTCGGTTGCGGGAAAGACATGGTACGCGCCCTGGTCATCGCGCAGGGACCGGCTGGCGTCGAGCCGGTGAATCGGCTCGATGCCGCTGCTCACGTTGTCCGCCAGCAGGCTGATGGTTCCGGCGGGGGCCACGGCGAGCAGATGACTGTTTCGAATCCCGTGCTGGCGGATCGCCGCCTGGATGCTCCCCGGCAGGCGCTGGATGAACGGCCGCGAGCCGTAGCGTTGTGCATCGAACAGCGGGAAGGGTCCCCGCTCTCGCGCAAGATCCACCGATACCTGATACGCGGCGTCACGCACGGCGCGCATCATTTCGGCGGCGACGCGGCGCGCGTCCTCGCCGTCGTAGCGCAGCCCGAGCATGGCGAGAGCGTCGGCGAGTCCGGTGATCCCCAGACCGATGCGGCGCGAGCGGTGCGCCTCCAGTTGCTGACGCGGCAGGGGAAACCCGGAGATCTCGATGACGTCGTCGAGGAATCGCACCGCGCCGCGAGCGCAGTCACGCAAGGCGCTTTGATCGAGACGGGCCGAGGACGTGAACGGGTCGAGCACGAAAGCCGTCAGGTTGAGCGAGCCGAGATTGCAGGCCCCGTACGGGGGCAGAGGTTCCTCCGCGCAGGGGTTGGTTGCGCTGAGAGTCTCGGCGTAACCTAGGTTGTTTTCGGCATTGACACGATCGATGAACAAGACGCCGGGCTCCGCCGAACGATGAGCGCTCGCGCACATCTGCCGCCACAATTCCCGCGCGGAGACGGTCTTCCATATCCGGCAGACGACCGGCGCGGTGCTTCCGCTCCACGGTCGCTCGAGTGTGTCGGAGGTCCCGGTGTCGTCCGCACCCCGAGGAAACACGAGAGGCCAGGGCGCATTGGCGCGCATCGCCTTCATGAATGCGTCGGTGATGAGGATGGAAAGATTGAAGTGGGTGAGCGAACCGGGTGCTTGTTTGGCGGCGATGAATTCCTCGATATCGGGATGATCGCAGCGCAGGGTCGCCATCATGGCGCCGCGTCGGGCGCCGGTCGAGAGGAGGGTCGCGCACATGGCGTCCCACACACGCAGGAACGACACCGGGCCGGAGGCGATCATGCCGGTCGTCCGCGCGCCGGAGCCGCGCGGACGGAGCGTGGAGAAATCATAGCCGACACCGCCGCCCTGTTGCATCGTCAGCGCCCCTTCCTTCAGCGCCTCGAAGATGCCGGGGAGGGAATCATCGATCAGTCCCATGACGAAGCAGTTGGCGAGCGTCACTTGGCGCGCCACGCCCGCGCCGGCGAGGATACGTCCGGCGGGCAGGAAACGGTAGCCCTCGAGAAGCGCGCGGAATGACCGCTGCCATGGGCCTGAGTGTGGCTCGATGGATGCCACACTGCGGGCCACCCGGTCCCAAGTCCCCTCGATGTCCTGCTCTGGCGGGACGGCCTGCGCATCGCGGTAATGCGTACGCCAGATGAAGTGCGACAGGCTTTCGCGGCGGCGATCGAGCACGGTCGCGGCTCCAGTATGGGGCTACGAAGTCATCAGCGCGACCAGGGGTCGACGCAGCGGCGCGGTGAAGAACGGTGGCGCGCACCGGTTCATGAACAGTGCCGCACTGCCCCACAGAGTGGCATCGGTGGGGGCTTGGGAGGCGCCTCCTGCGGCGCCGAGGCGGCGCACGCCGTGTCCCGGCGAGACGCTGGCGATGCCTGCCGGGTCAATCTGTTCGTGGATCTCGCTCTTCATAAGAGACTTCCGGGGCGCGTGCCGCCGGGAGGCGGGCGGCAGTCTCGTTGCGGGATGGCGCCGACCTGTTCAGCGGTCCGCCGTGAGAGCCAGCGTGAACGGGTGTCCGTCGACGGAATGCAGAACGAGCTGGTAACGGCCTGGGGTAATACTCAAGCCGGAGCGCGCGGGCGGCAGCGTGATGGTGGCACGGGCGCCCACCTTGGCAGTGATGCCGGCATATCCGGGGCCGAAACGGTTGTACCGATAGTCATTGACGAAAGTGCTCGCGGGCAGCGCCGCGAGCGCCGCGCCGCTCCAGTGCTCAACGGGAATACCATCGCGGCCAACCAGCTCGGCGCGCACGACGTTTTCCGGAACCGCCGGCGTTCCTGCGTCGAGATACGCGGTGAAGCGTACGCTGCCGTCGCTGTTCAGCCGTCCTGCCGACAGGCTGATGTGGTGCACGGCGGGGCTCACCGGGCCGCCGTGAAAAGGCGTCAGCACCGAGCCGCGATAGTAGTTGTACGTCAATACGACGAACAGCACCGTCGCGGCCGTGCCGATCAGGCTCCAGCGCTCGAGCCGAGCGAACGGCCACGGCGCGCTGCCCAGCCACTGGAACCATGCGGACTGCGCGAGCTCCGGACGGCGGTTTTGCAACCAGGCGTCGACCGAATAGGCGCCCGCGCCGGCCAGGAACAACGCGACTCCCATGGCGAAATTGGCCGACGCCATCGTCCACTCGTCGATGCACGTTGCACCTTGCCATCCGAACAGCAGCATCAGCACGAAACTGAGGCCGATCGTCACCAACGCGGACAGTCGAGTCATGAACCCAAACAGCAGGAACAAGCCGAACAGGAGTTCGGCCGCGCTGAAGACGATCAACCCGGCGTAGAGCAGCGTGAAGTGGTGCAACAGATAGTTCACGACGTGGCTCGTGCCGAGAATCGCTCCTGGCATGGCGGATTGGAACTTGTTGGCCATCCAGCTGGGCGCCTGCGGATCGAGCTTGGCGGGCGCGTAGATGAACCGGCGGCTTCCGCCGCCCCAGTAGATCCAGCCCTGCACGAAGCGCACCGTGAGCATGGCCAGTCCGAGCAGGCGCCACGCGTTCGCTGATTCCGGGGAGCGCGCGGCATCAGGTGGGGGTGTGGTCATGGTCCAGTCCGCAACAGGTCAGGGAGTGGGTCGATGGGCCTCGTGCCGGCTCGCCGCGGGTTTGAAGCCATAGCGCTCGAATATTCTCAGTGCCGCCGGCGATCGCAGGAACCGGATCCAGGCGCGGGCCGCCTTCGGATGGGCGGCGCCGCGGACCACCGCGGCCGCGTACACCGCCGTGACGTTGTCGGCGCGGGGAATGTCGACATGGCTGATCGGGTGGCCGATCTGCTCCTGAAAGATCGCCTCGGACTTCCACGTGACTCCGGCATCGGCCAGTCCTTCCATCAAAAACAAAGGCGTCTGGCGATGATGAATGTGGGTGAGGAGGGTCTGGCCATCGGCAACCTTGCTCACGTACACCGTGTGCTCGAGCGTCTCTCCCCCGGCTTTGGCCAGGGCGAGCTTGATCTGGCGCGCCACGCCTTCCCAGGCCGGATTGGGCATGGACAGGCGCACCCCGGGTTCCCCGAGGTCCTTCAAGCCGGTGATATGGGCGGGATTGCCCTTGGGCACCATGATCGTGAGGTCGTTGGTGACGTACGGAACGGCCGGTCCACGCAGCATCCGATGCGCGATGTAGTAGTCGACCTTTTTGAGCCCGGCGGCGTAGACGTCAGGTTTGACTGTCCACGTCATATTCCCGACGCTGATGGTCCCGCCGTGCTCCATCTGCTCGATGAGAATGCCCGGCGGCAGGGTCTCATAATAGATTCTGCCGGTTAACTGGGGGTAATCGTGCTCGAAAGCGAGCACGAGCGGCCCCATGGCGAAGTAATAGTTGCCGCCGACGAAGATTACGAGTGCGGGATCGTCGATACTGCCGTGGAAATCCGCAAGATCGTCGACTTGCGGAACCGTGAACGCCAATCCGCGCTCGACGGCCGGATTGTTCAGTCCATGGGTCCAGGGTGGGAACATGTGCCCCTGGTACCGCGGAATCTCGGACACGGGAACTCCGGTCGGGGCGTTCCATCCGCTGTCCGCTGCCTGTGCCGCTCCCGGGCCGAGGAAGCCGAGGAGGAAGAGGAGCCCGAAGGCCCCCCATTGCGCAGGGTGCAGCCACGCACGAGTCGTCGGACGCATCGTCGGCTCCTTGCGCAATGTCATTTGGCATACCCGAAGCCGGCCAATTCCAGCTCCGGAAGCGTGCCTACGATTCCGGGCGTCAATACGGCGCCGGGAATCAGGTGGTTGGTGAACTCGGCCGCCATCCGCTCGTGGCTGAGGTGATCGGGGTTGATGCCCTTCTTATGCAGGGCCATGGTCAGCTCCCAGATCTCGTTGTGACAGGCCAGGAACACGAGCCCGCGCCGCTGCAGGACCGTCAGGCTGTTGTCATGAGGGGAGAACACGCCTTCCGGATTGTCGAAATTGGATGGACTGACCTCGGAGGCCGCGGGTTCACTCAGCCAGACATTGCGGCTCGGATTTCCCTTGTCGAGCTTCTCCAGGTATCTGCTCCAGATGAAGTGATCATACAGGGCCAGATGGGCGGTGCCGTGGGTCGCCGATACCGCCAGAAAGTCAGGATGTCTGAAAGACCAGATCTGCGCGTTCATCGCATTACGCATGAGATTGAGCCACGGGCTCTTCAGTGCGGTGTTGTCCCACACCTGTTTGGGTCCGCCGCGGTAGCGCAGCACGAGATCCAGCGCTTCCGCGTCCCATTGATCGGGGCTGGTGAGGATCATGGGAACGGACTTGAAGTCCCGGGGACGCGGGGCCTTGGCGAGGGCGGCCGTAAGCTCCCGCAGGGTTTCGGCTCCGGCGGGAACCAGATCGTCGTGGGGAGGGGCTGCGGACCACGCGGAACCTGTAGCGGCGATGGCGGCTCCGGCCATTCCCAGTCCCGTGACCGTCATCTTCATCGCTTCGCGACGGTTTATCGGCTTTTGCAACATCATGGATCTCTCCTCCTCAGCGTCGGACGTTCAGACTTCGGCGGAGCACCAGGCGCGACGATCGTATGCCGTGCTGGATCTTGGCGCAAGAGTCACGGCCGCCTCGTACAGCGCGGGCTGCGCCCGGTCTCGGTAGGTCCGGAGCGCGGTCTTCGCAACACTTGGCATCGATCAACCCCCTGCATGCGAACCATGGCATGTGACAGGCTGAGTGGCTATTCGTAGAGACCGAAGATTCGCGGCGGGACGGGAGTGGGCATCGGGAGGCATGGAGCCGGGCGGGGAGCGACTGCGGGATGGGGATGAATCCGACGTGAGCCGTGCGCCGCGAGGGATTCCGGAGCCGGCGGATCTGAACTCGGGCCGCGGACGGCGAGCCGCCTGCGCGAACACAAGGTCCGCTACGGGCCGATAGCGTGCGTAGTGCGGCGGCGACATGCGCACAAATGCGGATTCTTACCGCAGGTGCGCCCAGGCAGTCTGTCATCGGGGTCTGCTTGCGGGTGTCGAGGGATCGCGCGGACTCGTGTGTACCGGGTTCGCAACGGCGTGCCGTCCACAGCGTGACGAAAGTGGTGACCATGACTACATGCAATTCGCCACAGCGTCAGGAAAACGATGCGCGGACAGCAGGTGCGGCGCCGGAGGCACGGAGTGCGACCGGCGAGTCCACCCGTCCACCGGGCGCCGTCTGGAATCTGACGATCTATCTGTGCATCTCGATCGCAATCGCGGTGGTCGCGTATTTCCAGTTCCATGCAATCCTGCCGCGCGTGCTGGATGTGGCGGCCAGGAGAGAGGGCATCAGGCTCCTCGCCTACATGGGGATCCTGTGGATGGTCATGGGATTCATCTTGATCGTCATCCGCACGATTCTCTGGATCATCTACCGGCCCGCGGCACCGGTGAGTCCGCATGAGGCGCCGAGAATGACGGTCATCATCCCCGCCTACGACGAAGGAGCGATGGTCCTGCAGTCGATCGAGTCCGTGATCAAGGCGGAATACCCTCAAGATCGTCTTGAGATCCTCGTCATCGATGACGGCAGCCGGGACGATACATGGGAGCACATCTGCAGAGCAGTCGCCCGCTACCCTGGGCGCATCACCGCGTTGCGTCACGAGTGCAATCGCGGCAAGCGAGAGGCGCTCGCATTGGGCTTCTCGCGGGCCCGGGGCGAAATTCTGGTGACCATAGATTCGGACAGCGTCATTGAGCGCGGTGCGCTGCTGGCATTGGCCGGTCCCTTCCGCGACAGCCGGATCGGCGCGGTAGCCGGAAAGGTCCTGGTTTACAACCGGGCGCACGGCGTCATACCGCGCATGCTGCACGTCCGATTCATCATCCAGTTCGACATGCTGCGCGCCGGTGAGTCCGTCTATCGCAACGTCTATTGCTGTCCCGGCGCGCTGGCCGCCTACCGGGCGCAAGCGGTTCGGACCGTGCTCGAGCGATGGAGAACCCAGTCGTTCCTGGGGTCGCGCTGCACGTTCGGAGAGGATCGGGCGATGACCAATTATCTGCTCGACGAGGGCTACGACGCGCTATATCAACGTACGGCGGTCGTACGAACGGTCGTGCCGAACGCATATGTAAAACTCTGCAAGATGTTGTTGCGGTGGGACCGATCATACGTGCGCGAGGAATTGCGCTTCGCCCGTATCGTGTGGGGGCGGCCGTGGCCGACGCGAGCGCTGGCGCTGTACGACCGCGTCGTCACCGATGCCGCAATCCCCATCTCACTCCTGTCTCTCGGTGTAGTGCCTGTGGTCATCGCGACGCGGCCCGGCATCGTCGGGCCGATGGTGACCCTCATGGGCGCGATGTCACTGTTCCAAGTGCTCTACTATTTGCGCACGGAGCGGTCGTTCCACTTCATATACGGCGTGCTATACGCGTATTACTCGTCGATCGCGCTCATTTGGATCTTTCCCTATGCGGTTGCCACTGTGCGCGCCCGTGGATGGCTTACGCGCTGACGCACCGTTTCGGCGTAACGGGGCGGTATGCGCCGCGCGATGTAATCGTTCGGCGCGCCAGGGATCCTTGGCGGGTGATTGCCCCTGCCGAGAGGGTGAACGCTCTTCGGGGGGGCCGGCAGCCCCGGCGCGTCCCTGTGCGCCGTGAGCATGCGTGGCCGAGCTCGAAGGCCGGCGTGGGACCGAGCGAGCCTCGAGGGCCTAAAAACTGACTGAAAGCGAGGCATAGACCAGTCGCGGAGCGCCCGGATTGGCGATGACGTAGCCGCCCGTCGGGGTCTGGAAATAACCACCCGAGCTGACGTATTCTGTGGAGTTGTAAGCCTTGTTCGCCAGATTGAGCAACTGCACCGAGATGGTGCTGCCGCGGACGCCCGGTATGAGCGAGTTGAACCAGCCGGTCCGCGCCCAGACCGACACGTTCACGAGATCGTATGCGGGATTGGTCAGCGTCGACGGCAGTCCGGTATTCTTGTTGAATAGGTACCGCGTGCCGACGTATTGATCCCATAGCGTGGCACGTACCCGGGCGGTGGGCAGGCGGAACCGGTAGGTGACCCCGGCATTGAGCGTCTCTTTCGGGGAGTTCGGCACCGGCAAGCCATAGCCGGTGGGTTGCGGTCCAGCCGGGCTCACGGCGGAGGTGAACTCGTTCCAGCGGCTGCTCAAATAGCCGAAATTTGCGAAGCCGCTCCAATGGCGGCTGAACGCGGCGCGAAGGGACAGATCGACACCCTTGAGCGTCGCCGAGCCATAGCCGAAATAGATCACATTGGGGTTTTGGGCCGTCGAGTACGTGAGCGTCTCATCGCTCATCAGCGAATGGAAATAGTCGACGGAAGCATAGACATCCCGCATCGCTCCGAGGCGCGGTGCGGCGTAGCGCGCTCCCACGTCGTATTCCTCGGCCCGCGCGGGTCTCAGTGATGCCAGGTTGAGCGGATACTGGTCGAGGTTCCCGGAATTTGGGTTGTGACGGGTGATCGAGAAATTGCCAAAGAGATTTAGATCACGGACGAGCTCGTAATTGACGCCGATCGAGGGCTCGAGGCGGACGAAATCCGTCGATTCATCGGGGCTCTTGTCGTAGCCGCTGAATGCGAAGGTCTTGCCGTTGACGCTGATCAAGCCTCCGGGCCCGAAACTCGGACCGGGCTGGCCGTATGCGCAGCTGCCGTCGGTGATGTGGTACTCGAGACACACCTGCGTCGGGCTCATGTTCGAAAAATCGGTGATGAACTGGACGATGCGGATCCCGGGAACGATCTTCAAGCGCGGAATCGGCCGGAAGTCGTCCTGCAGGAACGCGGCCCAATAGACGCTGGTCGTCGTATTGAAATCAGTCTGCTCGGGGCGAGCCAGGGAGCTGCCGTCAAAAGTGGAATAGCCCTGGTAATCGCTTTTTGCTCGGGCGGCGACGAGATAGCCGCCGAAACTCAGGGTGTCCATGCGGTCGAACCGCTCGTCGAATGCGAGCCGATCGCCGAAAGTCTTCGAGCGCTCGATGTAGTGCTCGTAATTGGTCGGGTTGCCGTACAGGGCGTAGAGGGGATTGGCCGGAAGCAGATAGTTGTTCGCCCGCAAGTGGCGCACCTTGCCGATGCGGACCCAGATCATGTTCGACATTTTCATGTTCCGGGATAATGTAAGGTGCAAGTGGGACCAGAGCAGCCAGTTGTTGATCAGGATGGTCTTGTGCCACACCGTGCGCGGCAGCGTCGCATAGAAGCCGCTCGTCCGCTGACTGTAGGGCGTGCCGATGCCCAAGCCCCCGGAATCGACCAGCGGAACGGGGCTGAGGGGAATCATGTTCGGACGCCATTCGTGGTTGCGCTGGTAATAGGCGCCGAAGCTGACGGAGCCGGCGTCGATAAGTTTTCGCGTCTTGATGTAAGCCTCCTCGGTGTCCGCGGGGAGACTGTCCGGAGTGGTGCGGATGGACTTGCTGCGTCCCGATGCGATACCGAACACGGTTGACCAGCCGTGAATTGCTCCGGTGTTGTAGACGGCGGAAGAGTCGAGTGTCTCGGAGCTGCCGCCGGCGAGCATCACCTTGCCCCCCGCGCGCGGCGCGGGCTGCACTGGAATGAAGTCGATGGTTCCGCCGAGGCTGTTGTACCAGCGTTCGCGAGGGTTGCCGGGACCAACGATGACGTTCTCCCCCGACATAAGCACTCCCAGCGGGATCTCTACGGAATGCCAGCCGGTGCCTTGGCTCAGACTGTTGAGAGGGACGCCGTCGAACTCGGCGGTTATGGCGTTTGTCTCCAGGTCGCCGGGAATGCTGTTGTAGCCGACTTTGATGCCACGAATGGAGATCTGCTGACGTCCGGTGGCGCTGAAATTATCGGTTCCCGAGACGTAGACGTTCGGCAGCGCGGTGAGCGCCTGGGTGCCGCCGGCGTCGGGTCCGAAGAGGGAAATCATCGAGCGCGTGACGGATTCGGCGGGTTGCGAGGAATTCCGCAGTTGTTTCGGCGTGAGAACTTGACTGGTGAAGTCCCGGTAGCCCTGAATGGTGACGGACCTGAGCACCGCGGAGGTGTCGGGGACGGGTTTCGGGAGCCGGAGGGCGGCGGCGGGCGCGGGTGCCAGAGGCGTGGCATTCGGCGCCGCATGAGCCGGGAAGGCACCGGTCAACAGCACCGGACCGAGAATCAGTTGCACGGCTGCTCGCACACGGTGATTCATATGAGACCTCGTTGTCGCGTGGCGGGTCGGAGCGTCGCAACCGTAATTGCGGTGTGTGACGCCCGGGTTGCCGGAGGGTTGCGGCCTTGTGACAGCGTGCGGCGGGGAAGCAGATATGCGCGGGAAGACGCTGATTTTTCAGGGTGTTGCGGTGCCGGCGTGGGGATGCTGGAGGCGGCCATCACAGCGTTGACAAGGCGGGCGGCGCGACCGATGGCCGTCGGCAGGTAAGGCGAATGGGGTCATCTCGGGATGAGGGTGCGGCGCCTGCGGGAGGATCCCGGGGTGCTTGGGCGCGCATGCCGAGAGTCACATACGCAATCACCACGAACTGGCTTCGCGGTCGCGCGATTGGTGGCCGTGCGGCAATCGGATATATCTGCGGCATGGAACCAGACGGTCCGGGTGCGCCGAATGTACGCGGGGGTCCGAAGCTCGGAAGCTCGGATCCTCGAAAAGACGGTAAGCTCGGGCGGACCGGGCCGAAGTTCATGGTGCCGCCGTGGTACTGGCTGGTGCTCGCGGGGCTGATATTTGCGATGGAGTTCTACTTTGCTCCGTCGCAGGTCGTCGCCATTCCATACAGCGAGTTCAAGACATTGCTCGCCGCGGGGAAGGTACGCGAGGCCAAGGTTGGGCCGAGCACGATCGATGCGCGGATTGACATCAACGGAGCGAAGGGCCTGCTTGCGCCCGACGATTACAGCCGGCTGATGGCGCGGCGGTCAGCGGTGAAATCGGACGTTCGTGAGATCGAGACCGAGCGCGTCGACGATCCAGAGCTCACCGCGCAGCTTCAGGCGGCGCACGTCCGCTATTCGGGAGTCGCGCAGAACATCTGGTTGCGCAGTCTTCTCGGCTGGATCCTGCCGATCGGAGTGCTCGTGCTCGTGTGGATCTGGCTGATGCGCCGCGGTCCAGGTGCGAATCTGACCATGGGCATCGGGCAGAGCAAGGCGAAGGTCTATGTCGAATCGACGACCGGTGTGCGTTTTGCGGATGTCGCCGGGATCGATGAGGCGAAGCAGGAGCTGGAGGAAGTGGTGCAATTCCTGCGCACGCCGGAGCGCTTTCGCGGCCTGGGCGGGAAGATCCCCAAGGGCGTGCTGATCGTGGGTGCGCCGGGTACGGGCAAGACGCTGCTGGCAAAGGCGGTGGCGGGGGAGGCCGGCGTGCCGTTCCTGTCCATCAGTGGCTCGGAATTCGTCGAGATGTTCGTCGGCGTGGGTGCGGCGCGGGTGCGTGATCTGTTCGCACAGGCGCAGCAGCGGGCGCCATGCATCATTTTCATCGATGAACTCGACGCGCTTGGCAAGGCCCGGGGGGTCGGCGGCCTGACCGGCAACGACGAGCGGGAGCAGACGCTGAATCAGCTCCTGGTGCAAATGGATGGATTCGATTCCCAGAACGGGGTCATCATCCTGGCCGCGACGAACCGACCGGAGATCCTCGATCCGGCGTTGTTGCGTCCGGGCCGGTTCGATCGGCACGTGGCGATCGATCGACCGGATATCAAGGGACGGGAGGCGATACTCAAGGTTCATGCCAAAGACGTCGTGCTCGGTCCGGACGTGGATTTGGCCGTCGTCGCGGCGAAGACCCCGGGCTTCGCCGGCGCGGATCTGGCGAACATCGTCAATGAAGCGGCGTTGCACGCCGCTCGGGAGAATAAGAAGGCGGTGGAGGCCATGGATTTTGACGAGGCGATCGAGCGGGTCGTTGCAGGTCTCGAGAAGCGCAACCGAGTCATGAATCCCAAGGAAAAGGAAACGGTCGCCTACCACGAGGCCGGACACGCTCTCGTTGCTGAGAGCCGCCCGCATGCCGACCGCGTCAGCAAGATCTCGATCATTCCCCGCGGAATCGGTGCGCTGGGTTACACGATGCAACTGCCTACCGAGGAGCGGTACCTGTTGAAGCGCAGCGAACTGCTCGATCGGTTGGATGTCCTGCTCGGCGGCCGTGTCGCCGAGGAGCTGGTGTACGGCGATGTCTCGACCGGTGCGCAGGATGACCTGCAGCGCGCAACGGACATGGCGCGGCACATGATCACGCAGTACGGCATGAGCGAGCGTCTCGGACAGGTCGCTTTCGATGCGGCGCGTCCCGGGGCTTATCTGGCGGTGCCGCAAGCACCCCAACAGGTCACCTACAGTGAGGAGACCGCAAGGATCATCGACGAGGAGGTTGGACGGCTGATCAGGGAGGCGCATGATCGCGTTGCGGAGACGCTCGGCGCGCAACGCGACGTTCTGGAGGGTCTTGCCAAGCTGTTGCTGGTGCGCGAGGTGGTTGATCGGGCGGCGCTCGATGAGCTGCTGCGGCCCAAGCGGGATCTGGGCAGCGCCGCGTCCGGGGGGGAACTGAAGAAGGACGTGCCGGCCGCGGCGGCTTCGCGGGCGTAGGGGGGCGGCGCCCTGCGGATCTGCTCGGGACTCAATGTGATTCCGGTCATGCATGCACCCTCATTCGCTCGGGGAGACGGTCCGCGGCGGGGTTTCGGGCTTCGCGGCGAGTTGCGCTTGTACGAACTGCTCCGCGGCGGTCAGGCTGGCAAGCTGGGAGTAGTCGGTCTCGGCGATCGCGATTCCGAAGGTCTCGCTGACCGCGGTGGCGAAGTGCAGGGCGTCCATCGAGTCGAAATCGAATTGGTCACGCAGATTGCGCCCCGGGTCGACGCGGTCCGGTTCGATATCGGGCGCCACGCTCGCCAGGAGGGAGAGCAGTTTGGTACGGATTTCACTCGAGTCCACGGGCAGGATCCTCCGCTCAGAGAGATTGCGGATGAGCGAGCAAGTCGGCGATGGTGCGCAGGAAGCGCGAGCCGACCCTTCCGTCGGTGACCCGATGGTCTGCCGCGAGCGTCAGGACCAGAATCGGCCGCACGATGATTTGTCCATTCTGGACCCATGCCTGATCGCGGATCGCTCCGGCGCCGACGATCGCGACTTGCGGGGGATTGATGATGGGATAGAGGACGTCGATACCGTCACCGCCGAGGCTCGTGACGGTGATCGTGGCCGCGGTGAACTCGCCGGAGCGCAGGTGCCCCGCGCGTACTCGCGTTACGAGCGCGCTGAAGTCGCGCATCAACGTGGCGAGGTCTTTCTGATCGGCATCCAGCAATGCAGGGGCGACCAGCCCGCCGCCGCGAACGGCGATCGCCGCGCCGACGTGCACGGTGGCGGAGGGCACGAAGCGGCCGCCGCGGAAGTATCCGTTGAAGCCTTCGATGCGCGCCGCGGCGAGCGCCACGGCCTTCGTGACGAGCACGGCCTCGATCAGCCTGTCTTTCACGGGAAGCGGCGCGTTGTATTGGGTCAACCAGGCGCGTGCCGGGCCGAAATCGAGGCTGTGTCCGAGATAGTAGTGGGGGATTTCACGCTTGGCGCGGGCCATTGCGGCGCCGATCGACGCGCGCATGACCGCTTGCGCATCGGTGGGCACGGCGGGAGTCTTCGCAGCCTGCTTCTCGACGTCCTTGATGTGCACGACGCCGCCGGCGGCGGCAGTGGCGAGATCCTCGAGCGCGATGCCGAGCTCTCGAGCACGGCGGCGCGCCGCCGGTGAGATGCCTGCAGGCGCTTGCGCCGCGACAGGCGGGGCGGCGGGTGCCGAGGAAGGCGCGGTCATCGGGGATTCGACCGCCGCTCCAACCGGTTGCGGGGAACGCGGCCGCGGCGCGCTCGGTGTCGGTGTCGGCGGCGCGCGCGAGACGCCTTCGGTCTCGATTATGGCGAGTGCGGCGCCGACCGGGATTTCGGTGCCGGGTTGCACGAGGTGCTCCACCAGTCGTCCGTCATCGTATGACTCGATATCGATCAGTCCCTTGGTCGTCTCCACGGTCGCCAGCGGCTCGCCGGGCCGGATCTGCTCGCCCGGCTGCTTGAGCCACTGGGTCAGTCTCGCGCGCTCCATGTCCGCGCCGAGTGATGGCAGGCGGAATTCGCTTCGCATCAGGCACTCCCGCCGCGGGTCAGCATTTCGCGCACCGCGCTGGCGATTCTCGCGGCACTCGGCAGTGCGGTCTCCTCGAGATGCTTGGCGTATGGTACGGGAACCTCCGCCGTGCACACGCGCGCCACGGGCGCGTCGAGTTCATAGAACGCCTGTTCGACGAGTCGGGTGGTCACTTCAGCCGAGAGGCTGCCGCTGCGCCAGCCCTCATCCACGATGACGGCGTGGCGCGTGCGGCGCACGCTCGATACGATGGTCGCATCGTCAAGCGGGCGGAGCGTGCGCAAATCGAGAACCTCCGCCTGGATACCCTCCGAGGCGAGGGTCGTGGCGGCCTCGAGACACTTGTACAGACTCCACCCGTAGGTGATGAGCGTGACATCGCGGCCGGGCCGACGGATGGCCGCGTGCTCGAGATCGACCCGCTCGATCCCGGGAGTTAGGGAGCCTTCCATGTTGTAGAGATACAGGTGCTCGAACAGCAGCACCGGATCCGGGGATTCGAGGGCAGCGGCCAGCATATAGCGGGCATCGTCGATGGTGGCGGGCACCGCAATCCGAAGTCCCGGGATATGGGCATACCAGCCCTCCAGGCTGTGGGAGTGTTGGGCGGCGAGCTGACGCCCGGCCCCCGT
Organism: Pseudomonadota bacterium; assembly: GCA_021790795.1. Classification (GTDB taxonomy): domain Bacteria; phylum Pseudomonadota; class Gammaproteobacteria; order Steroidobacterales; family Steroidobacteraceae; genus 13-2-20CM-66-19. Next base: position 30,999 of record JAJYFU010000020.1, read on the forward strand.
GGCGAGGCGGATGACGACCGGGACATTGAGCTGTCCGCCGGACATATGGCTCAGCGTCGCGGCGTTGTTCACGATCTGATCGAGAGCGAGCAGACTGAAGTTGACCGTCATGACCTCGACGATGGGGCGCAGGCCGGCGAGCGCCGCGCCAATTCCCGCGCCGACGAACGCGGACTCCGAAAGCGGGGTATCCCGGATGCGCTCGTCCCCGAATTCCTCGAGCAACCCTTTGCTTACCGCGTAGCTTCCGCCATAGCGGCCCACGTCCTCGCCCATGAGAAAAGTCCGTGGATCGCCGCGCAGCGCGCAGCGAATCGCCTCGCGCACGGCGTCGCGATAGCTCAGGCGGGCTTGAGCCTCAGGAGGCGCGCTCGGCATACACGAATCGCTCCAGATCAGCCGCCGGCTCCCACGGGGAACTGTCGGCAAACTGCACGGCCGCGTCGATTTCGGACGCGGCATCGTCCTCGAGGCGCCGATAATCCTCTTCGGTCATCAGGCCGAGGGCTTTCATGCGCGTGGTGAGCGTTACGATCGGTCCCTTCTTCCGCCACGCCTCGATCTCCGACTTCTCGCGGTAGAGCTGCGGATCGAACATCGAGTGGGCGCGGAAGCGGTAGGTGCGCATCTCGAGGAAGGCCGGACCGCCCTGATTGCGGATCTTATCCGCGGCGTTGTTGACCGCATGCTCGACGGACGAGACATCCATGCCGTCCACCGCGGTCGACTCGATGCGATACGCGCGGGCCTTGGCGGCGATGTCCGTTTCCGCCTGCGCACGCTCGAGCGCCGTGCCCATCGCGTACAGATTGTTCTCGCAGAGGAAGAGGACCGGTAGCTTCCATATGGACGCGAGATTGAGCGTCTCGTGGAATTCTCCCTCGGCGACGGCGCCGTCGCCGAAGAAGCAGGCGGTGATGTCGCTCTGGCGCTGGAGTTGTTGCGCGAGCGCAAGACCGGCGGCGATGGGCAAACCACCGGCCACGATGGCGTTGCCGCCGTAAAATCGCCGGGAAGCGTCGAAGATATGCATCGAGCCTCCCCGACCGCGGCTGCAGCCGGTCTGCCTGCCGAACAGCTCCGCCATGATTTTGTTCATGGGGATGCCGCGCGCAAGCGCATGGCCATGCTCCCGATAGGTGGAAACGATGGCATCGCCGGGGCGTAACGCGCGCATGGCGCCGACCGCGACGGCTTCCTCCCCGTTATACAGGTGCAGGAATCCGCGAATCTTCGCCTCCCCGTACAGTTGATAACACCGGTCCTCGAAGCCGCGAATGCGCATCATCTCCCGCAGAAGCTCCAGGCCGTGCTCCCGGGTGAGCGCGACTTCGGTACCGGCGCTCACGCCTTTCCCTCGAGCGTCGAGAGATCCCCTTCCGGGAGCCCCAGCTCCCGTGCGCGCAGGAGACGGCGCATGATCTTGCCGCTGCGGGTGCGAGGCAGACTCTCCTTGAAGGCGATCTCCCGTGGGGCCACGGCCGCTCCGAGCTGCCGGCGGGCATGTCCCATGATCTTGCGGCGCAGCGCCTCGTCCGCGACGAAGCCGGATTTCAGCTCGACGAAGGCCTTCACCGCCTGTCCGGCAATGGGATCCG
>JAJYFU010000101.1 GCA_021790795.1 Pseudomonadota bacterium
CGATCGTAGGTCGTCGGCGGCGGCGCCTTCTCGCCTTCGAAGCTCACCCGCAGGCCCGCCTCGAGCGCCTCGACACGCGTCACCTTCGTGTTCAGCAGTATCTGCGCGTAGCGCGCGCGAACCCGCCGCTCGAGCGGCCGCACCAGATCCGGATCGCATCCCGGCATCAGTTGCCCCGTCAGCTCGACCACGCTGACCGGCGTGCCGAGCGCCTCGTACACGCAGGCCATCTCCAGGCCGATGATGCCTCCGCCGATGACCAACATCGGGCCGGTGAACGGCTCGATCTCGAGCGCGCCGCTGGAGTCGATCACCCGCGGGTCATCGGGCAGGCCCGGCAGCCGGACGGCCTCGGACCCGGCAGCGATGATGCATTGCTCGAAGCGGATGCGCTCGGTGCCCTCGGTCCCGGTCACTTCGACGACGTTGGGACCGACGAACCGGCCGACGCCCCGCACGACATCGACCTTGCGTTGCTTGGCCAGCAGGGTGAGGCCGCCGGTGAGCTTGCCCACCACCGAGTTTTTCCACCCGCGAAGCTTCGCCCGGTCGATCGTCGGCGTCCCGAAGGTGATGCCATGCGCCGCCATCTCATGCGCTTCCTCGATCACCTTCGCGGCATGCAGCAGCGCCTTGGACGGAATACAGCCCACGTTCAGACAGACTCCGCCGAGCCTGGCCGAGCGCTCCACCAGAGTCACGCGCAAGCCAAGATCCGCCGCCCGGAAGGCCGCCGTGTAGCCGCCCGGTCCCGATCCCAGCACGAGAAGCTGGGTGGAGCGATCGAAGCCGGTGTCCGGGCCGGCAGCCGCCGGCGGCGCGCCCGAGGGCGCAGACGTCTTTCGCGCCGGCGCGGATTGCGCTGCGGGTTCGCCCGCCGCCGCGGCGGCCGCGCGAGGAGGCGGAGCCGCACGCTTTTCCGCGGATGCATCGCCGGCTGCCGCCTGGGCGGTGCCTCCCTCGAGGTCCATGCGCGCGATCAGCGAGCCCTTGGAAACCTTATCGCCCGCCTTGACGATCACCTCGGCGAGTACGCCCGCGGCCGTGGCCGGCACATCCATTGACGCCTTGTCCGTCTCCAGCGTCAGCAGCGGAGTGTCGACTTCGATCCGGTCCCCGGCCTTGACCAGCACTTCGACCACCGCCACATCACCGAAATTGCCGAGATCCGGCACCACCAGATCGACGCGGCTCACGGCACCGCCTCGACCAGCGCCTGCGCATCGGCCAGGGTCTCGGCCAGGAACGTGGTGAAGCGCGCCGCGGCCGCGCCGTCGATGACCCGATGGTCATAAGAGAGCGACAGCGGCAGCATCAGACGCGGCACGAACTGACCGTCTCGGTACAGCGGCTTGTAGGAGGAGCGGGACACGCCGAGGATCGCGACCTCCGGCGCATTGATGATGGGGGTGAACGCGGTACCGCCGATGCCCCCGAGACTGGAGATGGTGAAGGAGCCGCCCTGCATCTGTGCCGCGGTCAGCTTGCCGGCGCGCGCCGCGCCCGAGAGTTCCCCGAGCTGACGCGCCACCTCGTAGACGTCCTGCCGGTCGGCGTCGCGCAGCACCGGCACCATCAGGCCATTGGGCGTGTCGGCGGCAAAACCGATGTGCACATACTTCTTGAGGACGAGATTCGCGCCTGCGGTATCGAGCGAGGCATTGAACGTCGGGAACGCCTTCAGCGCCTTGACGCAAGCCCGCACGATGAACGCCAGAGGTGTCAGCTTGATGCCGCGCTCGGCCGCGCCGTCCTTGAGCTTCGTCCGCAATGTCTCGAGGTCGGTGATGTCCGCCTCGTCGAATTGCGTGACGTGCGGAACATTGACCCAACTGGCGTGCAGGCGGGGTCCGGAGATACGTTGGATCCGCGTGAGCGGCTGCGCCTCGACCGGCCCGAAAGCGGCGAAATCGACCACCGGCACCGCCGGCAGGGCGCCGCCACCGCCCGGCGCCGCGAGCGCGCCCTTCACGAACGCCTTGATGTCGTCGTGCGTGATGCGGCCCTTCGTTCCGCTGCCGGTCACATGTGTCAGATCCACGCCGAGTTCGCGGGCGAATTTGCGCGCGCTGGGGCCGGCATGGGCGCGAGAGAACCCCGGCTCGTCGATCAGCGGCGGCATCGGGCTCGGCGCTTGCGCCGCGGGAGCCGGTTGCGGCGGCGCAGTGGTGACGGGCGCCGTTGAGGCCGCGGGCACGTCCTTGCCGGAACGCTGCCCAGACCCGCTGTCCTCGCCGGATTGCGCGCCGCTGCGCGGCTCAGCCGCCGGCGCGGAGGGAGGCGCTGCCTGCGCGGCCGCGGCGCCGCTGCTGCGGACGGTCGCCACGAGATCGCCCGCCGAGACCGTGCTGCCCTTAGCGATGTGCAGCTTCTCGACCACCCCGGCGGCGGTCGAGGGCACATCCATGGTCGCCTTTTCCGTCTCCAGCGTCACCAGGGGCGCCTCGGCTTCGATGCGCTCACCCGCCTTGACGAGCACGTCGATGACGGCGACGTCCTTGAAATTGCCCATGTCGGGCACGCGTACTTCTACGAGGCTCTCTGCGGCGCTCATCGCGTTCTCGCCTTGCGCTTTCAGACTTTCCAGGGAACGGGCTTCTCGGCACTCAGTCCGAGCTTGTCCATCGCGGCGCTAACCACCTTTGGCTCGATCTTGCCCTCATCGGCCAGCGCCTTGAGCGTCGCCACTGTGATGTAGTTACGGTCGACTTCGAAGTGCCGGCGCAGCGCGGCGCGCGAGTCGGAGCGCCCGTACCCGTCCGTGCCGAGCGTCACGTAGCGCCCCGGCATCCATTCGCGGATCTGGTCGGCGACGGCGCGCATGTAATCGGTCGCGGCGATGCACGGACCCTTAACCTCGGCGAAGCACTCGCGCACATAGGGCGTGCGGGGCGGCTTGCCCGCGTGCAGCATATTCCAGCGCTCGCACTCGAGCGCCTCGCGGCGCAGCTCGCTGAAGCTGGTGACCGAGAACACCTCGGCCCGCACGCCGTAGTCGGCCTCGAGCAGCGCCGCCGCGGCGAGACACTCGCGCAGAATGGTGCCGGAGCCGAGCAGCGTCGCGCGAAGCTTCCCACCACCACCCTTGCCGGCCGCGAGCAACCGGTAGGCGCCCTTGAGGATGCCCGCCTCGGCCCCCTTCGGCAGCGCCGGCTGCGGGTAGTTCTCGTTCATCGTGGTGATGTAGTAGAAAATCCCTTCCTGCTCCACATACATGCGCCGCATGCCGTCCTGGATGATCACCGCCAGCTCGTAGCCGAAGGCCGGGTCGTAGGCGACGCAATTCGGAACGGTGGTGGCCACCAGCTGGCTATGGCCGTCCTGGTGCTGCAGGCCCTCGCCCGCGAGCGTCGTGCGCCCGGCGGTGGCGCCGACGAGAAAGCCGCGCACCTGCTGATCGCCGGCCGCCCAGATGAAATCCCCGACCCGTTGGAAGCCGAACATCGAGTAGAAGACGTAGAACGGCACCATGTTGATGCCATGGTTGCTGTAGGCGGTGCCGGCGGCGATCCACGAGCACAGCGCGCCGGCCTCGTTGATGCCCTCCTCGATGATCTGACCCTTCTTGTCCTCGCGGTAGGACATGAGCGTGTCGGCATCCTGCGGCGTATACAGCTGGCCGACCGAGGAATATATGCCCACTTGCCGGAACAGGCCCTCCATCCCGAAGGTGCGCGCCTCATCGGGCACGATCGGCACGATGTTCTTGCCGATGCTCTTGTCCTTCAGCAGCGCCGTCAGGATGCGCACGAACGCCATCGTGGTCGAAATCTCGCGCTCGCCGGTCCCCTCGAGCACCGCCGAGAACGTCTCCAGCGGCGGCACCGCCAGCGGCGGCGCCTCGCGCCGGCGCGCCGGGAGATGTCCACCCAGGCGCGCGCGCCGCTCGCGCAGATAGCCGGCCTCGGCCGAGCTCTCCGGCGGCTGACGAAACGGCAGCCGCTCGATCTCCTCGTCCGAAACCGGAATGTGGAAGCGGTCGCGGAAGGCGCGCAGATCCTCCACGGAGAGCTTCTTCTGCTGATGCGCGACCATCTGGCCTTCGCCGCCTTTGCCGAGTCCGAAGCCCTTGACCGTCTTGGCCAGAATCACCGTGGGCTGCCCCTGGTGCGCGTGCGCCGCCGCGTAGGCGGCATACACCTTGCGCGCATCGTGTCCGCCGCGGTTGAGCCGCCAGATCTCCTCGTCGGACATGTTGGCCACCATGGCGCGCAGCTCCGGATACTTTCCGAAGAAGTGCTCGCGGGTATAGGCGCCGCCCTTGGCCTTGAAATTCTGATACTCGCCGTCGACGCACTCTTCCATCAGCCGCCGCAGCACACCCTGGGTGTCGCGCGCGAGCAGCGGATCCCAGCGCGAGCCCCACAGCACCTTGATGACATTCCAACCGGCGCCGAGGAAAGCGGCCTCGAGCTCCTGGATGATCTTGCCGTTGCCGCGCACCGGCCCGTCGAGCCGCTGGAGGTTGCAGTTGATGACGAACACCAGGTTGTCCAGGCCCTCGCGCACCGGCATGGTGAGCGCGCCCATCGACTCCGGCTCGTCCATCTCGCCGTCGCCGAGGAACGCCCAGACCTTGCGGTCCGACGGCGCAGCCAATCCGCGATGCTCCAGGTAGCGGATGAAGCGGGCCTGGAAGATCGCCTGCATCGGCCCGAGCCCCATCGAGACCGTCGGGAACTGCCAGAAATCCGGCATCAGCCACGGATGCGGATACGACGAGAGCCCTTCGCCGGGACCGCCCGCTTCCTGGCGGAAGTGCTGCAGCTGACTTTCGCTCAGACGCCCCTCTAGATAGGCGCGCGCGTAGATCCCGGGCGAGGAGTGGCCCTGGAAGAACACCAGATCGCCGGGATGCTCGCTCGAGGCCGCACGCCAGAAATGATTGAAGCCGACCTCGTAGAGCGTCGCCGAGGAGGCGTAACTGGCCAGGTGTCCGCCGTATTCGGAGGATTTGCGGTTCGCCGCGACCACCATCGCGAGCGCGTTCCAGCGAATGTAGGCTTCGATTCGCTTCTCGAGCTCGCGGTTTCCGGGATAGACCGGCTCGCGCCCCGGCGGGATGCTGTTGACATAGGCGGTATTGGCCTTGAATGGCAGATACGCGCCGCCGCGGCGCGCGTGGTCGATCAGCCGCTCGAGCAGGAAGTGCGCGCGCAGCGGCCCTTCGGTCTTGAGCACCGAGTCGATCGACTCGAGCCACTCGCGGGTTTCAACCGGATCGATGTCTGAAAGTTTTGGCGGTTCGGTCATGCGATCTCACACGTAGTCTCGCGTTATCCGGCCCGCGAGACCCAAGGGTCGATTGATTCGACATCCGCCGCTTCAGCCCGGTGGCGCAGCCTCGGGCCTTACGGCGCACACGCCCGGTGCGAAACCCCGTTGCCGAATGGAGTAGGATGCGCCGCCAGCGTCACCTGCGAGCGAAAGCCGTCCGTCAATGAGCCGCGCAATAATCCGGGTTTCATCCCCCACGGTCAAGCAACGGCCGGGCGGATCCGGGCGCGCGGGGCCGCCTGTTGCGCCGCTTGCGGCGCTCGCGCGCCCTGAAATCGTGCGCGCGCGCGCATTCGGCGAGGTCGACGCCCTACTTGTGGTGATGCCGGAGTCTGCCGGAAGAGAGACCGTGGACTGCTTGCCCGAGCACCAGCGCTGGCGCGCCCTGCTCGCGCGAGCGCGGCCGAGGGCCGGCACGGTGCGCGCCACCACCCTTGCCAACCGGCGCCAGACGTTGGCGGTGCTCGGCTTCCTCGCCAATGACGCATCGGTGTTCGAGCAATTGCGCCTCGCCGGCCGCATGCTCAAGGAGAGCGCGGCGCGGGCGCCGCAGAGCGTGGGACTGGCCGCGCTCGCAGCGCCGGCAAAGACCGCGACCTGGCTCGAGGCCCTGCTCGCCGCGGCGCTCGCGGAAGCGTTCGAGCTGCCGGCTTTCAAGAGCGACGCGCCGGCCGCCGCGCCCCTGCGGCGCATCGTGCTTCCGGCCGACACGCCGCTCGATACGCGCTACGCGGCCGCGAGCGGCGCCGCCACCAACCTCGCGCGCTGGTTGACCGCGCTGCCGCCTAACATGCTCGACTCGAGCGGCTATCGCGCCGTCATCGCGCGGCTCGCGCGCCGCCACGGATTGACCATGCGATGGCTCGGCGAGCCGGCGCTGCGGCGGCTCGACGCACACGCATTCCTCGCCGTGTCGGCCGGCAACGCGCACCGCGACGCGGGCATCGCGCACCTGCGGTACCGGCCGAGCCGCCGGCGCGCGGCGGCGGCTCCGGACCTGGCGCTGATCGGCAAGGGCATCGTATTCGACACCGGCGGGGTCAACCTCAAACCGCACCGCTCCATGCTCGAGATGCACACCGACATGGGCGGCAGCGCAGTGGCGCTGGCCACACTGGTCGCGCTCGCCGAATTGCGCGCACCGATCGCCGCCGATGCGTGGCTCGCGATCAGCGAGAATCACATCGGTCCGGGCGCCTACCGGCCCCAGGAAGTGGTGCGAGCGGCCAACGGCGTCACCATTCAGGTGATTCACACTGACGCCGAGGGACGCATGGCTCTCGCCGACACGCTCGCGCTGGCGGCCCGCACCCGCCCGCGGCTGATGATCGACTTCGCGACGCTCACCGGCGCGTGCGTGTATGCGCTCACCGAACGAATGAGCGGGATATTCACCAACCGCCCCGCCCTGACCGAGTCCATGGTCGCGGCCGGCCGCGCCAGCGGCGAGCGGGTCTGGCCGTTTCCGTTCGATGCCGATTACGACACCGACCTCGAGAGCAAGGTCGCCGACGTCCTGCAATGCGCCGTCGAGGGCAAGGGTGATCACATCCTGGCGGCGCGCTTCCTCGGCCGGTTCGTGCCGGCGGAGATCCCCTGGGCGCATGTCGATCTGTCCTCGGCGACGCGCGTAGGCGGACTCGGGCACATCAACAGCGAAATCACCGGCTTCGGCGTGCGCTTCGCACTCGAGCTGCTGCTGCGGCAGAATGTGCTGCAGTCCCTCCAGAAGCGCCCATCATGACCCCCCTCTCCCTCACAGTGCGTGAGCCCGATGATTTCCATCTGCACCTACGCGATGGGCGCTCGCTGGAAGCCGTCGTTCCCTTCAGCGCCGCGCGCTTCGCGCGCGCGCTCATCATGCCGAACCTGCGACCGCCGGTGTGCACCACCGAACAGGCGCGGGAGTACCGCGCGCGCATCCTCGCGGCGGTGCCCGCCGGAACGCATTTCAATCCGCTGATGAGCCTCTACCTGACCGATCGAACACCGCCCGATGAGGTCGATCGCGCCCACGCGAGCGGATTCGTGCTGGGCTTCAAGCTCTATCCTGCCGGTGCGACCACCCACTCGGATGCCGGCGTCACGGAAATCAGCCGCGTGTACGCGGTCCTGGAGCGCATGCAGGAGGCGGGGCTGACGCTGCAGGTGCACGGTGAGGTCACCGATCCCGATGTCGATATCTTCGACCGGGAGGCCCGCTTCATCGAGGTGGTGCTCGCGCCGCTGGCCGAGCGCTTTACCGGCCTGCGGATCGTCTTCGAGCACATCACGACCCGCTCGGCCGTCGAGTTCGTCCTGGGCGCGCGCCCGGGGATCGCGGCCACGGTAACGCCCCAGCATCTGCTGATGAACCGCAATGCGCTGTTCGCCGGCGGCATCCGTCCGCACCACTACTGCCTGCCAGTGCTGAAGTCTGAGACTAACCGGGAGGCATTGTGCGACGCGGTGCGGGCGGGCAGCTCTCGGCTGTTCCTCGGGACGGACAGCGCTCCGCACGCCCGCGCCGCCAAGGAGAGCGCCTGCGGCTGCGCCGGGATCTTCTCCGCCCACGGCGCGCTCGAACTGTACGCCGAGGCGTTCGAGGCGATCGGCGCCCTCGAGCGGCTCGAGGGTTTCGCCGCCGAGCACGGCGCGGATTTCTACGGCCTCCCCCGCAATACCGGACGCGTCAGGCTGGTCAAGGCGCCGTGGACCGTTCCGGCCGCCTATCCGTTCGGGGACGATGAATTGATTCCGCTGCGCGCCGAGGAACGCATCGGCTGGCGACTGGAGCGACTGGAATGAGCGAGCAGCCCGAGTTACCGCCTGCGGCGCCGGAGCTGGCGATGGCGAACCGTTTCCGCGGCTTTCTACCGATCGTGGTCGATGTGGAGACCGGCGGCTTCAATGCCGCCACCGATGCGCTGCTCGAAATCGCCGCGGTCCTGATCGATCTCGACGAACAGGGAGTGCTGCGGCGCGGGGCAACCCATTGCTATCACGTCAAGCCGTTCGAGGGCTCGCACATCGAGCCGGCGGCGTTGCAGATCAACGGCATCGACCCGTATCACCCCCTGCGCCCGGCCCTGCCCGAGCACGACGCGCTGCAGCGCGTCTTTCGGGAAATCCGCCATGCGATCAAGAATCACGGTTGCCGGCGCGCCATCCTGGTCGGGCACAACGCCGCTTTCGACCTCGGCTTCGTCAATGCCGCGGTCAGGCGCACGGACATCAAGCGCAATCCCTTCCATCCCTTCTCGTGTTTCGACACCGCCACGCTCGCGGGCGCCGCGCTCGGCCAGACAGTGCTCGCGCGGGCCGTCCAGGTCGCCGGGCTCGACTGGGATCGCAGCAACGCGCATTCGGCGCGCTACGACGCCGAACGCACCGCAGACCTGTTCTGCCTGGTCTGCAACCGTCTGCGCGCGAGCTTCACCGAAGCGCAGGCACGCGCCGAGACGCTCGGCTGGGTGAGCGCCGCGGCCGCTGTCGAGGACACTTGAGCGTGTCCTCGACCGTTTCCCGGCGCGGCGCGCCTCAGGCCGTCGCGCCGGCGCTTTCCAGCGCCTTCTTCAGCTCGCCGCTGTCGTACATCTCGAGCACGATGTCGCACCCGCCGAGCAGCTCGCCGTTGACATACAACTGCGGATACGTCGGCCAGTTCGAATAGCGCTTGAGCTCCTCGCGCAGCTCGGGGTCCTCGAAGATATTGACCGCCTTGAATGGCACTCCGAGCGCGCGCAGCACCGCCACGGTGCGCGCCGAGAAGCCGCACTGCGGAAAGTCCGGCGTACCCTTCATGAACAGCAC
>JAJYFU010000021.1 GCA_021790795.1 Pseudomonadota bacterium
GTGATCCACGGCAATGCATCCGAGGCGCTGACCGCGTTCGCGACCGCGTTCGGTATTCCTGTGGTGACCACGCTGATGGGCATCGGTGCCCTCGACACCAAGCATCCGCTCGCGATGCGCATGCTGGGCATGCATGGAACCGCGTTCGCCAACTACGCGGTCGATGACTGCGATTTCCTCATCGCCCTCGGCTCGCGCTTCGACGACCGGGTCGCGGGCGTACCCGCCAAGTTCGCGCGCGGCGCACGCCGCATCGCGCATCTGGACATCGATCGGGCGGAAATCAACAAGGTCAAGCGCGCCCAGTGGAGCCACGTAGGGCTGCTGCCCGGGGCGCTGCGCACCCTCATCGAGCACGGACTGCGCGCGGGATTCAAGGCGGACCTCGCGCCCTGGCATGCGCACCTGGCGGAGCTGAAGCGCCGTCACGCCATGAACTACGACCGGGAGAGCCCGCTCATCCAGCCGTACTCGGTCATCGAGCACATCAACGCCGTGACCGGCGGCGAGGCCATCATCACCACCGGAGTCGGTCAGCATCAGATGTGGGCGGCGCAGTACTGCGATTTCCGCCGTCCCCGGCTTTGGCTCACCTCCGGCAGCATGGGCACGATGGGCTTCGGGCTGCCCGCGGCGATCGGCGCGCAGCTGGCGCAACCCGAGGCGCTGGTGGTGGATATCGACGGCGACTCGAGCATTCGCATGAACCTCGGAGAGCTCGAGACCGTCACCACTTACGACCTGCCCATCAAGATCGTCGTGCTCAACAATTTCGGCGACGGCATGGTCAAACAGTGGCAGAAGCTCTTCTTCAAGGGACGGCTCTCGGCGAGCGACCGTTCGCTGCACAAGAAGGACTTCATTCGCGCCGCGCAGGCCGACGGGTTCCCCTATGCCACGCGCCTGGAGCACAAGCAGGACGTGCCGCGCGTGATCGAGGAATTTCTGCGGTTCAACGGCCCCGCCTTTCTCGAGGTGATGATCGATCCGGACGCGGGCGTGTACCCGATGGTCGGTCCCGGTCAGAGCTACGAGGAGATGATCACCGGCGAGTTCATCGCCTCGCGCCACGAGGTTGACATCAAACCGCCGGGGCCGTCCGAGATGTTCTGAAGGAGCGACCGTGAAATATCTGCACACCATGGTGCGCGTGACGGACTTGGATGCCTCGCTGCGCTTCTACCGCGACGCGCTCGGCCTGACCGAGCTGTCGCGCAAGGAGTATCCGCAGGGACGCTACACTCTGGTATTCCTGGCGGCCCCGGGCGACGAGTCGGCGCAAGTGGAGCTGACGTACAATTGGGACCCGCAGGCCTACACCGGTGGACGTAACTTCGGCCATCTCGCCTATGCCGTCGACGACATCTATGCCGCCTGCGAGCGGCTGCAGCGCCACGGTGTGACGATCAATCGGCCGCCGCGCGACGGACGCATGGCGTTCGTGCGCTCACCGGATCAGATCTCGATCGAGCTGCTGCAGCGCGGCGCGCCGCTGGCGCCGGCCGAACCCTGGACATCGATGCCGAACACCGGCAGCTGGTAGCCGCCGGCGACACGGAGCGGGCGGTGACCGAGCCCCTCGAGCGCTATCTGCACACACGGATTCCGCTGTCAGCGGCTCTGGGCGTGCGCGTGCTGGAAGCGACCCCCGAGTGCGTTCGCCTGACAGCTCCCCTCGACCCGAACATCAATCACACCGGCACCGTATTCGGCGGCAGCGCCGCCACCGTCGCGATCCTGACTGCCTGGGGTCTGCTGCACGTGCGCCTGGCCGCGGGCGGCCTGCGGGCGCAGACGCTGATCCAGCGTAACCGCATGGAATACCTGCAACCGATCCGCGCTGATTTCGAAGGCGAATGTCGCTGCGCCGACGCCGTGTCCTGGAACCGCTTCCTCTCCACGCTGAAGCGGCACGGCCGGGCGCGACTGGCCCTCGGCGCCGAGCTGCGCAGTCTCGGACGGACGGTGGGCCGGTTCGAGGGCGCGTTCGTCGCCCTCGGCACGACGCTCGCCGTACCCGACCCTCCCGAGATCTGAGCGGCGAGCCCAACCTGGAAGAACGGCGCGTGTCGGCGCACAATGCCGCCGTTACCGGTGCCGCCCAATCACACCAACCGCGACGCAGCCCGATTTACCCAAGGGGACCTGGCCATGAGTCAAGCCGACCTTCGAGGCAAGTTCATCTGGCACGAGTTGATGACTCCGAACATCCAGGGCGCGGCGGATTTCTACGCGCGCGCTTTCCCCTGGAGCAGCGAGGCCTCCACCGTGCCAGGCTACACGCTGTACATGAGCGGCCGATGGGGCGTCGCGGGCTTGATGCCTCAGCCTGATACGGCGCGGGAACAGAGCACGCCGCCGAGCTGGCTGGTTTATATCGGCGCCCCCGACGTCGACGCGACCGCCGAGGCGGCTCAGCGGCTCGGCGGCAAGCTCCTCAAAGCCCCGACCGACATCCCCGGCATCGGTCGGTTCGCGGTGCTCTCCGATCCCCAAGGCGCGGCGTTCGCGGTATTCGCGCCGGCGATGCCGACGCCGGAAGGCGTGCAGGCGGAACCCGCGGGGCACTTCTCCTGGCACGAGCTCGCGACGATCGATCCGCAGGGCGCACTGGCATTCTATGCGCAGCTGTTCGGCTGGACCCGTGGGCCCGTGCACGAGATGGGTGCCGGTGGCCGGTATCAGGTCATCGAGCACGCCGGCGTGCCGATCGGCGGCATGTATGTCATGCAGGATCCGTCCAAGCCGCCGCTCTGGCTGAGCTACGTGCAGGTGAAATCCCTGGACGAGACGATCGCGGCAGTCAAAGCATACGGTGGCCGCATCGTGCACGAGCCGCATGTGGTACCGGGCGGCGACCGCGTGGCGCACATCCTGGATCCGCAAGGCGGCGCCATCGCGCTGCACGAGCGGGCCAGAGGCACACCAGGGGCGGGCACGACGCCGCCCGCTGCCCGTACTCGGCGAGCTGCGCGCCCCCGGAAGTCTCCCGCCACGGTCGCGCCAGCGAAAAAGCCGGCGGGTACGGCAGCGCCCGACCGGCAAACACCCGCCCGAAAGGTTTCCGCCAAGAAGGCCGCGCGCGGCGCAGCGACACCACGCGCCAAGCGGACCACCGCCAGAACGGCCGCTCAAGCGGCTGCCCGCCGGTCCTCGGCACGCAAGACGGCCGCCAAGCGCCGCCCGACCGGCAAACAGCACGCCGCCAAGCCGACAACCCGCCGGTCCACGGTGCACAAGACGGCCGCCAAGCGCCGCCCGGCCGGCAAACAGCACGCCGCCAAGCCGGCAACCCGCCGGTCCACAGTGCACAAGACGGTCGCCAACAGACGTCCCGGCGGCAGACGGCCGGCCGGCAAGGCGAAAACCGCCGTCCGCGGCGGGCGCTCGAAGGCACGGCGGCGCTGAGCGCCGCTCGGCCGGGGACACTCCGGATCGCCCTTCGCGGCTCGTCAGAGTTTTATCAGCGGGTTGCCGAAACACTCGCCGCGCAGGGCGCGGCCGAGCTGTTCGGGCGCCCTCTCGATCCCCTCGGCGATGTCCTCGCGGCAGGTCAGCCGGCCCGCACCGTACCAGGCAATCGCGTCCTTCAGAAACGCCCCCCGGCGCACTTGGTAGCCGGCCGGATCGAGATAGGCGATGCGGATTCCGCCTTGTCCCGGTGTACGGCCCTGCGGCCCCGATCCCGGCCGTGTGCAGCTCACCACGCGTGCACCCGGGGCGAGGTGCTGCCCGCGCAGCAGGACCCCGAGCCATTCGTCCGTGGTGTCGAAAAAGATATCGAAGCCCTGCGGTGCGAGCTGCCAGAGCCGGTCATTCAGCGATTCGCTGCGCCGATTGATACAGGCCGAGAATCCCCCGTGCCGTACGGCCCAGACGCACTTCTCGGACGTGTCCTCGATGCCAATCGCGCGCGCGCCTTTGAGCACCGCAACCTGCCCGGCCATGGCGCCCGGCACACTGGATGCGGCTCCGACCAGCACCGTGTCGCCCCCGCGCACAGCCGCGACGTCGGTGAGCGCGAAGTAGGCGGTCATTCCGGGCGGACCGAGCAGACCGAGCGCGGTCGACACGGGTGACTGGCCCGGATGCAGCGCCCAGACGCCCCGGCCGTCGGACACGCACATCTCGCTCAAGCCACACTCGAGCACGACGAGTTGCCCGACGTTGAACACATCATTGCGTGATGCGATGACCTCGCAGACTCCGAGCGCCGGAACAACCTCGCCCGGAAGGGCCGGGCGCGGCGGCGGGAAAGCCGCGCGGACGGGATCGGCGGTCAGCCATCGGGCCTTGCAGAGGATGCCGCCGTTGGTCAGCTGCGGGATGTCCCCCGGCACCACCGCGAGATCCCAGGCGGAGGCCGCGATGCTGCGGATTCTGACTTCGAGATTGCGCATGGCGGGACCTCGCGCGGCGCTCACAGCCGCCAAAATAGCTTAATCCTGATTGCCGCCTCGGGCACAATGTGGCTTACACCATGGCGAAACGTACGACGCCCCCGCCTCAACCGGCCGCCCTCGCCGCGGCACGCATCAGACGCGGCTATTTCGAGTGCCGCTACGGTCAATTGCACGTTCATCAGGCGATACCGGCCGGTGGCGGCTTCGAGGAAGGCACACCGGTGCTGGCGCTGCATGCCGCACCATTCTCGGGCCGCATGTTTGCGGGCCTGCTCTCCCGGATAGGCCAAAACCGCTCGGCATTCGCTCCCGACTTGCCGGGATTCGGCGCGTCGGATGCGGCTGCGACCCTCTCGCTCGCCGAGCACACCGCAGCGATCGGGGATTTCATCGAACTGATGCGCCTGCGCCAGATCGACGTCGTCGGTTGCGGCTTCGGCGCCCTGGTCGCCCTGGAGCTTGCCGCAACCCGACCCGCCGTCAGGCGGGTGGTCATCGCCGCACTGCCCATCGCCGATATGGGCGATCAGCCGCAATCGGCCGAACTCGCCGAAGCCTACGTCCTGCACGCTTGGTCCGGCGCACGTGCGGACTGCGGCCCCGACGCGCCCCTGGCGAGCACCCTGACCGCGTGCGCCGAGCGATTGCTCAATGGCGCGCAGGCCGCCGCCGCGGCCGCCGCCGAGCGGGAGTATCCGCTGCGCGAGCGGCTGCGCCAGACCGCGCAACCGCTGCTTCTGTTGCACTCGAGCGAGTGGCCGGGCGGCTTCGGCGCGCTGATCGAGGATCTGCCGGCACACTCGCGCCGGCCACTGCCGGGCGGCGTGGCGCTGTTCGAATCGGCGCCACAGTCGATCGCCGCCGCCATCCAGGACTTCCTCAACGCCTGAGCACTCATGGTTAGCCCCTACATCGAGCAGATCCTCAAGGCGCGCGTCTACGACGTCGCCATCGAATCGCCCCTCGACCCCGCGCCGCGTCTCTCACGCCGCATCGACAACCATGTGCTGCTGAAGCGCGAGGATCTCCAGCCGGTGTTCTCCTTCAAGCTGCGCGGGGCATACAACCGCATCTCGAGACTCTCCGACTCGGCGGCCGGCCGCGGCGTGGTATGCGCCTCGGCGGGCAACCACGCCCAGGGCGTGGCGCTCGCGGCACGCCGGCGCCAGATCAAGGCCGTGATCGTGATGCCGCAGACAACTCCCCGGATCAAGACTCAAGCGGTCGACGACCTCGGCGGCGAGGTCGTGCTGCACGGTGACGATTACGATTCGGCGTTCGAGCACGCGCTCGTGCTGGCCCGCGAGCGCAACATGGTGTTCGTCCATCCATTCGACGATCCCGATGTGATCGCGGGCCAGGGCACGATCGCCGTGGAGTTGGCGCGCCAGACGGGGGGGCATTTGGACGCGGTGTTCGTGCCCATCGGCGGCGGCGGGCTCATCGCCGGAATGTCCGTCTATCTGAAGTATCTCTATCCGGGCATTCGGATCGTCGGCGTGGAGCCGGAAGACGCCGCATGTATGTATGAGTCGCTGAAGGCCGGCCAGCGCGTGACGCTCGAGAGAGTCGGAATCTTCGCCGACGGCGTGGCCGTCAAGCGTGTGGGTGAGGAGACCTTCGCGCTGTGCCGGCAGCATGTCGACGAGGTCGTGCTGCTGGACAACGACGAAATCTGCGCCGCCATCCAGGATGTATTCGAGGACACGCGCTCGATCGTCGAGCCCGCCGGAGCGCTCGCGGTCGCGGGCCTGAAGAAGGTGGCTGCACGCGAGCACTGGCGCGGGAAGCGGCTCGCAGCCATCACCAGTGGCGCCAACATCAATTTCGATCGACTGCGGCACGTGGCGGAACGCGCCGACCTCGGCGGGGAGCGCGAAGCGCTGCTCGCGGTCACCATTCCGGAGCGGCCCGGGAGCTTCCGGCAGTTCTGCGAGGTCCTCGGCCGGCGCAGCATCACCGAGTTCAACTATCGCTACGAAAGCGGCGACGCCGCGCACGTGTTCGTCAGTTTCGGCCTCGCGCGCGGCCGCAGCGAGAAGGACGAAGTCATCCAGTCCCTGCGCGGCGGCGGCTACACCGTCACCGACATGAGCGAGAACGAGACGGCCAAGCTGCACGTGCGCTACATGATCGGCGGCCGCGCACGCGGCCTGCGCGACGAGCTGCTGTACCGTTTCGAGTTTCCCGAGCGCCCGGGCGCACTGTTGAAGTTCCTCGACGCCATCGGCTCGCGCTGGAACATCAGCCTGTTCCATTATCGCAACCAGGGCACGGACTACGGCCGGGTCCTGGCCGGCATCCAGGTGCCGGCGGCCGAGCGCGGCGACTTCCTGCAGCACCTGAACGCGCTGCATTACGAATACGCGGACGAGACCTTCAATCCGGCCTACCGGATGTTTCTCGGCGCGTGAAACGGCCGGACCGGGCTCATCGGAGCCGCGATCCGCGCTGCGCCATGCTCGCGCGAGCTATCCGTGGATGTAGCTTTCGAGCTGCTCGATGGTCCGCTGCTGTTCCTGGATCACCGACTTGACCAGATCGCCGATGGAGACCACGCCGATCACGCCGCCGCTTTCCACCACCGGCAGGTGGCGGATGCGCCGCTCGGTCATCAAGACCATGCAGCGCTGCACGTTGGTGTCGGGCGAAACGGTCACGACGGGCGAACTCATGATCTGCGCGACCGGGGTATCAGCCGAGGCGCGGCCGAGCAGCACGACCTTGCGCGCATAATCGCGCTCCGAGACGATGCCGGCCAGCGCCTCGCCGCGCATCACCAGCAGCGCGCCGACGCCGTGCTCGGCCATCGAGCGCACGGCCTCGAGCACCGGGGCATCCGGTCCGATCGTGAAAAGTGCCGATTTCTTATTACCGAGCAGGTGACGTACCGTGGTCATCTCTGCCTCCTCTCGGGCACGCCGCAGCGCACCGGCGGTGGTTCATGCCCCCAGCGTACCCCTACCGAGGCGCCGCGACCACTGTCAGACCGACGCCAGCCGGGACGTGAATGGCGCTCCGCTCGATTGGCGTCGCCCTGGACTGCAGACGGACCGCCTGCGAAGTAGATTCGCGGGCTCGGCGGAGGGGGGCCGCGGCACCCGTCTCCCGGGCGGACGCGATGCGCGCGATCCGCAGTCCCAGCGCCGCGGCAAGCATGCGCGCGGCCGCGCGAGCCAGCGCACGCAGGCGGACGGCCTGCGGGTTGCGTAACGCAAAGCGAAGGTTCTGCTGAAGGTTGGCGCTCGCCCAGGCGAGTGCCGGCGCAACGGCAAGTACGAGCAGAATCAGACGTTTCATGGTTCGGTCCCGATTCAGCCACTGCGCTCAGCCGAGCAGACGCTCTCGCCGGTACAAACGGCCTGCCAGATACACGAGCACCGCCCCGAGCGCCAGACTTACGCCTGCGGAAATCACCACATAGCCGCTCGGCAGGGGCTCTCCGCGCAGCAGACTCATGATGATGAAATGCTGACTGAGCGAGGGCACCGCCATCAGCGCCGCACGCGGCTGCAGCCCCAGAATACTCGCGAAGATGAGCGGCAGCGTGGGCACCAGCAGCACCAGGCCGACGTAGGTCTGTGCCTCACGGTAGCTGCGCGTGTAGGAAGCCACCAGGGTCATCAGGGCCGCTCCCGCCGGAATCAGCGGCAGGCAGCCGAGCACGATGCCGGCCGCGACGCCGGGCCCGAAATTGGCGCTCATGCCGAGGCGCGCGAGTCCGATGTGCCGCAGGGTCACGGCGAAAGCCGCCACCGTCAGAACCAGCGATACGAACATCATGACACACGCGGCCAGCATCTTGCCGTACACCAGATGCTCGCGTTCGACCGGTACCGTCAGCAGCGGCTCGAGCGAGCCGCGCTCGCGCTCCCCGGCGGTGGTGTCTATGGCGATGTACAGCCCGCTCATCAACATCGTGAACACGATGGCATAGCTCAACATGCCGAGCGTCAGCGCCGCCCGGCTCTGCGGCGTCGAGGTGTCGATCGGATGCAGCGCGATGGGCACAAGCAGCTGCGGGTCGAGTCCGCGGGCCACCAGGCGCAGCCGCGCGATCGTCCCGCCGTAGAGCCCGATCAGCGTGCTCAGGCGCTCGACCTTGCCCTGTACGCTGCGATCGGACTCGTCGGCGTAGAGGCGCAGTGGGGCCGGCTTGCCGGCCGCCAGCCGCGTACCGAACTCGCGCGGCACATAGAGCAGCGGACCCTGCTGCCGCTCGACCAGACGGCGCGCGCGCGCGCGATCGGCATTGACCGGCCTGACGCGCACTTGGTATTGGCGCAGGAAATCCAGCAGTCGCGGCGCACGCTCGGCGTGGGCCACGGTCAGCGTGATGGGTCCGGTACTGGCCGCGCCGCTGTGGCGGATGGCCATGAAGATGACCGTGCCGATCAGCGCCGGCATCAACAGCGGCCCGATGATGAGCGTGGTGAACAAAGAGCGGCGGTCGCGCAGCGTCTCGCGCAACTCCTTGCGCAAGACGCGCCAGATCGACTTCACGGGCCGCCCCCCGCACCGTCCGGATCGATCAGGCGAACGAACGCCTCCTCGAGCGAGGCCGTGCCGGCGCGCGCCTTGAGCTCGTCGGGCCCGGCCTGGACGACGACCCTGCCGCCGGCGATGACGATCACGTCGTCACACAGCGCGGCAACTTCCTGCATGACGTGGCTCGAGAACAGGATGCAGTGGCCCTCGTCGCGCAGCTCGCCGAGCAGCCGGCGCAACGTGCGCACGGCCATGACATCCAGGCCATTGGTCGGCTCATCGAGCAGCACATTGCGCGGCTGATGCACCAGCGCCCGCGCCAGCGCGGTCTTGACGCGCTCCCCCTGGGAGAACCCCTTGGCCGGGCGATCGGCGAAGGGCTCCATCTCCAGCCGCGCGATGAGCTCCGCCGCGCGCGCACGGCGCGCGGTGCGCGGCAGCCCGTGCAGCGCCCCGAAGTACTCGATATTCTCGCGCGCCGTCAGGTTTGGATAAACCCCGGCGCCGTGCGGAAGCACGCCCATCCGCCGGCGCGCCTCGAGCGGCTGGGCAAGAACGCTTGCGCCGTCGATCCACGCTTCGCCGCCATCCGGCGTCAACACGGTGTACAGGATGCGCAATGTGGTCGACTTGCCCGCGCCGTTCGGCCCGAGCAGCCCGGTGACGCGGCCGTCGGCCGCCCGCAGCGACACGCCATCGACCGCAGTGAGCGTGCCGAAGCGCTTGATGAGTGCGCGCGCCTCGATCATGCCGGCACGCCACTCACGGCCCGGGCCCGTTCAGGGTAAGGAAGAACGGCATGGGACGCACCGCGTGAACGCACGCCACATTCAGTCCCGCCACCGACGCGCGCTGCACGAATTGCGCCATTACCTTGTCCATGCAGGGATCCATCAACTGGCCGTGACCGCCTTGCGGCACCACGACACTCAGGCTGTGCGGATAGCCTCGCGCGACCAGCCGCGCATACCGCGGCGGGGTAATCGGATCGTTGCCGCCCGACAGCAGCAGCACGGGCACATCCGAGTGCAGGGGGGCGTGAAAATCAGCGGCCACCGGCCCTTTCGGCCAGAGCTTGCACACTGTTCTCAGCTCCCGCAGCGGCGCCGTGCCGAGAAAGGTACGGCGCATCGCGGCGCGCTGCCGCGCGGTGACATGATAGAAAGGCACGTCCTCAGAGCAGACCACGGAATTGTTCATGCCCACGGCGATTGCGTGGCTGTACACCCGGTCGATGAACAGGTATTGCCCGGCCAGCGGCCGGTAATTTCCGGCCGCCGCCGCATGCAGATCGAGCGGCAGGAGCGCCGCGAGCGCCGGGGTATAGCTGGCCAGGCGCAGCACCTGCCCGAGCTGGTAGGTGCCCAGGCGCAGCGAGACCGGCGTGCCGCGGGTCGGATCCGCGACGGTCACCTCGACCGGATGCGCCTCGAGAGTGGACATGACATGACGGTAGGTCACCAGAGGATTGCCGAAGCGGGCCCGGCAAGCGGTCGCGGCGGCGCAATCGGCGAATATGCGCTCGACGGCCCGCTGCGCGCTGAGCGCGCTCAGCGCGCCGATCGGCACCTGCGGCGGCACCACGCCGTCGAGAATCATGGTGCGCACGTGCCGCGGGAAGCGCCGCAGGTACTCCTGCGCGACCACGGTGCCGTAGGACGAGCCATACAGATCGATCTTGCGGTACCCGAGCGCGACGCGCACGCGATTCAGATCGCCCACGGCCAGGCCGGTCGTGTAATCGCGCACGTGCGCGTGCTTGCGCAGCAGGCGCAGACATTGCTCGGTGGCCGCGACGATCTGCGCGCGAGTCGGCGGTCCGGCGTCAGCGTGCCGGCCGCGCCGGGTCGCAGGGCAATCGAGCGCGTTCGAGCCCTCGGTACCGCGCTGATCGACCAGCACGATGTCGCGGTCGCGATGGATCGGGGCGAAGGCGCTCGCGACGCCGGCATAGAATGTGGTGGCCGCCTCGCCGGGGCCCCCGGCCAGGACGAACAGCGGATCGGGCCGCGGCACGGTGCGCACCGCCGGCACCACGGCCACGGCCAGATCGATCCGCCGGCCGTGCGGATCGGCCGGATTCTGCGCCACCGGCAGCCGGCCGCACTCAGCCTTGACCAGCATCAGATCGCCGCTCGAGCGCAGCTCGCACGGCTCGAGCGCCAGATGTGCCGCCGCCGGAGCGGCCGAGACCAGTGCGCTCGCGGCGATCAGAGCCAGGGTCGGAAATCGCGATCCACTTCGCACCACGACACGCATCATAATGTAATACAGGGACCGCGGCCGCGCCGTTTGGGCCGGCCCCGAGGCTGCACTACACTATGTCAATGCGATTCGCCCAGACGTTCCAGGTCATCGTAATCGGCGGCGGTCATGCCGGCACGGAGGCTGCGCTGGCGGCCGCGCGCATGGGGGCGCGCACCCTGCTGCTGACGCAGAATATCGAGACGCTGGGGCAGATGAGCTGCAACCCGGCGGTCGGGGGCATCGGCAAAGGCCACCTGGTGCGCGAGATCGACGCGCTCGGCGGCGCGATGGCCCGCGCGACCGACCGTGCCGGCATCCAGTTCCGCACGCTCAACGGCAGCAAGGGGCCCGCGGTGCGCGCCACACGCGCGCAGGCCGACCGGCAGCTGTACAAGCAGGCGATCCGCGCGCGGATCGAGGCGGAGCCGCGCCTTTCGGTCTTTCAACAGGAGGTGGCCGACCTCCTGCTCGACGGTGAGTCGGTCCGCGGAATCGTCACCGCGACCGGCATCGTGTTCGAGGCGCCGCGCGTGGTGTTGACGGTGGGCACGTTCCTCGGCGGACGCATCCACGTTGGACTCGACAACCACGCGGGAGGCCGGGCAGGCGATGCCCCGTCCAACCGCCTGGCGGCACGCCTGCGCGAGCTGCCGCTGCGCGTCGGCCGCCTGAAGACGGGTACCCCTCCGCGCCTGGACGGGCGCACCATCGATTACAGCGTGATGACCGTGCAGCACAGCGACCAGCCGCTGCCGGTCTTCTCCTTCCTCGGCCGCGCGGCCGAACATCCGCCGCAGGTGCCCTGCCACATCACCCACACGACCGAACAGACGCACGCCATCATCCGCGCGGCGAGCGATCGCTCACCGATGTTCACCGGCCTGATCGAGGGCGTGGGTCCGCGCTACTGTCCATCGATCGAGGACAAGGTGGCGCGCTTCGCCGACCGCGCCTCGCATCAGATCTTCGTCGAGCCCGAGGGCCTGACGACGCACGAGATTTATCCCAACGGCATCTCCACCAGCCTGCCGTTCGACGTGCAGATCGCCTTGGTGCACAGCATTCCGGGCTTCGAGAACGCCCATGTGACGCGGCCCGGCTACGCCATCGAGTATGACTTCTTCGATCCCCGCGATCTGCGCCCGTCGCTGGAGACGCGCGCAGTGAATGGCCTGTACTTCGCCGGACAGATCAACGGCACGACCGGCTACGAGGAGGCCGCCGCGCAGGGCCTGCTCGCCGGCATCAATGCCACGCTCGCGCTGCGCGAGGCGGAGCCGTGGATTCCCGGGCGCAGCGACGGTTATCTCGGCGTCCTGGTCGATGACCTGGTGACGCGCGGCACGCGCGAGCCGTACCGCATGTTCACCAGCCGGGCCGAGCACCGCCTGCTGCTGCGCGAAGACAATGCCGATGCGCGGCTGACGCCGGTCGGCCGTACCCTGGGGCTGGTAGACGATGAGCGTTGGCGCTTTTTCGAGGCCAAACGGCGGCGCATCGACGGCGAGGTCGAGCGCCTGCGGGCGCTGCGTATCCATCCGGCGGATCTGGAGGCACAGTGGTCGGCGCGCGTGCTGGGGGCATCTCTGGCGCGCGACGTGTCGGCATTCGAGCTGCTGCGCCGGCCCGAAGTCGCATACGGCACGCTGCTCGAGATCGCCGCACCGCACGCGGGAGACGCGTCTGCGGAAGAAGCCGACGAGCGGATCGCCGCGCAGCTCAGTGTCCAGGTAGAGGCGCTGGCGAAGTACGCCGGCTACATCGAGCGTCAGCTCGAAGAGGTGGCGCGGCAGCGCCGCAATGAGGAGACCCGATTGCCCGAAGACATCGATTACGCGCAGATCGCCGGGCTCTCGCACGAGGTGCGCGTGCGGCTGAACGAATACCGCCCGGCGACACTCGGGCAGGCCGGCCGCGTGCCCGGCGTGACGCCCGCCGCGCTCTCCCTGCTCCTGGTACACCTGAAGAAGCGCGCTCCGGGCGCGGGCTCGCGCGTCGCATGAGCGCTTTCATCGAGCGGCTCGAGCGCAGCTGGGCGCGCAGTGACTCGCTGCTGTGCGTGGGGCTCGACCCGGAGATCGAGCGCTTTCCGCAACGGATTGCGGCGCAAGCGTCGCCCATCTTTCAGTTCAACAAGGCGATCATCGACGCCACCGCCGATCTCGTCTGTGCGTTCAAGCCGCAGTTCGCGCATTACGCCGCCTACGAGGCCGAGGATCAGCTGCAGCGGACCATCGAGTACATCCACACCGCCTACCCCGACTTGCCGGTGATCCTCGACGCCAAGCGAGGCGACGTGGGCAATACCGCTGAGCGCTATGCGATCGAAGCCTTCGAGCGGTACGAGGCCGACGCCGTCACGGTCAATCCGTACCTCGGCGCCGACTCCCTCGAGCCGTTTCTCCAGCGCGCGGACCGGGGCGTGATCGTTCTGTGCCGGACCTCCAATCCCGGCGCCCGGGACTTGCAGGATCTGACGGTGGACGCCGCCGGGCGGCGGCTCTATCACATCGTGGCCGAGCTCGCGGCACGCGAATGGAACGTCCGCGGCAACTGCCTGCTGGTGGTCGGCGCAACGTATCCGCAGGAGCTCGCGGAAGTGCGCTCCCTCGTCGGCAACATGCCGCTGCTGGTGCCGGGAGTCGGCGCGCAGGGCGGCGACGTGGGGGCGGCGGTGCGCAACGGCCAGACCGCCGCGGGAGCCGGGCTGATCGTCAACTCCTCGCGAGGCATCCTCTATGCCTCGAGCGGCGATGATTTCGCGGCGGCCGCCCGTGCGGCGGCCGAGACGCTGCGCGCACAGATCAACGCGCACCGCTCGCGGATGGCGCGCTGAGCAAGAACCGGGATCACTTGCGCCAGAAGGTCCGTGTGAACAGCACGATGACGCTGAAGATCTCCAGCCGCCCGAGCAGCATCGCGGTGGTACAGATCCAGATCTGCGCCGTGCCGAGCCCGTGCAGGGTCCACGCCGCCTGACCGGGCAAGCCGTAAGCGGTATTGTTGATACACGCCACGATCACGCGGAAGGCGGGAGAGAAGCCCATGCCGGTGAGCAGCATCGCGAACACCAGCAGCACCACCGCCATGAAATAGAGAAAGACGAATGCCAGCACCGCGGCGGCGATGCGCTCCGGAATCGGTCGCCCGCCGACGCGCACGGGTGCGACACTGCTGGGATGCACCAGCAATTTCAGCTCGCGCTCGGCCTCGCGAGTCAACACCAGAGCGCGGAACATCTTGATGCCCCCGCCGGTGGTGCCGGTACTGCAGACGAATCCGGAAAGAAACAGCATCCAGATCGGCGCGAACACCGGCCAGCGGCTGAAGCCGTTGCGCACCGTCACCCACCCGGTCGTGGTCGCCATCGAGATGACATTGAACGCCGAATAGCGCAACGCGGTATTGAAAGACGGGAACACGTGATCGACCGCCAGCAGCACGGCAATGCCAAACACGCTGAGCGACAGCACGATGGCCATCGCCTTGAATTCCGGATCGTTGCGGTACGGCCTGAGCGTCAGGCGGCGCAGCGCCACGAAATGGCGCGTGAAGTTTATCGAGGCCGCCAGCATAAGTCCCATCAGCACCAGATCCACCGCTGCCGAATGGAAATAGCCGATGCTCGCGTCGTGCGTCGAGAACCCGCCGAGCGCGACCGCCGAGAACGCGTTGCAGATCGCGTCGAACCAGTTCATGCCGCTGATGCGCAGACCGACGATGCCGGCGATGGTGAGCAGCACATAGACCAGCCACACCGAGCGCGCCGCCTCGGTGATGCGCGGCTCGAGCTTCTGATCCTTCACCGGGCCGGGCGCGTCGGCCTTGTGCAGCTGCATGCCGCCGATCCCGAGCAGCGGCATCACGCCCATGGCCACCACGATCACCGCCAGACCGCCCACCCAGATGAGCGAACAGCGCCAGAAATTCAGCGACGGCGCAAGCGAGCCCAGGCCGGTGAGCACGGTCGAGCCCGTCGTCGTCAGACCCGACATCGTCTCGAACAGCGCGCGACTGAAGGTGAGTCCGGGCATCGCCATGAGCAGCGGCAGGGTCGCCACGACGGCGATCAGAATCCAGCCGAGCGTCATCAGCATGAAACCATCGCGCGGCTTCAACTCGCGCCGGAACCGGAAGGTGAGCACCGAGACCGCCGCGCCCACGCATACCGTCAGGGCGGCACAGATCAGGAACGTCGGCCACAGACCGTCGCCCGTGGCAAGGGAACAGGCGATGGGCAGCAGGTAGACCAGACCGAACGCGGAGAGGATCAGTCCCAGGAAATAGAGGATGCCGAGCATGCGATGCAGGTCTAGGGAGCGACCCGCGTGAACAGGCGCTCGACCGCGTCGATGTGACGCCGGTCGGCGAGAAACAGAATCAGATGATCGTTCGGCTGAACGCGGGCGTCGTGATGCGCCATGATCACCTCCTCGCCGCGCACGATCGCGCCGATTGCGGCCCCCTCCGGCAGCTCGATCTCTTGCACAGTCCGCCCGATCACACCTGAGTTGTGTTGCTCGCCGCGCGCGACTGCTTCGATCGCTTCCGCGGCGCCGTGCCGCAGGGAATGCACCCGCACCACATCGCCGCGCCGCACGTGCGCAAGCAGGGAACCGATGGTGATGTTCTGCGGCACGATCGCCACGTCGATGCTGCCGCTCTCGATGAGGTCCGCGTAGGACGGCCTGTTCACCAGCGCCATGACTCTGGCCGCGCCAAGCCGTTTGGCGAGCATGGCCGACAGAATGTTGGCCTCCTCCGAGTTTGTGATCGCGGCGAACACATCGGTGCTGTCGATGTTCTCCTCGATGAGCAGCTCTTCGTCGGCCGCGTCTCCAGCCAGCACGATGGTGTTCTCGAGCTGTTCGGACGCCCGGCGCGCGCGCTCCGGATCGTGCTCGATCAGCTTGACCTGCGCGGAGCGCTCGAGCGAGCGCGCCAGAAGCCGTCCGATATTTCCGCCGCCGGCAATGAGCACGCGGTGTGCGCGTGAATCGTCAGCGCGCAGCTCACCGATGACACGCCGCACGTCATCGCGGGCGGCGAGGAAGAATACCTCGTCGTCCGCCTGGATGATCGTATCGCCGTCGGGAACGACATTGCGGCCACCGCGGTAAATCGCCACGACACGCACCTCTGTAGATTCGAGGTGCTCACCGAGGACGCGCAACGCGTGTCCGACGAGCGGACCGCCCTGTCCGGCATGCACCGCGGCGAGGCATACTTTCCCCCCTGCAAAGTCCAGCACCTGCAGCGCTCCGGGGTTCTGGATCAGCCGCTCGAGATACTCGGTCACGAGCTGTTCGGGACTGATGAATACATCGACGGCGATGGCCTGCTCGCTGAACAGCTGAGGACGGGAGGTGTACTCGGGAGACCGGATGCGGGCGATCTTGGTCGGCGTGCGGAACAGCCGGAAGGCGACTTCACAGGCCACCATGTTGACTTCGTCGCTGTTCGTGAGTGCGACGAGCAGGTCCGCTTCATCGGCGCCGGCGGCTTCGAGGACGTTTGGATGAGCCGCGTTGCCCGCTACCGTGTGCACGTCGAGGCGATCCTGGATGTCGCGCAGCACGTCCACATCGTTGTCGACGATGGTCACGTCATTGGCTTCTTCGCGCGAGAAGTGCCGCGCGACGGTGCGGCCCACCTGTCCGGCGCCGAGAATCAGGATCTTCATAAGGGCTCTAGATTGGCGTATTGCATCACCAGCCACTTGGTGCCCTGGCGCTCGAAGTTCACCTGCACACGCGCCTGCGGCCCCGTGCCCTCGAGGTTCAGAATCACGCCCTCGCCGAACTTGCCGTGCCGGACGCGGGCCCCGAGCCGCATCCCGGGAACCGAGGGCTCGTCACGGAGCATGCGCGAGGCGTATCCGGCGCGGCGGCGCGGCGGCGCGTGCTCGGCGCCCGCCTCCCGGGCGAAGCGGCCGGGCGCCACCGGTCGGCTGACGTGCAAGCGCGGCCGGACCTCTTCGATGAGATCTTCCGGCGTGTCCTTGATGAACCGCGACGGCTGGCTGAAACTGTCGATGCCGTGCAGCCGCCTCTGTTCCGCGTAAGTGAGATACAGCTGCCGCATCGCCCGAGTCATGCCGACGTAACAGAGTCGGCGCTCTTCCTCCAGTCCCTCGAGATTTGCGATCGAGCGCTGGTGAGGAAACAGACCGTCCTCCATGCCGCACAGGAACACGATGGGGAATTCCAGGCCTTTCGCCGTGTGCAGCGTCATCATCTGCACGCAATCCTCCCATGCATCCGCCTGTCCCTCGCCGGACTCGAGCGTCACGTGCGCGAGAAACGCCTCGAGCGGCGGCAGCTCGGTCTCGAGCCGCTCGGTACCGAAGCCGCGCGCCGCACTGACCAATTCCTCGAGGTTCTCGACGCGCGCCTCACCCCGGTCGGCCTTGTCGCGCTGGTGGAATTCGATCAAACCCGTCGCGGCGAGCATGCGGTCGACCTGCTCATGCAGGGCGAGCCCGGTGACTTCCTCGGCGAGCCGCTCGATCAGCTCCATGAATCCGCGCATTGCGACCGATGCCCGCGCCCCCAGGGCTTCACCCAGGCACGCGCCGGTGGCTTCCCACAGGGAGGTGCCGCCCGCGCGCGCCGCGGCGCGCACGATGTCGAGGCTTTTGGCGCCGATACCACGGGTCGGCAGATTCACCACCCGCTCGAACGACGCGTCGTCGCGACGATTGACGAGCAGACGCAGATACGCCAGCGCGTCTTTGATCTCGGCGCGCTCGAAGAAGCGCAATCCGCCGTACACGCGGTAGGGCATGCGGGCGGCAAGGAAGATTTCCTCGAACACGCGCGACTGAGCGTTCGAGCGGTACAGGATGGCGGCATCGCGGTGCGCCCCGCCGTGCGCGACGTGCTCGCGGATGCGCTGACAGACGAACTCGGCCTCGTCGCGCTCATTGAAGGCGGCGTACAGCCGGATCGGCTCACCCTGCGCGCCACTCGTCCACAGCGTCTTGCCGAGCCGCCCGGCGTTGTTGGCGATCAGCCCGTTCGCGGCGGCGAGTATTGCGCCGGTGGAGCGGTAATTCTGCTCCAGACGGAACAGACTGACGGCCGGGAAATCACGCCCGAACTGCTGCAGATTCTCCACGCGCGCGCCCCGCCAGCCATAGACCGACTGATCGTCGTCGCCGACGACGAACGGGCAGGATTCCGAGCCGACCAATAGCTTCAGCCATGCGTACTGGATGGTATTGGTGTCCTGGAACTCATCGACCAGCACGTGCCGAAAGCGCTGGCGGTAGTGCTGCAGGATCGCCGGCTGATCGCGCCAGAGCTCGAACGAGCGCAGCAGCAGCTCGGCGAAATCGACGACTCCGCTGCGCGCGCACGCTTCCTCGTACAGCGTGTACAGCCGGATCATCTGCGCGCGGGTCGGATCGTTGCCGGCCTTGAGGCTCCGCGGCCGGCGGCCCTCGTCCTTGTTCGAATTGATGAACCACTGGATCTCGCGCGGCGCCCAGCGGGTCTCGTCGAGCTGCTCGGCTTTGAGCAGCTTCTTGATCAGGCGTTGCTGATCCTCCGCATCGAGGATCTGGAAGCTCTCGATGAGCCCGGCCTCGCGCCAGTGCCGTCGCAGCAGGCGGTGCGCGATCCCATGGAACGTGCCGATCCACAACACCCCCGGCGGCATACCGAGCAGGCCCTCGACGCGCGAGCGCATCTCCCCGGCGGCCTTGTTGGTGAAGGTCACCGCCAGAATCGAATGGGGCGAGACATCGTGCGCGCGGATCAGCCACGCGATACGGTGGGTCAGCACGCGCGTCTTGCCGCTGCCGGCGCCGGCCAGCACCAGCGCAGGTCCGAGGGGTGCGGTCACGGCGGCGCGCTGCGCCGCGTTCAGGGGCTCGAGGATCGAATCGGCATTCATGGGCGGGGCATTCTACTACCAGGCGTTGCGCAGCTCGCGCAGTCTGATGAAGACGGTGCGCGCGCTCGGGTGCGCCCCGAGATCCGCATCCGTCTCACGGAGCCGCTCGATCAGCGCGGGGCTGTCGAGCCGCAGGAAGGTGTTGATCCGCTTCTCGTCGGCAAGCGTGGTTACCGGCACCTCGGCGGGCTCGACCGAGCGCACGGCGGTCAGCAGCGCGCGCGCCGCTTCATTATCCGGTTCCCGGTCCAGGGTGAACGCGAGATTGCGCGAGAGATATTCGTGGCCCGGATAAATCCGGGTCTCATCCGGCAGCCGGGCGAGAATCCGGCTGAAAGTCTCGTAGAGACGCTCCGGATCGCCGCCGTTGTGGCAATTGCCGGCGCCGGCGTTGAACAGCGTGTCGCCGCTGAACAATGCCGGCCGATCGTCGTGCGAAAACAGGCACACGTGCGCGAGCGTATGTCCCGGTGTGTCCAGGCATTCGAGGTCGAGCCGCCCGACGCGAATCACCTCGCCCGCCGCGAGACCGCGATCGACGCCGGGGATGCGCGCCGCGGAATGCGCCAGCAGCTTGGCGCCCGTGGCGCTCACCAGCCCGGCATTCCCCCCGGTATGGTCGCCGTGCTCATGGGTATTGAGGATCTGAGTGATCGTCCAGCCGCGCTTGCGTGCCGCGGCCAGGCACAGCCGCCACTCCAGCGGGTCGACCGCAAGCGCCTCGCCGGTCTCGCGGCAGGCCACCAGATAGTGGAAATTTCGGTAGGCGTTGCCCGTCCAGATGCGCTCGATGAGCATGGCGGGAGCATACCCGATCGGCGGGCGCACGGGGTCTGCGCAAATCCGCGCGAGACCCGCGGTTTCGCCGCCGCAAGGATGGCAAAGCCCCTTTCGGTTCGGGGGCTTACGAACACTCAGGGCATCAGGTCTGTTGGGCCGACACGCCCGCGGCCAGCGCCCCGGTGCCTGGCTCGGCAACGCGCAGCGTGCACAGGCCGGCGATCAGAAGACTGACTCCGCCGAGCACAAGGCCGTACACCGGCTGGTTTCCGAAGAACGCGTGCAGCAGCACTCCCAGCACACTCGCCGCCAGGATCTGCGGTATGGTGATGAAGAAATTGAACATCCCCATGTACACACCCATCTTCTGGGCCGGCAGGTTATCCGCGAGCAGCGTGTAGGGGAGCGACAAGATGGAAGCCCAGCCGAAGCCCACCCCGAGCATCGACAGCAACAGCCAGTCCGGATTACGGATCCAGACAAAGGAGATCAGCCCGAGAGCAGCCGCCGCCAGATTGATCACGTGGCTCCAGCGCAAGCCCGCTGCCCGCACCATCAGAGGGATGACGAGGGCCGCCAGGACGGCAAAGCCACTGTACGCGCCGGAGAGAACGTCAGCCCAGTTGGCGCCGGCGTTATACGCCACCGACAAAGGATTACTGCTCCCGAACTGCACCGAGGTCACCGCCGGCGTCGCATACAGCCAAAGGGCGAACATCGCGAACCAGGAGAAAAACTGCACCCATGCCAGACGCCGCATTGGTCCCGGCATGCCGTACAGGTCGGTCATGACCTGCCGCGTCATGCCTGGAGAGCGCGTGCGGCTCAACCACAAATAGAGAGCGCCGGCCGCGGCCAAACCGCCGGCGAGCAGGTACAACTGCGCGGCGAGCGAAAAATGCCAGATGACGAACACGGCCGCGGCACCCGCCGCGAGCATCGCCAGGCCCGGCCGCCAGGCGCGAGACACATCGGCGTCTGCGTGCGCCGGCAGCGAGTCGCTGAAAGCGTGTAGGCGCTCGGGCGGGTATTCGCGCGTGGTAAGAACGGTCCAGGTCACGGCGGCCAACATCACCGCACCCCCGGAATAGAATGCGATGCGCACCGTATCCGGAATGTGTCCTGCCGGCGCCACGTTGGTGACGCCCAAGCGCGCCAGCGCCCACGGCAGAATCGAGGAGAGCACTCCGCCGACACCGATGAAAAAGCTCTGCAGCGCAAATCCCAGCGGCCGCTGCGAAGTCGGCAGCTGATCGGCGACGAACGCGCGGAACGGCTCCATCGAAATGTTGACGGATGCGTTCATCACCCACAGCATCACCGCCGCCACCCACAGCGCCGGGGAGTTCGGCATCGCCAAAAGAGCCAGTGTCGTGAGAATCGCGCCGCCGAGGAAATACGGGCGCCGCCGGCCGAATCGACCCCAGGTATGATCCGAGGCGTAGCCGATGAGCGGCTGCATCAACAGACCCGTGATCGGCGCGGCCACCCAGAGCACGGGGATCTGCTGCATGTCGGCCCCGAGAGTCTGGAAGATACGACTGACGTTGGCGGTCTGCAGTCCAAATGCGAACTGGATACCGAGAAACCCGAGTGACATGTTCCAGATTTGCCGGAACGACAGCTCGGGCTTGCCGCTCACGGCGTGAGTTCCGCCGCAAGCGGCGCGATGCGCAAGGCGTCGATCTGCGCGCTGTTCAGCGGCCCCGAGGGCCCGCCCGCCCCGCCGGTGTAGTAGGCGTAATGCGTCAGGTTGCTCATGTTGACTCCGCCGACGAGACGGAACGCGCAACGCGCGCCTGCGCGCGCGCGGAAGTGGACCACTGTGGAGGCCTGGACGCCATCGCTTTGGGGCATGATCAGCGGCCGGACCAGGCTGGCGGCTCGACCACAGCGGATGACCATGTGCCGCACCGCCGCGGTGATCCCGGTGCTGATCGGACCATTGGAATTGTCATAGTCTACCCACGCCAGATACGCTCCGGAGCGCGGCGCGACCCAATGGCGTGGCCAGGACGAGATTACGGTGCTCACCGGTCCGACGCAGGTATCCCGGCTGTGCAGAGACTGCAGTCCCGTGTTTCCCCGGGCCGTCACGCTGAAGCACTGCAGGCCGTCGACCTGTGCGACCCGCCTGCGCCGGGTGATCGGGCCGATTCGGCGGCCGTTGAGGTACAGAAAACCCGGCGCCCGGGACCGCACGAGCCAGCTGTCGCCCACGGCTTTCACCGCGGGCGCCGGCGGTGTCGCCGGCAGATACATCGGCGCATGCGTGCGAAGCGGAGGCGTGGCCACCTCCCGACCGACCAATCGCACCCGCGTCACATGAGCGCTCCGGCTGACCGAACCGGCAACGAGTAGATTGCCGCTGATGCGCCGTGGCCGCTCGAGCTCGATGTGTCTCCCGCCCAACGTCAGGCTGATCTCACGCCGGGCGCCGAACAGCATCGGCACGAGCGAGACCGGCAGCTCTGGATGAACGCTGCCGTCATCGCGCACGCCGAACACCCCCCGCACCACCATGTCGAGATATCCGGCCACCGACCAAAGCTGCCGGCGCGAGTCGACCACCGGCCCCCCGAGCCGGCCGGGCACGTGCGTCGATTGCGTGAGCAGGGTGAAATTCTCCATGTTCGATCCACTCAGCGCCGCGCCGCGCATCAGCGATCTCACCTCGCGCGCGATCAGCGGCCCATCCTCGACCCGGCGCGCCGCCCACAGGGTGTACGCGCTCACAAACGGCCAGATCGCGCTGTTGTGGTAGATGGGCTGATCGCGCCGTTCGGGCCAAATCACCGGATTGCCGGCTGGCCAGATCGGATAGTGGGAGAGCACGAGCCGCGCGCGGGCTGGATCGGCCACGCCGCTGATGATCGCCAGATCGAGCCCGAGCAGATCGTAGGCGTCGTAGGGCGCCGGGCGGACACGGCCCCCGATGTAGCTCATGTACAAGTCTCGGGCAGGCCGCCAGAAACTGCGGTTGATGGCCCGCTTCAGCGCCGCCGCCTGCTTGCGATAGCGGCGCGCCAGCGCCGGTTGGTCGTGCTGACCGGCCAGGGATGCCGCCAGCCGCAGGGCATCATAATGCAACACGTTGGTCGACAGCGCATATGACTGCGCGATGAACACGACGTTGTGGGCGGTCCACTCGGGATACGACTGCTGGCGCCAGTCGAGAAACGATGTCTCGCCCCGATACAGACCCACGGCCGGATCGAAAGTGTAACGGCGATCCTGCCGCAGCGTGTCTTTCAGTCCCCGGTAGACCTTGGCGGCGAAGCGCGCGTTACCGAGCAGATGACGCGCACCGAGAAACCAGACCACCCGATCGGTGCTGACCGGCCAGCTCCCGCCCGAGCCGGTGTCCTCCATCACGTACAGCCCCGGCCGGACGCCGGCACCGCGCGCCGGCGAGAGCTTGAACAGCAGCGAGGTGCGGGCGCGCTTCGGATCGAACCGCCACAGCGCCAGATCCGTCGAATAGGACACGTCCCTCGTCCAGGTGAACGGCCATTTCTTGCCGGCGATGAAGCAGCGGCATGGAATGGGCTTGCCGTGATTGAAGGCGGGATCCCGGATGGCGCTCACCGAATCCTTGCTCAGGTCCGACTGCGCCATGGCGAAAAGCGCATCGAACAGCATGCTTGCGGTGTGCGTCCGGTCAGCTTGGCGCCGGATCGCGCGTGTTCTGGCCGGAGAATGCAGGAGATAGGCTCCGCCGGCCAAGCGCGTCACACGCGCCTCGCGTCCCTGCCAACTCAGCGCCGAATGCCACGTCCCGGGTGTCGCCGGCACGCCCGCGGCAGCGCCACTCGATACGCAGAACACGCCAAAGGCGCCGGCACACACCAGTCCGCCCCACATGTTCCACGCCCTTCTCGCCGTTCCAGCATAGTGATGCATTTTTCGCGAACCGTTTCGTCGTTAACCAGGATCGTCGGCACAACATTATCATGACCGATGCGCAATGGGCGGGTCACCCGTCATTGTTCAAGGATCGCGCCCTGATAGCCCGAAAGCGCTATTCGCACGACGCCGCCGATCACCGGATAGGTGGCGCCGTTCAGCAAGTCACTGACCTTCGATCCATCTACGTCGCTCAGCTGCCACACCGGCACCGCCACGGTGTGTCGCCGGCCGGACGCGTTCAGCACAACGGCAAGCCGGTGCTTGCGGTCGAATCTCCCAAATGCATATACATCCTTTGCATTGTCGGTGAGCAGCGTAATGAACGATCCGGTGCGCAGCGCCGCGTACCGGTGGCGAATCGCAATCAGCTTGTGGGCGAGCGCAACAGGCGGGTCGCGCAGCGTGGCTTTCGACCAATTGAATGTGCGCCGATTGCCGACGTCTCCTGCACCGGTCATGCCGTATTCGTCACCGTAATAGATCGTGGGCGTACCGACATAGGTGAACTGAAAGACCATCGCCAACTCCGTCTTGGCGAGGTGATCACCACAGCGCGTAGTAAACCGCGGCGTGTCCTGCGTGCCCAATTCGTTGGTCATCGTCTCCTGTGCGTTTACCGGGATAGCCGCGCGCGCACGCTGCAGCCACACGTTGAATTGTGTGACATCGATAGAGCCCGGCTTGCCGCTTTCATTGACTCCGCACATCCACTCCGACAACGGATTGGTGAATCCGTTATAGTTCATTGCGCCGTCCCATTGGTTGCCATGGTCCAACCAAGGCGCCGGATTACCCCAGTACTCGCCGAGAATCTCCGCATTGGGATTGACCGAGAGCACCGCGGCGCGCAATTGCCTCATGATCTGATGATTGGTGGCATCGCTGCCGTCGTTGCCGTTGGCGTCGAGCATCTGCGCCGAATCGAGCCGCCAGCCATTGATGCGAAATGGAGGCTTCAGATAGGTCTGTACAACCGAATGCGCTCCCGCATAGATCTGCTCCCTTACCGGCGAACCGGTCGCCCCATAATTGAGCTTCGGCATGCTCGGAACGGCATCCTCGAAGCTCGAATAGTGGTTCGGCCACTTCTGGAAGGTGTACCACGAATAGTACGGACTCGACTTTGATTGGTAGGCACCGACAATCGAACATTTCAGCGTGCCGTAGGTGTAGCGACCGAACCAGCAATTCGTGTCTCCGGTGTGATTGAAGACGCCGTCGAGGATCATGTAGCCCTTCGGGCCGTTCGCACTGCTGTGCACGGCCCCGATCAGCTTCTCCAACTGCGCCTTGTCGCCGAATGCCGGGTCGATCTTGTAGTAGTTCGTCGTGTCATACTTGTGGTTGGTGGGAGATTCGAAAATCGGGGTGAGGTACAGTATATTCACTCCCAGCGTTTTCTTGAGATAACTCAGCTTATCCAGGATGCCCGCCAAGTCGCCACCGAAGAATACTTCGGCGTTGCATCCGGGCTGGGTCGCAAAAACGCTGCTGCCCCAGGGGTGGCGCTCGGTGACACAACCTTGGTTGGTATACTGCCCACTCTTGACGGCAATGCTCGGATCCCCATCATAAAAGCGGTCGACGAAAATCTCGTACATGACGCCATTTTTCATCCAGTTCGGCGTATGGAACCCCGGAATGATGAAGAAATCGCCGGTCGCGGGCTGGGTCGTGCTCGCGCCGTCGGCGTTGTACCACATGGTCTCCGATCCGTTTTTTACCCGGAACCGGTAATACTTCTCGGCGGGACCCGCCGGGATGGTGCCCCGCCAATAATCGAATTTCCCAGTCGGGTCCGTTGAGCGCTTGGTCATGCGCACGTAATGGAACGTGTGATCTCCACTGTCATAGTACTTGATGGTCGCACTGGTAACATTGTCGCGCCCGGTGCGCAGCATTACGGTCACAGGCTGCGTCGCGCTTGGTTCCTGGTTGCTGTCATACATCGTACCCTGATCCGAGAACAGATCCGCCTTGATGATGGCGTTCGCGCGGACAGGATGGAGCGAAGGAGTGCTCGCCAAGGCCGGGTGCGGGCCGATTACCAGCAGCGCGGCGGCGAAAATCGGCACCCATGCGACACGCCGCATGGAAAAATCGGATCTCAGCTCGTTCGTCTGGCTCATGGTTAGGTCGCTCTCCATACCGCTCCACTCTCAAAATACATGCGTACAAACCGGCACTCGGGCACGAGCGCGACGGTGCCGGACGCCGGCCAGGCCTCGCAGCGAGCGCCCGGCCACTGCCCTATATTGCTCTCATTGCTCCAGAATCGCCCCATAGTGTCCTTGCACGGTCACGTCCACATAGCCCCTGCCGCCGCTGTTGGCGACGGTATATTGGGTACCGCTGATCAGGTCCGTGACCGTTGATCCGGCGGCGTCGCCCGCCAGCCAGACCGGGATTTCCACCGTCTGGCTGCTGCTCGAGTTGTTGAGCACCACCACGAGGCGGTGATTCTGGTCGACGCGCGCGAAGGCATATACGCCGTTGGTTCCGTACAGGTCACCGGTGATATCGGGAACCAGCGGTATGAACGAGCCGGTACGCATCGCCGCATATTGACGCCGTATGCCGATCAGCTTCTGCGTCAGCGCCACGCCCGCATTGGCGGTGGTGGCGTCCGCCCAGTCGAACGTATGGCGGTTCTCGGGATCGGCGCCGCCGGTCATACCGTATTCATCACCGTAGTAGATCATCGGGGTGCCGACGTAGGTGAACTGCATGAACAGACCCAGGTACGTTCCCCAGCCGTTGGTCCAAGAGCAGCGCGTGGCGAAGCGTGGCGTATCCTGAGTGCCGAGTTCGTTGGTCATGACTTCCTGTACGTTCCACGGCAGATCCGCACGCGTATCCCACATCCAAGTGGCGAATTGCGCGGTGTCGATCGAGTTGCTGTTGTCGCTTTCGTCAACCCCGCAGATCCATTCCGAGACCGGATTGGTGAAGCCATTGTAGTTCATGGCACTGTCCCACTCCGTTCCGTCGTCGAGCCATGCGGACGCGTCACCCCAGTATTCCCCGAGAATCTCCGCGTTGGGGTTGATGGCAGTCACCGCCGCGCGCATCTGCTGCATGATCTGATGGTTCGTAGCGTCGCTGCCGTTGTTGCCGTTCGCATCGATGTACTGCGCGGAGTCGAGCCGCCAGCCGTCGATGCCATAAGGCGCCTTGAGGTAGGTCTGCATCACCGAGCTCGGGCTGGCGTAGATCTGCTCGCGCACCGGCGAGCCCGTCGATCCATAGTTCAGCTTCGGCATGCTGCAGATGCCGGAGTTGCTGGTGCCGCAAACACCGAGGAAGTCAGAATACTCCGTCGGCCAGCTCGGGAACGTGTAATAGTCGTAATAGGAGCTCGACTGGGACTGGTAGGCGCCGACCACGTTGCAGGTCTCGTTCCAGTAGGTGTACTTGCCGAACCAGCAGTTCGTGTCTCCGGTGTGGTTGAATACACCGTCGAGGATGATGTAGCCCTCGGGGCCATTGCCGCTGCTGTGGATGGCGGAGATCAGGTTCTCGAGATCCGTGTCCGTTCCGAACGCCGGATCCACCTCGTAGTAGTTCGCGGTGTCGTATTTGTGATTGGTCGGCGACGCGAAGATCGGCGTCAGGTAGAGGATATTGGCGCCGAGCGTCTGCTTGATGTACGACAGCTTGTCCTGGATCCCGACCAGGTCGCCGCCGAAGAAGACCTCGCTGTTGCAGCCGCTGACGTTCGCCGCAACGCTGGTGTAGCCGCTTGTCCAGGTGTGCTGCTCCGTCTCGCAGCCGCCATACGAGTACTCGTCGGTCAGGATGTCGTTGCTCGGGTTGCCGTCGTAGAAACGGTCGACGAAGATCTCGTAGCCGACGCCGTTTTTCATCCAGTCCGGGGTCGTGAAGCCCGGAATGATGAAAAAGTTATCCGAATTGGTGGTCGCCGGTTCCGTCGAGCTGACCCCGGCGGCGTTGTACCACGCCGTGGCCGTGCCATCGTTGATTTGAAACCAGTAGCGCAGCTCCGTGCTGCCCACATTGCCGATCGTGCCCTGCCAATAATCGAACTGACCGGTCGG
The DNA here is from genome assembly GCA_021790795.1 of Pseudomonadota bacterium. Taxonomy (GTDB): domain Bacteria; phylum Pseudomonadota; class Gammaproteobacteria; order Steroidobacterales; family Steroidobacteraceae; genus 13-2-20CM-66-19. Next base: position 27,785 of record JAJYFU010000021.1, read on the forward strand.
ATCGGTGGAAGACCAGCTCATCGGCACCCGGGTCACCGCGTCGGTCGATGTATTGTAATACACGACGTTGGCACTCGTGACATTATTGTGTCCGGTGCGCAAAGTCAGGGTGACGGAGGAATTCGCAGCGGGCTCAGGATTGCTGTCAAACATCGGACCCTGGTCGGAGAACAGGGCCGCCGCGTCGATCACGGGCGCGCTCGAGCCGCTCACCGTACCGCTGACCGTCGGCGCCCCGGAGGCGCCCCCGCCGCAGGCCGATAGCAGAAGCGCCATCATGGTGACCGATGTTACCGATGCCACGCGCAGCAGCAGCCACCCCCGAATGTCGGGCTCGATCACCTTGATCTCTCTCGCGTACCGAAACTGCTTACCTGGACGGTGCGCCCGGGCGCAGCCCTCCCGCGCCTCGCCGCTCCCGGCCGCCACCGCCCCGGAGGGGGACCAGCGCGACCGCGGTCGGGAGCGGCGCCTGCGATTCTACTGCTCCAGAATCGCCCCATAGTGTCCTTGCACGGTCACGTCCACATAGCCCCTGCCGCCGCTGTTGGCGACGGTATATTGGGTACCGCTGATCAGGTCCGTGACCGTTGATCCGGCGGCGTCGCCCGCCAGCCAGACCGGGATTTCCACCGTCTGGCTGCTGCTCGAGTTGTTGAGCACCACCACGAGGCGGTGATTCTGGTCGACGCGCGCGAAGGCATATACGCCGTTGGTTCCGTACAGGTCACCGGTGATATCGGGAACCAGCGGTATGAACGAGCCGGTACGCATCGCCGCATATTGACGCCGTATGCCGATCAGCTTCTGCGTCAGCGCCACGCCCGCATTGGCGGTGGTGGCGTCCGCCCAGTCGAACGTATGGCGGTTCTCGGGATCGGCGCCGCCGGTCATACCGTATTCATCACCGTAGTAGATCATCGGGGTGCCGACGTAGGTGAACTGCATGAACAGACCCAGGTACGTTCCCCAGCCGTTGGTCCAAGAGCAGCGCGTGGCGAAGCGTGGCGTATCCTGAGTGCCGAGTTCGTTGGTCATGACTTCCTGTACGTTCCACGGCAGATCCGCACGCGTATCCCACATCCAAGTGGCGAATTGCGCGGTGTCGATCGAGTTGCTGTTGTCGCTTTCGTCAACCCCGCAGATCCATTCCGAGACCGGATTGGTGAAGCCATTGTAGTTCATGGCACTGTCCCACTCCGTTCCGTCGTCGAGCCATGCGGACGCGTCACCCCAGTATTCCCCGAGAATCTCCGCGTTGGGGTTGATGGCAGTCACCGCCGCGCGCATCTGCTGCATGATCTGATGGTTCGTAGCGTCGCTGCCGTTGTTGCCGTTCGCATCGATGTACTGCGCGGAGTCGAGCCGCCAGCCGTCGATGCCATAAGGCGCCTTGAGGTAGGTCTGCATCACCGAGCTCGGGCTGGCGTAGATCTGCTCGCGCACCGGCGAGCCCGTCGATCCATAGTTCAGCTTCGGCATGCTGCAGATGCCGGAGTTGCTGGTGCCGCAAACACCGAGGAAGTCAGAATACTCCGTCGGCCAGCTCGGGAACGTGTAATAGTCGTAATAGGAGCTCGACTGGGACTGGTAGGCGCCGACCACGTTGCAGGTCTCGTTCCAGTAGGTGTACTTGCCGAACCAGCAGTTCGTGTCTCCGGTGTGGTTGAATACACCGTCGAGGATGATGTAGCCCTCGGGGCCATTGCCGCTGCTGTGGATGGCGGAGATCAGGTTCTCGAGATCCGTGTCCGTTCCGAACGCCGGATCCACCTCGTAGTAGTTCGCGGTGTCGTATTTGTGATTGGTCGGCGACGCGAAGATCGGCGTCAGGTAGAGGATATTGGCGCCGAGCGTCTGCTTGATGTACGACAGCTTGTCCTGGATCCCGACCAGGTCGCCGCCGAAGAAGACCTCGCTGTTGCAGCCGCTGACGTTCGCCGCAACGCTGGTGTAGCCGCTTGTCCAGGTGTGCTGCTCCGTCTCGCAGCCGCCATACGAGTACTCGTCGGTCAGGATGTCGTTGCTCGGGTTGCCGTCGTAGAAACGGTCGACGAAGATCTCGTAGCCGACGCCGTTTTTCATCCAGTCCGGGGTCGTGAAGCCCGGAATGATGAAAAAGTTATCCGAATTGGTGGTCGCCGGTTCCGTCGAGCTGACCCCGGCGGCGTTGTACCACGCCGTGGCCGTGCCATCGTTGATTTGAAACCAGTAGCGCAGCTCCGTGCTGCCCACATTGCCGATCGTGCCCTGCCAATAATCGAACTGACCGGTCGGATCGGTGGAAGACCAGCTCATCGGCACCCAGGTGGTCGCGCCGGTCGCGGCATCGTAGTACACGATGTTGGCGCTGGTGATGTCGTGGTAGCAGACTCTCAAGGTCAGGGTGACGGAGGAATTCGCAGCGGGCTCCGGATTACTGTCGTACATCGGACCCTGGTCCGCGAAAATCTCGCGCCAATGAACGTCGTTATTGTTCCCGCAGGCGAGCGCCCGGCCGGGGGCGGCAAGCAGCGCGCCGCCGAGTAAAATCATGGCGAGTAACGGTATCCGGCACCAAAGCCGGTCATATCGATGCGTGAATCGATTCATCGGCTGACCCCTCTTAGCAAACCGTCCAGGGCTCGCTCCAACCCCGCGTCATGTGGGGGCACTCCGCTCACCGGCGGCTCGATTCCGGTCGCTCCGGATGCGTCCTGGCGCGCACGCCCGGTCCGGGCCCCCGGACCGACCGCGTGCACGGCTTCATTCAGTCGGAATGCCGGCCGCTCGCGTGGCCCGCTTTCTCGATGGTTACGCTGTACGGCTTGCCGGCCGGCAGATCGACGAGCGTGAGGGCTGCGGCCCGATTGTGGCTACGTGCCCAGCAGATGGTTCTGCAGCCACTGAGGGCCGCACGATTGGCGTCGGGTTTCAACGCGCGTCCGTCCACGCTCACGGTGCGCGCCTGAACCCGATTCAAGACGAACAGGTAACGCTGGAGTGCGGGTTTGTAGGTGCCGCGTACCGAGCCGAGGGTGAGACGGACGGTTCGGTTGCGTGCCTGCGTGCCGAGCCGCTGCAGAAAATACTGTCCGTGCTCGTACGCGTAGCTTTCGCCGTTGTCGTCGTAGTAGTCGAAATGCGTGGCCCGTTTGGCCGGAAACACGTCCACCGTCGCTTGGGTCACGGGATGCTGACCGATGTATTCCATCAGCGGCTGGGTCGGGATGATCGCACCCTGACGGACGAACAGCGGTATGTCCGCGAACGTCTTGTAGTCCAGCGCCAGCGTCACGACCCGATTGCCGCGGTAGACCTTGCCGGTGAAGAAGTCGGTCCACGTGCCAGGCGGCAAGTAGAGGTTCTTGACGCGCTGGTTGCGGCCGACCACCGGCGAGACCAGGATCCACGGCCCGAACATCCACGCGCTGTAGTCGTTGCGCACCTGCGGATCCTGTGGCCACAGGAAGTACAGCGGCCGGACCAGGCCCATTCCCGTGCGATGCTCGTGCCAAGCGAGGGAATAGATATAGGGAATGAGACGGTAGCGCAGATCAAGGGCGGCGGTGGCCGCCCGAGCGGCCGTCTGGCCGTAGATCCACGGCTGGCGGCGCTGCAGGTAGCTGCCGTGGACCCGGGTGATCGGCGCGAAGGCGTCGAACTCGAGCCAGCGCGCGTAATTCT
>JAJYFU010000102.1 GCA_021790795.1 Pseudomonadota bacterium
CGGTGGAAATGGCGCGCGCCCTGCACGCCCTGCCGCCGCGGTGCATCGTCTATCTGATCGAAGGCGCAGCGTTCGGGTTCGGCGCGTGCCTCTCTCCCCCGGTGCAGGCGGCGGTCGAGAGGCTTGCGGCTCGAGTGCTCGGCGAGCTGCCAGGGCGCCGGCCCCGTGACGGTCGTTTGATGCAATGAGCTCTGGTCGGCCAGTACGTATCACGCTGCGCACAGTACGACTGTGCGGCCGGCGGCCGGGATGAAAGGCTGCGCCAACAACCCATGAGCATGCGCATCCGCGCCGACCCGCCATGACCGACCCATCCCGTTACATCCGCTTTTTCGAGACGATTTCCGCCGCCGATGTGGCCCAGGTCGGCGGCAAGACCGCCTCGCTCGGGGAGATGTATCGAACGCTGCGCACCCAGGGCGTGCTCGTACCCAACGGCTTCGCGATCACCGCGGAGGCCTACCGTGAGATGCTCGAGAGCGCCGGGGCATGGCCGGCGCTGCGCGCGGCGCTCGACGGCGTGCGTGTCGATGATGCGCAGGACCTGGCGCAGCGCGGCAAGCTCGCCCGCCGCATCGTCTACGACGCCGGTCTGACCGAGACCCTCGCCCGAGAGATCCTCGGCGCCCATGCCGCGTTGCGCGACGAATACGGCGCGGAGTTGACTGTGGCCGTGCGCAGCTCGGCGACCGCCGAGGACTTGCCGACCGCCAGCTTCGCCGGACAGCAGGAATCGTTTCTCAACGTGCGCGGCGAGCAGCCGCTGCTCGAGGCCTGCCGCCACTGCTTCGCCAGCCTGTTCACGGATCGCGCGATCCACTACCGGGTCGACAACGGCTTCGATCATTTCAAAGTCGCCCTGTCGATCGCGGTACAGAAGATGGTTCGCTCCGACCTCGCCTCGAGCGGTGTGATCTTCACGCTCGACACCGAGAGCGGTTTTCGCGATGTTGTCCTGATCACCGCCAGCTACGGGCTCGGCGAGAACATCGTCCAGGGGGCCGTCGAGCCCGACGAGTTGACGGTGTTCAAGCCGACCTTTCTGCAGGGGCGCCGGGCGGTGCTGCGTCGCGCCCTCGGCGGCAAGAAGATCAAGATGCTCAACGCCGACCTCGGCGCTCGCGAGGCGACGCGCAACGTAGCCACGCCCCAGGCCGACCGCGAGCGCTTCTGCATCAGCGATGAGGAAGCGCTGAGGCTGGCCGACTACGCCCTGCGCATCGAGCGTCACTACAGCGAGCGGGCCGGTGCCGCGGTGCCGATGGATATCGAATGGGCCAAGGACGGGCTCGACGGGCGGCTCTATGTCGTGCAGGCGCGGCCGGAAACGAGCCTGGCGCGCAAGATGGCCAGCGTTCTCGAGGAGTACCGGATCGAGAGCCCCGCGCCGCCGCTCGCGACCGGCCGCGCCGTCGGCAGCGGAATCGCCACCGGGTTGGCCCGAGTGATTGCCAGCAGCGCACAGATGGCCGAATTTCAGCCGGGCGAAGTGCTGGTCACCGACAGCACGACACCGGACTGGGAGCCGATCATGCGCCGCGCCGCGGCGATCATCACCAACCGCGGCGGCCGCACCTGCCACGCGGCGATCGTGGCGCGGGAATTCGGCATCCCCGCCGTCGTGGGCGCGCAGGACGCGACCGAGAAGCTTTCCAACGGGCAACCGGTCACGGTCTCATGCGCCGAAGGCGACACCGGCAAGGTATACGCCGGCGCGCTTGCGTTCGAGGTGCGGCGCACGGACATTGCCAGTCTGGAGCGCCCTGATACCCGCATCATGCTCATCCTCGCCAACCCCGAGCTCGCCTTCCGCATGAGCTTCCTGCCGAACGACGGAGTCGGCCTGGCGCGCATGGAGTTCATCATCACCGAGTACATCAAGGCGCACCCCATGGCGCTGCTGCACCCGGAGCGCGTGAGCGGGATCGCCGAGCGCCGGGCGCTCGCGGAGTTGACGCGCGGATACGCGCATGGCGCGGACTTCTTCATCGAGCGCCTGTCCGAGGGAATCGGCACGATCGCCGCGGCGTTCTACCCCAAGCCCGTCATCGTGCGCATGTCCGACTTCAAGTCCAATGAATATGCCGGGCTGCTCGGCGGGCAGGGATTCGAGTCGCAGGAGGCGAACCCGATGCTCGGCTTGCGCGGCGCCTCCCGCTACACCCACCCGGCCTACGCCGAGGGCTTCGCCCTCGAGTGCGCCGCCATGAAGCGCGCCCGCGAAGAACTGGGGCTGACCAACATCAAGCTCATGATCCCGTTTTGCCGCAGAATCGAGGAGGCGCGGGCCGTGGTGACGCGCATGCGCGAGCTCGGCCTGGCGCGTGGGGAGAACGGCCTGGAGATCTACGTGATGTGCGAGATCCCCAACAACGTGCTGCTGATCGACGAGTTCAGCCGTCACTTCGACGGCTTCTCCATCGGCTCGAACGATCTCACCCAGCTCACCCTCGGCGTCGATCGGGATTCGGCCCTGGTCGCCTTCGAGTTCGATGAGCGCGACCCGGGCGTGCGCAAGATGCTGCGGCTGGCCGTCGAGGGCTGCAAACGCAACGGCCGCCACTCGGGCATCTGCGGACAGGCGCCGTCGGATTACCCCGAGATCGCCGCGGAGCTTGTGCGCCTCGGCATCGACTCGATCAGTCTCAATCCAGACGCCGTGCTGAAGACGACACTGCAGGTACTGGCGCTCGAGCATGAAATCCGGGCCGCACACGCCCCCGACGCGAGCTGAGACAATGTCCCCGGTCAATTCGAGAATCGCGGTGCTGACCAGCGGCGGCGACTCGCCGGGAATGAACGCCGCGGTGCGCGCCGTGGTACGCACCGGTGTAACCGCGGGTCTGGAGATGTTCGGCGTCCGGCACGGCTACAAGGGCTTGATTGCCGGAGACGTGCTGCGGCTCGGGGCCCGCGAGGTCGGCGGAATCCTCGAGCGCGGCGGGACGATTCTCGGCACGAGCCGGTGCGAGGCATTCCGGACCGAAGCCGGTCAGGCGCAGGCGGTGCGCCGGCTGGAGGCGCTGCGCATCGGTGGCCTCATCATCATCGGGGGCAACGGCTCGCAGGCCGGCGCATACGCCCTGACGGAGCACGGCGTGCGGGTCGTCGGCATCGCATCGACGATCGACAACGATCTGGCCGGGTCGGATGTCACTCTCGGGGCCACCACCGCGCTCGACGTCGCGCTCGAGGCGATCGACCGGTTGCGGGTGACGGCCAGCGCCCACGGCCGGGTATTCCTGGTCGAGGTCATGGGCCGAAAATGCGGCTATCTGGCGCTCCTGGCCGGCATCGCCGGCGGCGCGGAAGCCATCGTGATTCCCGAGGAGGAGCAGAGTCCGGAAGACGTCGCAACCGCGATCCGTGCGGCGTACCAGCGTGGCAAGAGCCACGCCGTCGTCATCGTGGCCGAAGGGGCGCGCCATGATGCGGACGCCCTCGCCCATTACTTCACCGAGCACGCCGAGCGGCTCGGGTTCGAGCTGCGCATCACCAAGCTTGGTCACGTCCAGCGCGGCGGCGCGCCTCACGTGTTCGACCGAATCTACGCCTCGCTGCTCGGTGCCGCCGCTGTCGAGCACCTGCGGGCCGGTTCGCATGGCGTCCTGCTCGGAATCGTGGGCGGACAGATCACCGCGACTTCGCTGGCCGCGCTCGGCGGCCAGCACAAGCCGCTCGATCCACGGCTCGTTCATCTGGCACACGTGCTCGCGCAATGAGCGGCAGGAGGTACCGAAGTGTTACTGAAAGAGATCTGCACGCCCGAAGTCGCGCAATGCCCGGCGGAGACCAGCGTGCTCGCGGCCGCTTGCCTGATGCGCCAGCGGCACGTGGGCGACCTGGTCGTCATCGAGTCCGCCGCCGACGGCCAGAGGCCGATCGGGCTGGTCACCGACCGGGACATCGTGATCGAAGTGCTGGCCGAAGAACGCGATCCGGCCCAAGTGACCGTGCGCTCGATCATGCGCACGCCGGTGGTCCTGGCGCGCGCATCGGAAGACCTCTCACAGGCGATCGAGCGGATGACGACCCACGGGGTGCGCCGTGTTCCAGTGGTCGACGAGCACGAGCGCCTGGTGGGCATTCTCACCCTCGATGATGTGCTCAAGGAGTTCGCCAGTGCCGCCGAAGCGATCGCCGAGGTCATCTCGCGCGGGCAGAATCACGAACACCGTCTGCGGCGCTGAGCGCGGCGCCGAGGAGCCGGACCCGCGGGCCCCGGCCTGGTGCTCAGCAATGCCCGCGGCGTCTCGAGGGCCGCGGCTGCGCGATCGAGGATCTGCGCGCGCCGGCAGCCTGCGCCGCAGGCGGACGCGAAGCAGCCGATGGAGCGATCACGGCGCCTTCGTCACGGGCGGATGGGGCTTCGTCGCGCCGGCCTTCGGTCCGCAACCGGTCGTCCAGGTCACCTTGCGGATGATGTCCTTTCGATTCGTGAAGACCGTGACGCGGCAGCCATCATAGTTATACTGGTTGAATTTCCAGATTGCCCGGCGTCCTCCGTGCGCGTGCGCATGCCGCAGCGCAATGGGAATACTCCAGTGCATTTCGAGGCTGAACAGCGGCTTACCGATGAAACGTTGAGCCGTCTGCGACGGATAGTGCGGCGGCGTACTCGCACAGGCCGCCAGAAGCACGGCCGGGGCAAGCCAGGCGAGCCTGAGCACGCGCCAAGGAGCGGCGTTCGGCCGCGATGACGGTCTGTTTCCTGAGAATGCGCTGAGATCACGTGAGATACGAACCAAGCGATCGGCTCCGGGAATGGGGCGCCCCCGACGAGGTGTGCGCGCCATGATGCCGCAATCGGCGGCTGCGATCAGGATCATTGTACTGCGGAAACACGCGATGTGACCAACCGCCGGCGCCCGCGCGCCGGCCAGGATCGCGCCGAACGTTGTCGTGTTTTTCCAACATCGCGGGCCCGCAACCCCGCGGTGCCGGCCCGCATCGACGCCGCGGATCCGGCCCTCCCACCCCCGCGCCTGCTCCGGACATCGCTTCGCGGCGGTTCACGGCGGTACGGACCGCGGTTTCACTGACACAGTACTGCAATATATCCGCAATCGAGACGTCATCCTCGGCTTCTATCGTATGTGTCCTCGGCGCGTGGTCACGATCGCGCTCTTCAAACGAGAATCACGAGGAACCACACTATGTCTCGTCTGCCCCTGCGGCGTGTCACACATGGCTCGCGTATCGCATTGGCGGTTGCCGCAACGCTCTCTGCCGCCGCGGCAAATGCCACGCCGGCGCCGGCCCCGGCGCCGACTCCGATGCTCCCCATGACGTCGTTACAGGAAATCGTGGTCACCGCCAAGGCGTTGCAGCTAAAAAGCCTCAAGCAGCGGTCCATCTATGCATCGGCCTTCGGCGACAAGGCGCTCGACCGGCAGCAGCTGAAGTCCGCCGGCGTCGTCGGTGGCGCGGCCCAGGCGCTCTCCTTCGCGCCCGGCATCGCGGTCTCCGGCTACGGCCAGACCGGCGGAACCAAGGCGAGCATCAGCATCAATGGGCTCAACCAGGGATGGGCCGGCGTATCTCCCGGAACCGTCGACAACGGAAACCTCGCCATCAGCCTGGACGGCATACCGATGGTCAATCCCGCCACCGGATTGTGGGAAACGCCGGAGATACCCCAAACCGCGCTGCTCCAGGGCGCGCGCATCACCTACGGTCCGGGAAACCCCCAGAGCCGTTGGTACAACAACATGGGCGGTGGCGTCAACTTCGTGCCGGTTCAGCCTTCGAGCCACGCCAGCGCCTACGTGCAGCTCACGGGCGGCAGCTTCAGCACCGAGAACGCGGATCTCATTCTGCAGACCGGCGAGATCGACGGCTGGGAGACCGTATTCGCCGGCGGCGCCGGGCGCTCGAACAGCTTTCACACCTCCCCCGACGGATTCGCCTGGCCCACGCGCAACTACGCGGCGTTTCTCAAGACGCGCAAGGTATTCGACCACGGCAGCAGCATCAGCTTCGGCGCCTATCTCGGCGCCGGAAATGGCTGGCGGCCGGTGCCGGTGCCGCTCACCCCGATTGCCGGCCTGAGTGTCAACGGCATAGGGGCGTCCGGCCCTCTTCTGAGCGAGGCGACCACCGGCTATTACACGAGCGTCAATCAGAACGTCTGGCGCAAGGACGACTCCAACCGCACCTGGCTCGTCTACGCGAGGCAGAACATCCGGGTCTCCGACCGCGCCACCCTGCACAACCAGCTGTGGTATCGGGAAGGCGACCGCCTGCACAATCACTACAACAACTTCGGCTTGAGCAATCCGGGCCCGGGAAATCTGTACGAGCACAACAACCCGACCTCGCACATGTACGGCGACAAGATCTGGAGCGACATGTACCTGCCGTACAACACGGTCGGGGTCGGCGGCTATTTCATCAATAGCGTATACAACTCCCGCAACGCGTTCTACAACCCGGGCGCCTGCGTCGTCACCCCGAGCCTGATCAGCCTGAACAATGGCGCCAGCGTTCCCGCCGGCACCACCGTATGCGGCTCCGCCGCGGTGCCGAACGCGAACCACCGCAGTGACTTCTGGAACGTCACCGACCTCGCCGCGTTCCTCCAGGACGCGATCTCGCCGATCGCCAGCCTGACGATCACCCCGGGAATCCGCGTCGTCAATTTCCACACGGATTACTACCCGTACGGCCCCACGTATTTCCAGCTGTCCGATATCCTGAGCAATCCCACCCCGTCGAATCCCACCGGCCTCGGCTTGTTCAGCGGTCACGACCAGGGCGAGCTGCCCGCCACGCAGACCAACTACAACGAGACCGAGCCATCCGTGAGCGCGCGCTGGCAACCGCTGCACTGGCTCGCCCTGTACGCCAACTGGGCGACGGCCTATCGGCTGCCGCAGGTCGGCGGCGGTGGCGGCCTGTATCAGAGCGAGCCGGTCGGCGGAAACATCCTGCAGAAGAGTCTCGAGTATCAGGCCGGCTTCAAGCTCTACTGGCCGGCGATCGGCCAGTTCCAGCGGGTGCTCGTCAACGTGAACTACTACCACGATCATCTGAGCAATCAGATCATCGGCGTGAACAGCTCCGCAGGCGATTTCCTCGGCCTCGGCACCGGCGATTCGGTGTATCACGGCGTCAATTTCTCCGCCGAGGCCAACTGGCACGCCCTGAAGCTGTTCACCAATCTGAACATCGAGAGTGCGTACTTCAACTCATACGCGTTCGCGCCTCCCACCGGCGGCGCAACCGATTATTCCGGACTGCCGGTCTCCGACACGCCAAACAAGACGTTCAACATCGGAGCCTACTGGACGTACAATTTTTCAGACGGACTCGCGATCAAGCCCCGCGCGTGGTATCAGTACGTCGGCCCGCAGTATGTCTTCAACAACAACACCGGCGCGCCCTCGAATACCCAGATCGCCGGCTACGGGGTATTGAACTTCGCGCTCGCCACCACGCTGCCGACGTCCTGGTACAGAAGCGCCGCGAAGTCGGTCAAAGTGAAGCTGGAAGTGATGAACGCGCTCGACAAGCAATACAATGCCTTCGAGTACATCTCTGCCGGCGGGTTGTACGGCACTTCGAGCGCCGGCTATGCGCTCGCGTATGCCGGTGCGCCGCGCGCGGTGTACGTGACGCTTTCGGCGCGGTTCTAGCGGGCCCCGTCCCGCTCCGGGCCGCTTCTCCTGGTGCCGTGCCTCACGGGTGCGGCACCAGGGTCCGGGCTCAATCGAGCTTGAATTCGATCGTGTCCCAGCGGTTCGTGTCCTCATGGCGCGCCTGGCGGCGGATGGCGTCCACCAAGGCACGCTCGTCCCAGTCGACCACCTCGTCGGCAAGATCGAGCAGCGCTTTGGGGACCGCCGATCCGGTCCCGAAGGGCTTCAGCAGCACCACCGGCTTCTGACTCGCCTGGGTATACAGGAGCTGGAAGGTGAGCAGGTCCTGGTCCTGCGCGTAGAGGCTGGAGAGCGCCACGACCACTTCCGCGGGGCTGATCTGGGCGCGCAGTTCCTGTTTCTGCGCCTCACGATCCCCCGGGGGGCGCCGATCCGGTGCCCCGAAGTTCTTGTAAAAGAAATTCCGCGAGCTCTCCAGATACTCGAAAACCCGCAGATAGTCGTCGGCGGGCTCCCACAGATGGGTGACGAACAGGCGAATGGGATTGGCCTGCGACATGCGTGCTGGTTCTCGATAGCCTTATTGACAGTCTCTCACAACCCGACCGCGCTGCGAAGTGCGGCGTATCCCGGCTGCGGCCGGCGTCGCAATTGCATACAATCTTCGTTTTCGCGCTCCGTGCCGGATTTCCCCTTGCGCTTGGTCGTCTACAACATCCGCTACGCCACCGGCACAGGTCCGGCATTTCACCTCCCGGTGCCCGGGGCCGGCTATCTGCGCAGCAATCCCCGGGTGCTCACCGGCATCACACGCTTCCTGCGCGAGGAGCGTGCCGACTTGGTCGGACTGATCGAGGTGGACAGCGGCTCGGTCCGTACGGGCATGCTCGATCAGGCCGAGCACATCGCCGCCGAGATCGGTCATTACTCCACGTTTCAATGCAAATACGGCGTCTCCTCGCTCAACATGCTGCTGCCGATCGTGCGCAAGCAGGGCAATGCGCTGTTGTCGGCGCCGCATGTGCACGAGAAGCGCTTTCATTATTTCGATACCGGCATCAAGCGGCTGATCATCGAGCTCGAGCTCGAGGACGTGTGCGTATTCCTGGTGCACCTGTCGCTGAAATTCCGCCATCGGCAGTACCAGCTGCGCTCGCTGCACGATCTGCTCGTGACGAGACGCAAGCCGGTGATCGTCGCAGGTGATTTCAACACCTTCTGGGGCACGCACGAGATCTACCTGTTCATGCGCGCGGCCGGGCTGCGCAGCGCGAATACGGCGGGGCTAGCATCCTTTCCGGCGCGCGCGCCGCGCATCGAGCTCGATTTCGTTCTGGTGAGCGAGCAGATCG
>JAJYFU010000103.1 GCA_021790795.1 Pseudomonadota bacterium
GACGGTCTACCGCAGTCTTGTCGATCTCGAAGCGCAGGGCGCCGTCCTCTCGGTGTGGGGGCCCGGGGAAGGCGGCGGCCGTAAGATTTATGAGCTAACCACTTGTGGCCGAGATCTTCTCGCAGCATGGGATGCGCAATTCCGGCGGGAGCATGCGGGGCTCACATACTTCCTCCAGCAATCCTGGCCGTTTGCCCAAACACCGCCGAGCAGGGAACCGCCCGCGCAGCCTCCGGCATAACTGATGGAAATAACCTCGCGACCGGCAGGGTCCCGGCGATGCTTCCTGGCGCAAAGCCTCCAGACACGTGCGGCTCCGCGCAGCCGCGCCGACCGGGGCCGGCACGCCGCCATGATCGAGTGACTGATGAGCTCCGCGGCTCGAGTAGGATGATGACCTGATCGCGCGGCGGCCCGATCGGGCCTACATGGTATGCGTCGGCTTGTCGCCGGAGAGCGCCCCGGCGAGATACGTCTCGATCTTCTTCTGGGTCTGACCGTGATCCTGCTCGCTGAACTGCACGCCGATGCCGGCGGTGCGCTTGCCCTGCGCGCCCTTGGGCGTCACCCAGATGACCCGGCCGGCCACGGGAAGCTTCTCGTCCTCGCCCATGAGATTGAGCAGCATGAACACTTCGTCCCCGAGGCGGTAGTTGCTGTTCGTCGGAATGAACAGTCCACCGTTCTTGACGAACGGCATATAAGCCAGATACAGGGCGCTCTTGTCCTTGATCGTTAGTGTCAGCAGACTCGGCTTGTTGCCACCGGCTCTCACGTTCTGGACCTCGGCTTCGCGGTCGACACCCGGGCGGCGCGGGCCGTATTCAGGCGGCTGCGCGCGGCGCCATACGCCGCAGCAGCGCCTCGAGCGCCACGCCCCGGTTGATCGGCGCGTCCAATGATGACCTCAACTCCCGCACGCCGTCCAGGAGCTCAAATGCGCCTCTTATAGTCAGCCCGGAGGCGCCCGAGTGCGTGCTGGCCCGCAATTCCGCCACCGCGCCCTCGCCGAGCAGCCCGCGGCGAATCCGTTCCGTGATCCAATTCTCAAAACAGGTCAGCCGCAACGCCGGCTCGCTGCGCGCCCAGCGCTCGGCGCTGCCGGCCGGGTCGCCCGAGCCGCCGGCGAGCTGCTCGAGCTCGTGGCGCATCTCGCGCGCCGTCTGTGCGATCGTCGCCGGATCGAGCGTTGCGGCGATGAACGGCGCATTGCCGAGGACCGCAAGCGCGTCCTGCCAGTCCGCCGGACCCCGCGTGTCGGTGAGCCACTGCACGGCCAGCGCACGCGACGGCGGAGGCACACGCAGGCGTTGACAGCGGCTCAGAATGGTCGCCGGCAGCCGCGAGGGCACGCTCGCGACCAGCGCCATCAGCGAGCGCGGCGGCGGTTCCTCCAGCGTCTTCAGCAGCGCATTGGCGGCGAAGCGGTTCATGCTGTCGGCGGGCGACAGAACCCCCACCTTGTAGCCACCCTGGTGCGCGGTGAGCGACAGATCCGCCGCAAACTCGCGCACCTGCTCGATGCGGATCTGCGTCGAGCGCTCCTGCGGTCCGAGCACCATCAAGTCCGGGTGCTGCCGCCGCGCCACGTGGCCGCAGGCTGGGCAATCCCCGCAGGGCGCGCGCTGCGGGTGCGCGCACAGCACGAGCTGCGCCGCCCAGTACGCCAGCCATTCCCCGCCCGCGCCGGGCGCCTCGTGTATCAGCAGCGCATGCGGCATGCGTCCGGCCACGAACGCCGCGCGCAGACGCGTCATCTGCTCCTCGAGCCACACCGGGCTCATGGCAAGCCTCCCGCCACCGCGGCGCAGCGCTCAAGCGCCGCCCCGATCTGCTGCTGCACCGACTCCAGGGGCGCCGCCGCATCGATGACCTGGATGCGCTGCGGCGCGGCGCGCGCCAAGGCCAGATAACCCGCGCGGACGCGCTCGAAGAACGCTTGCGTTTCGCTCTCGAACCGGTCGGGCCCGGCGCGCCGAGCCCGGGCTCGCTCCAGGCCTACCGCCACGGGCAAGTCCAGCAGCAACGTGCATGCCGGCGTCACATCCGGGTGCACGCGCTCGGCAAGCGCCTCGATCCACGCCGCATCGACGCCGCGTCCAGCGCCCTGATAGGCGCGCGTCGCATCCGTGAACCGATCGCAAACCACCCATTCGCCCCGCTCGAGCGCCGGACGGATCAAGTTCGTCACATGGATCGCCCGGGCGGCGAACATCAATAGGGTCTCGGCATCGGCGGACACCCGCTCCGGGCCCGGCTCGAGCGCGATGCGCCGTACGCGCTCGGCAAGCTCGGTGCCGCCGGGCTCGCGCGTCAATCGGACGCGCGCGCCGCGGCCGCGCAGCCACTCACCCGCCCAGGCCGCCAGCGTCGACTTGCCGGCCCCTTCGATACCCTCCAGCGTGATCAGCCCCGCCGCGCCCATCAGGTATGCCCCGAGTCGGCGTGCCGCGCCTTGCGACGCGACTGGAGCCGGTTTTGACGCAACTGCCGGATGTAGCTCAGGACCTGCGCATCGTGACGCGCCAGCGTTCGCGAGAAAACATGGCCGCCCTTGCCCGTGGCGACGAAGTACAGATCCCGGGTCTTGGCCGGATGCACCGCGGCGTGCAGCGCCGCCTTGCTCGGCAGGCAGATCGGCGTCGGCGGCAGCCCGGGGTGCAGGTACGTGTTGTACGGAGATTTGACGCTCATGTCGCCGGCGCTCAGCGTGCCGTGGTAACGCTTGCCGAGGGCATAGATGACGGTCGGATCGGACTGCAGCGGCATGCCGCGCCGCAAACGATTGACAAACACCCCCGCGATGCGCGAGCGCTCCCCCGCCTGACCCGTCTCCTTCTCGATGATGGACGCGAGGATCAGCGCCTGATAGGCGCTGTGCACGGGCAGACCGGAGCTGCGGTGCGCCCAGATCCGGCGCAACTCCGCCGACATCTTCCGATACGCCACGCGCAGCAGGGTCAGATCGGTGGTTCCGGGCGCGAAACTGTAGGTGTCCGGGAAAAAGCGCCCTTCGGGATTCTCGCCCGGATGGCCGAGCGCGGCCATGATCTGCGCGTCACTCTTGCCGCGCAACGTCGCGGTCACCTCGGGATCGGCGTCGAGCTCGGCCAGAAAATCGGCGAACGTGACACCGTCGATCACCGTGATGTGGTCCAGTACGACCTCCCCCGCCTCGAACATGCGCACGATCTGCGCGGGGCTCGAGTGGGCCGGAATATCGTACACACCGATCTCCACGCGCGGCTGTACGCCCGCGAGCCGCAAATACAGCTCGACCGCGCGCGGATGGCGCAGCGCGCCGCGCGCGGCGAGCACATCGAACGCGCCGGCCAGCGTCTCGCCCGTCGTCACGCTCAGCCGCACGGTACGCTGCGCCGGTCCGGCGATGCGATAGTTGAGCGCCAGCAACCCATAGCCGCCCCCCGCGGCGAGCACGGCCAGCGCGAGCACCGCCGCCCCGATCCATGCGGCGCGGCGCCGTGTGGGGCTCGACTCAGTCATGGCTCAATGATGGCACATGCCCGGCACCGAAGCAGGCGCCTCCGCTCACTCGGAGCGCGCGGCCCGGATCACGTCCGGCGGTACCGTCGCGGCTCACCCGGTGAAGCGCTTGAAGATCACGGTGCCGTTCGTGCCGCCGAAGCCGAACGAGTTCGACAGTGCGACATCGATGGCCATCGGGCGGGCCACGTTCGGCACGTAATCCAGATCGCACTCGGGGTCGGGATTCTCGTAGTTGATGGTCGGGGGAGCGACCTGATCGCGAATCGCGAGGATCGAGAAGATCGCCTCCACGACGCCCGCGGCGCCGAGCAGATGCCCGGTCATGGACTTGGTGGAACTGACCGCGAGGCGCTTGGCATGATCGCCGAACGCGCGCTTGAGGGCGATCGTCTCGGCCTTGTCGCCAGCCAGCGTCGACGTCGCATGCGCATTGACGTACTGCACGGCCTCGGGGCCGAGGGCCGCGTCCTTCAACGCATTGACCATCGCCAGGCGTGCGCCCTCACCGTCCTCGGGCGGCAGCGTGATGTGATAGGCGTCGCCGCTCATCCCGAAGCCGATGAGCTCGGCATAGATATGTGCCCCGCGCGCGCGGGCATGCTCGAGCGACTCCACAATCACGGCCCCGCCCCCGTCGCCGAGCACGAAGCCGTCACGATCGCGATCCCACGGCCGACTGGCCCGTTGCGGCGCGTCGTTGCGCCGCGAAAGCGCCTTGGCCTGAGCGAAGCTCGCCAGTCCGCTCACGGTTGTGGCCATCTCTCCGCCGCCGGCGATCAACAGGTCCGCATCGCCGAATTGGATGGTACGCATGGCCAGACCGATCGCATGCGTCGAGGTCGTACAGGCGGTCACGACCCCGAGGTTCGGCCCCCTCAGCCCATACCGGATCGAGAGGTGGCCCGAAATCATGTTGATGATGCTCGCCGGCACGAAGAACGGCGAAATCTTGCGCGGGTTGCCGGTTTTGACGTACTCGGCGAACTCCCGCTCGATCGTGCCGAGTCCGCCGATCCCCGCCCCGCACACCGCTCCACAGCGGGTCGCATCGAGTTTGGAAAAATCGATGCCCGCGTCCTCGACCGCCTGTACGCCGGCGGCCACGCCGTAGTGCATGAAATCGTCCATGCGGCGCAGATCCTTGGAGTCGAAATAGCGGTCCTGATCGAAGCCGCTCACCTCCCCGGCAAAGCGAACCGGGAAAGCCGACACATCGAAACGCTTCACCGGCCCGATGCCACTCTGGCCCGCGAGGACGGCCTTCCAGGCCGTCTCCACCGCGCTGCCCACCGGCGAGACGATGCCCATGCCGGTCACGACGACTCGACGTTTGCTCACCTTAGTCTCCGCAAATTCCGCGCCCCAGCCCGCGCATTCACGCCGAGCGCAAACCCCGATGGTGGCGGCTCGATCCTCGCTCCGGAACCTGCATATTGACACAGGTCTTCGGTCCCCGGAGCTGCGCCTCCCGGAAGGACCCGGAGCAAAGAGCCTCTAGGGGCTGACAAACGCTGACTGTCTGAAACGAACACACCGCGCCCAACGCCACGCCGTCCGCCGTGCGGCGGGTGCGCCGGCCGCGGCCGCGTCTCAAGCCTTGTTGCGACGCTCGTTGATGTAATCGATCGCCTGCTGGACCGTGGTGATCTTCTCGGCGTCCTCGTCGGGAATCTCGATCTCGAATTCTTCCTCCAGGGCCATGACCAGCTCGACCGTATCGAGCGAATCGGCACCGAGGTCATCCACGAAGGAGGCGTCATTGGTGACTTGTTCCTGCTTGACGCCCAGCTGCTCGGCCACGATGGCTTTGACCTGCTGCTCAACTGTGCTCATTAATCGGTCCTTATGTCTGAGTGATTGGACTTGCATGCCGCTCGCCGGCCTGGGCGCGGCGCGGGCGCGGTATTTTAGGGGAACGCGCCAGCGCCTGCCACTCGCCTTCTGCCTCTGTGAGTCATTGATTTTTGCGACGAAATGTCCCAGAGGTGGTCGCGACGGCCTGCGGACGCACCTCAGGGCATGTACATCCCGCCGTTGACGTGCAGGGTCTCGCCCGTGATATAGCCGGCCTGGGACGAGGCCAGAAACAGCACCGCGGCCGCCACATCCTGCGCAGCGCCGAACCGCGCGGCCGGGATCTGCTGCAGGAGCGCCGCGCGCTGCTCGTCCCCCAGCGCGCGGGTCATGTCCGTATCGATGAATCCCGGGGCGACGGCATTGACCGTGATGCCCCGGGAAGCGACCTCGCGGGCCAGCGACTTGGAGAAGCCGATCAGTCCGGCCTTGGCCGCGGCGTAATTCGTCTGCCCGGGATTACCGGTCAGTCCCACCACCGAGGTCAGCGTGATGATGCGCCCGCGCCGCGCCTTCATCATCGCGCGCAGGCAGGCTTTGCTCAGGCGATACACCGAGGTGAGGTCGGTCGCGATAACCTGATCCCAATCCTCGGGTTTCATGCGCAGCAGCAGCGCATCGCGCGTTACCGCGGCATTATTCACCAGAATGCTCGGCATCTCGCCGGCAGCCTCGAGAGAGGCCAGCAGCCCCTCGATCGACGCCGCGGCCGAGACATCCAGCACCACGCCACGACCCGAGCAGCCGGACGACTGGAGCGCCGCCGAGATCGCCTCGGCGCCGGCCGCTGTGGTTGCGGTGCCGATCACGCGCGCGCCGGCACGCCCCAGCGCCAGGGCAATCTCACGCCCAATGCCGCGCGAAGCGCCGGTGACCAGCGCGCAGTCGCTTGCGAATTCAAGCATCGTCACCCCCCTCACGAAACGGCCGCGAGCGCCTGCTCGAGCGAGCCGCGGTCCTCGAGCGCCAGACACTCGAGATTCCCCTCGCGGCCGATGCGGCGGTTGAGCGCCGTCAGCACCTTGCCCGGACCGCATTCGATGATCGGATTCAAGCCGCGCGCCGCAAGCGCGCGCACGGTCTCGCTCCAGCGAACCGGACTGGCGAGCTGGCGCGTGAGCAGCGCCGGCAGCTCGCCGGGGTCGCGATGTTCCTGCGCATCGACTGCGCTGATGAAAGCCAGCCGCGGCGCCTGCCAGTGCACCGCGGCGAGCCGCTCGGCGAGGCGCTCGGCGGCCGGACGCATCAGACTGCTGTGCGCGGGCACGCTCACCGGCAGGACCACCGCGCGCTTGGCGCCGCGCGCCCGCGCCGCCTCGATGGCGCGCTGCACCGCGGTCCGCTCTCCGGCAACCACCACCTGCCCCGGCGCATTGAAATTCACCGCCTCGAGCACTTGACCGTCGGCACTGTCCCGGCACACCTGCACCACCGTGGCATCCTCCAGACCGAGGATGGCGGCCATCGCCCCGCTGCCTTCCGGCACGGCCGCCTGCATGAGCTGCCCACGTGCGCGCACCAGGGCCAGCGCCTCGGCAAACTCCAGCGCCCCTGCGGCGACCAGCGCGGTGAATTCCCCAAGGCTGTGACCGGACACAACGGCCGGCTCCGCGCCGCCGCGCTGGCGCCACAGCCGCCACAGCGCGATACCGGCGGCGAGCAGCGCCGGCTGGGTGTACTCCGTGGCGTTCAGCTGCTCGGCGGGTCCCGCCGAGATCAGTTCCCAAAGGTCATAGCCCAGCACCCCTCGGGCCTCGCCGAAGGTCTCCCTCAGCGACGCCCCGTCGCTCGAGCTGGCCAATTCGCCGAGCATTCCCACCGACTGCGAGCCTTGTCCCGGAAAAACGAAGCCAAAACCCATGCACACATCTCGAGCGGCCCAAAACGGCTGCGCAGTATAGCGTGCCCGCCAGAGGCCCGCCCGCGCCGGAACCCTGCCGCGATGCGGCGGTCTAAATTCTTTGTTGCGCACTCGCGCCGGCTCCACGGCGCGCATTTGTTATTATCCCGTGATCGCGCCCCTGGGCGCCGCCGCCGAGCCTTGAGACCCGGATGAGACAGCAAATCGATCGATTACGCGCTCAGCGCTACGCCGGGAGCGATGCGCGCGGCTTCACGCTGATCGAGATCATGGTCGTGGTGGTCATCATCGGGCTGCTCGCCGCCGTGATCGTGCCGGAGGTCGTCAACAAGGTCAGCGAGGCGCGTGTGGCCAAGGCCAAGGAGGACATCCAGAGCCTCGAGACGGCCCTGACCGAGTACCGGCTCGACAACTCGACCTATCCGACCACCCAACAGGGCCTCAAGGCACTGGTGAAGAAACCGAACAATCCGTCCCTGACCAACTGGCACGGCCCGTACATCCAGCGCCTGAGCCTCGATCCCTGGGGCCATCCGTACCACTATGTCTATCCCGGCACGCACGGGCTGCCCTATGACCTCTACAGCCTCGGCCCGACCAATCGGCCGGGTGGCACCGGTAACGATGCCGAAATCGCCAACTGGAACCTCACCAACAGCAACTGACGACGCGCCGAGGGCTGGCGCGCGGCGGCGCGGCGGCGCGGCCCGTGGCTTCACGCTCATGGAGATACTGGTGGTGCTGGCGATCATCGCCATTGTCACCGCCGGGGTGCTGCTGTCGCTGAACCTCGGCGGCGGCGATTCAGCCGTGAAGACGGCCGGACGGCGTCTGGCCTCGTTGATGCGCTACACGCGCAACCAGGCGGAGCTGCAAACCCGCAATTATGGCATTCGCTTCGATCCGGGGGGCTATCAGTTCCTGGTCTTCTCCGAGCAGCGCAACCAGTGGCGCACCGTGACCCGCGATCAGGTTCTGCGCAAACGCCGCCTGCCGCCCGGGGTATCGGTGCGCGTCAAGCTCGACGGCCGGCGGATCGTGCTTCGCGCCCCGCGCCACCGTCACCGCGGCGCGCTCACCCCCCAGGTAATGATCTACTCCAGCGGCGATCTGTCCTCCTTCAGCGTTACGCTCGAGCACACCGGAACGCATCAAGGATTCGTCATCAAGCCCAATGCGAACGGCCGCATCGTCGATCGGCCCCTGGGCGGAGCGGCACATTGAGGCGCGCGCGCGGCTTCACGCTGATCGAGGTGCTGGTCGCGCTGGCGATCGTGACCATTGGCATGGCGGCGGTGCTCGAGGCGCTCACCTCCTCGGCGAACGTGACACTGTTTCTGCGTCACAAGACCTTTGCCGAATGGGTTGCGCTCAATCAGCTCGAGCGCGTACGACTCTCCGGTCAGTATCCGCACAACGGCACCAGCACCGGCAAGGTCAAGTTCGCCAAGAACACCTGGCGGTGGCGCCAGAAGGTGACCAACACGCCGGTGCCGGGCGTGCAGCGCATCGAGGTCATGGCGCGGCCCAAGAGCCAGTCGCGGGGCTGGGCCGCAAGCGTCACCGGATATCTCGGCCGCGCCATCGCCCCGCCCAATCCCATCGCGCCGCAATGGATTGAAGGAACGATCGAGCCGATGGCCC
>JAJYFU010000104.1 GCA_021790795.1 Pseudomonadota bacterium
GCCCGCCGTCGCCGCTCGCTTGCGGGCTCTCGAGGGTCACGGAGGCGAACCGCTCGAGCTCGGTGGCCAACGGTTCGGGCCCCAGAAACAGCTCCGCGGGCGCCAGCACCGGGCGCTCGATGTCATGACGCCGCTCCTCGTAGCGTGACTCGATCTCCCGCCAGGCCCGCTCGAGGGCGGCCGGCAGGGCCGCATCGCGCACGATGACGGCGTTGGCGGGCAGATAATCGAACAGCGTGGCGGTCTGCTCGAAGAACAGCGGCAGGTAGAACTCCACGCCCGCCGGCGCTAGGCCTTCGGAGACGCCGCGATAGATGCTCGAGTGGGTCGGGTCGCCCTCGAAGCGGGTACGGAAGCGCCGGCGGAAATCCTTCACGGCATCGGCATCGAGCGGCAGCTCCCGCGCCGGCAGCAGCCGCACGCGCTCGATGGGCTGCAGCGAGCGTTGTGTATCGGGATCGAAGCTGCGGATCGCTTCGATCTGATTGTCGAACAGGTCGACGCGCAGCGGCTCGGGAGCACCCATGGGATAGACGTCGAACAGGGAGCCGCGCACCGCGAACTCGCCGGGACTGTGCACCTGGCTGACGCTGGCGTAGCCGGCCTCGATCAGCCGCGCGCGGAACGGCTCCAGGTCGAGCGTGTCTGCGCGGGCGAACTGGAAAGCCCGCGCCTGCACGTATTGCTGGGGGGGCAGGCGCTGCATGAGCGTGTCGAGCGTGACGATCAGGCAGCCATGGCGCACCCGCGGCAGCTCGTAGAGCGTGCGCAGACGTTCCGAAACGATGTCCGGGTGCGGAGAGAACAGATCATAGGGCAGCACCTCCCAGTCGGGGAAGGTGAGCAGCGGTACCCGGGCATGGGCGAAGAAGGCGAGCTCGGCGCTCAGACGCGCCAACTGGCGCGCCGCGTCGGTCACGACCACGTAGAGCTTTTCGTCGGCGCGAGCTGCTTCCGCGAGCGCGAGGGCGGCGGCGCTCCCATGCAGGTGGTGCCAGCGCAGGTGTCGCCTGACGGCACCCGGGACGGGCGGATCGAGAACGTTCAAACGGCGACCGGGACTTCCGTAACCTCAGCGCGCGCCGTGGCCGGCACGCAGAAGATGTCGATGGTGCGGCTGCGCCCACGCAGCTGCATCGGCGGCAGAGGCGTTGCGCCGACGTCGACGCCGAGCGCATCCAGAGATTGCTTGATGGTGTGAGAGAAGAGCATTTCTCCGGCGCGCGCGCGCTGGCAGAGCCGCGCCGCCACGTTGACGGTGTCGCCGATCAGCGTGTAGCTCATGTAGGAACTCGAGCCGATGTTGCAGGCGACGACGTCACCCTCGTTGATGCCGATACCGAGGCCGGCGTCGACGTCGAAGCGGGTGTGCCACGAGCCGGCGAGCACCGCAAAGCTGCCGAGCATCTCCTGAGCGGCGCGTACGGCGCGGCCGGGGCTGTCGGGCTGCTCGAGCGGCACCCCGAAGCCGAGCATGAGGCAGTCGCCGGCGAGGTGGAACACCGTGCCGTCGTGGCGCAGCGTGATCTCCGTGAGCAGCGAGAAGTACTCGTTCAGCAAGGGGACCACTTGGCGCGGCTCGAGCCGCTCGGACAGGCTCGTGAATCCGCGCAGGTCGGCGAACAGTACCACCGCGTGGGTGCGCAAGTCGTCCGCCGAGAGCAGCGTCTCGCGCAGCTGGACGTCCTCGAGGATCCGCTCGGCAAGCTGCGGCGAGACGTAGCGGCGCACCGCGCGGCGCAGCACTTCCTCGCGCCGGCGGATCTCGGCGTGCAAGTGCGCCTGCGCCAGCTCCCGTCGCAGGGCGCCGGCGTGGATCAGCTCTTCGATGCCGAGAGAATTATCCAAGACCACGCGGGTTTATCCGATCATTCTTCTGCCGAGGGTGAGCCTACCATAATCCGGCCGTCATGCGTCGCCGAGACCCGACGCCTGCCGGTCCGGCCCGCGTCGGGCACTCCTATTGGGTTGTCGGCGCCGCGGTCGCGCGGCTCGAATGGGAATCGCGGCGCTAGTTCCGCGCCGGCGGGTGCACCACGGCGTGGATCACGCGCGTGTACTCGAAGTAGACGCTGAAATCCCGGTAGTCCCAGCGCGTCATGGGCGGATGTCCGACGGCGGGGTAGCGTTTCTGGGGGACGCCGAATGTGCGCTCCACCTGCTGCATGGTCTGCCCCCGGTGCGGGTGGGGTACCGTGGTCGGCGCGATTTCGAGGTGTCCTTCGACGACCACTGTTTCGGCCGCCGCCGTGACGCACACCGCGCAAGCGATCAGCACTGCCAAGAGAGTTCGGGCGCGCATCTTCTGACCTCCCTTTTCACTATACACCCCGGGGCATTCTGTCAAAGCCGGCGGGCGGGGCGGAAGGGCAAAACTGTGACGCGGCGCATGCGGCGGGGGAGCCCGGGAATATGGTTAAATCGCACGATGTTTCATCCGTTGTCGTTGTTCGTGGGCTGGCGTTACGTGCGCGCCCGCTCGCACAAGTTCTTCGTCTCGTTCATCACCTGGACGTCCGTGGCCGGGGTCTGCGTGGGCGTGGCGGCGCTGATCGTCATTCTGTCGGTGATGAACGGGTTCGAGAGCGATCTGCGGCAGCGCCTGCTCGCGCTCGATTCCGATGCGCGAGTGGTGGTCAACCCTTCGGCCGAGACCGCCAGTCCGCCGACGCCGCAGGTCTGGCGGCGCATCGCGCATCTGGCGCGCGCCAGCCCGGGCGTGGTCGGGGTGGCGCCGTTCGTGCAGTCCCAGGCGCTCGCGGTGCGCACCCCGCAGATGCTCCCGGTCCTGCTGCGCGGCATCGATCCGGCGGCCGAACCGTCGGTGACCCGACTGCGGCAGGTGAGCACCACGGGCTCGCTCCGGCAGCTCAAACCCGGCAGCGGGCGAGTGATCATCGGGGAGGTGGTCGCCCAGGAATTGGGACTGGAGCCGGGCGATTCGCTGACGCTGCTGATTCCCGCGATCGGGCCGGGCGGCCTGCCGCAGCCGACGCTGCATCGCTTCAAGGTGGCCGGCCTGTTCTCGATCGGGCTCGCCGACAAGGACGCGATGCTGGTGTTCGCCAACATCGCCGACGTGCGTGCGCTGCTGCCCCGAGGCGGACTCGATCAGGGGCTGCGCCTGCGCTATCGCGACGCGCTCGATGCCCCGAACATCTCGGCGCGGCTGCGCGCGCGTCTGCCCAAGGGCTTCCAGGTCATCGACTGGACCCAGCAGAATGCCGCCTACTTCCGCGCGATCCGCATGGAGAAGGTGATGATGTCGCTGATCCTGCTGCTGATCGTCGCGGTGGCCGCATTCAACATCGTGGCCATGCTGGTGATGGTGGTCACCGACAAGCGCACGGACATCGCGATCCTGCGCACCTTCGGAGCCTCTCCGGCACGGGTGCTCGGGATCTTCCTGGTTCAGGGGCTGACCATCGGCTGGCTCGGCGTAGCGCTCGGCGTGGGGCTGGGGCTGGGGCTGGCCTACCACGTCAATGCGGTGGCGGGCTTCCTCGAGCATACTTTCGGCTTTCAGATCTTCAACTCCAGCGTCTACTACATCACGGCCATCCCCTCGGTGGTGAAATGGGACGACGTGGCGGCGATCGGCGCCGCGGCGCTGGCCCTGACGGCCGCGGCAACCATTTATCCTGCGGTGCGCGCGGCACGGGTCGCGCCCGCCGAGGCGCTGCGGTACGAGTAGGCACCTGATGTTCGGCTCATATGAATGGCTGATCGGCACCCGCCACTTGCGCTCGACCCACCGTCGGGGCTTCGTGTCGTTCGTGGCCGTGATGTCGGTGTGCGGCTTGGCGCTCGGGGTGGCCACCCTGATCGTGGTGCTCTCGGTGATGAACGGTTTCGGCAGCGTGCTGCGCGGCCGCATCCTCGATGTCACCGCGGATGCGACCCTGATGGGTCTGCAGGGCACCACCGCGCATTGGCGCTCGCTCGAGCGGCGGGTGCTCGCGCACCGGCACGTCGAAGCCGTGGCCCCCTATATCGAGCAGCAGGCGCTGCTGACGCACGGTGATTACGTTGCCGGCGCCTCGGTGCGCGGCGTGCTGCCGAAACAGGAGGCGCGCGTGACGGCGCTGGCGCGCCGGCTCGAGCACGGCGATCTCGGCGCATTGCGCGCCGGACGTTATCGCGTGATCCTGGGGGTCGATCTGGCCCGCGCGCTGCACGTGCACCCGGGCCAATCGGTGGTGTTGATCGCGCCCGAGGGCATCGCCACGCCCGCCGGGCTGATGCCGCGCATGCGCCGCTTCCGCGTCGCCGGGATCTTCGACTCGGGCATGTATCAATACGATCGCGAGCTGGCCCTGATCAATCTCCGGGACGCGGCGCGGCTGTTTGCGCTGCCGCCGGGGCGAGTGACCGGCCTGCGGATGCGGTTCACCGATCCCTGGCGGGCCGGGCCCGAGGTGCGGCACATCGCCTATACCCTCGGCGGCGCGGGCTATTACGTCAGCGACTGGGCCGATCATCTGGTCAACTTCTTCCGCTCCATCCAGATCACCAAATCGATGATGTTCGTCATGCTCTCGATGATCGTCGCGGTGGCGGCATTCAACATCGTGGCGACGCTGGTGATGATCGTGAAGGAAAAGCAGGCCGACATCGCGATTCTGCGCACCCTCGGCGCCGCGCCCGGCAACATTCTCCTGGTGTTCGCCATCCAGGGCCTGCTGATCGGGCTGGCCGGCACGTTGCTCGGGGCCGGGCTCGGGATCTTCATCTCGCATCATCTGCAGGGCCTGGTCGCGCTGCTCGAGCGGGTGCTGCATACCCAGTTTCTCAATCCCAAGGTGTACTACATGAGCGAGCTTCCAGCCCACGTGCACGGACTCGACGTGCTGCGCGTATGCGGCGTGGCGTTCCTGTTGTGCGCGTTGGCGACGATCTATCCGGCCTGGCGCGCCGCGCGCACCGCGCCGGCCGAGGCGCTCCGCCATGAGTGAGGCGGTGCTCGAGGCGCGGGATGTGGGCCGCAGTTTCGTGGAAGGCTCGAGCACGCTCGAGGTGCTGCGCGCAGTGGTGCTCGCGGTGGGCGCCGGCGAGCGGCTCGCCATCGTCGGGGCCTCCGGCTCGGGCAAGACGACGCTGCTGCAGATCCTCGGCGGGCTCGATCGTCCGAGCCGAGGCACGGTGCTGATCGACGGACGCGACATCCACCAGTTGAGCGAGCGCGAGCGCGGCGCGCTGCGCAACCGCACGCTCGGGTTCGTCTACCAGTTTCACCATCTGCTGCCGGAGTTTTCGGCTCTGGAAAACGTGGCGATGCCGCTGCTGGTGCGCCGTACGCCGGTGGCCGAGGCGCGCGCCGAGGCGCGCGCCCTGCTCGAGCGGGTGGGGCTCGGGGAGCGGCTCACGCATCGGCCGCACCAGCTCTCGGGCGGGGAACGCCAGCGCGCGGCCGTCGCGCGGGCGCTGGTGACGCAGCCGAAGATCGTGCTCGCCGATGAGCCGACCGGCAATCTGGATGGCGCCAATGCCGCGGCGGTCTTCGAGCTGATGCTGGAGCTCAACCGAGAGCGGGGCACCAGCCTGATCGTGGTGACGCACGATACGCGCCTCGCGGCGCGCATGGACCGAGTCTACGAGCTGGAGGCCGGGCGGCTGCTCGAGCGCTCCACTACAGCGCCGCCAGGTGGCGCGTCCGATAGTGCCGCGTAACCTGCCAGCGCCACAGCAGCTTCAGGCCCAACCAGCCGGCGAGGCCGGCCAGCACCGAGCAGATCAGGCAGCCGAGCAGGAACGGCTCCCACAGCGGCCCAAGGCCGTACTGCACCCAGTGCCAGCTCAACTGAAAGTGGAAATGCCGTGGCGGCTGGCGCAGCACGAGCGCCCCGACCCGGTACGCCAAGTAGTAGATCGGCACCATGGTCAGGGGGTTATTGATCAAGAAGATGGTTCCGAAGATGGTCGGCAAGTTCAGCCGCCACGTCAGCGCCGTCACGCCCGCCGTCAGGGTGTGGACGGGCAGCGGAATGAAAGAGATCGCGAGGCCCGTGCCGAACGCGCCGGCCACGGCGCGGCGGTGAACCGCCCACAGCCGCGGGTCCAGGAGCCGGTCGCCGAATACCCGCAGCAACTTGTGCCGCTGGATGTGGTGGGGTTTGGGCAGGATCTTCTTGAGCGAGCGCCGCAGCATGGCACACTGACTGTACCATGCCGCTACGGTCGCGGTCGGTGCGCAGGCGCGTATCGGCGGGCGGCGCTCTCCGGTATCATGGCTGCAGCGTATTGCGACGGGGTCGATTGATGTGGGAAATCGTGCGGGCGGGTGGCCCGCTGATGTGGCCGATCATATTCTGCTCAATCGTCGCCGCGGCGATCGTGCTCGAGCGGCTGTGGACGTTGCAGGACCGGCGCGTGTTGCCGCGGGAGCTTCCCCAGAAGGTCTGGCAGCTGATCGAGACCGGACAAGTCACTGACAAGGTCATCGCCGCCCTGGAGCAGCATTCGCCCCTCGGACGGCTGCTCGCCGCGGGACTGGCCAACCGCCACCGGCCGCACGACATCCTGATGGAGCGTCTGGAAGATGCCGGACGGCACGTGGTGCACGAGCTCGAGCGCTTTCTCAACACCCTCGGAACGATCGCGGGAATCTCCCCGTTGCTGGGGTTGCTCGGCACCGTAACCGGCATCATTCGCGCGTTCGATGCGATCCAGGCCGCCGGCATGGGCAGCCCGCGCACACTCTCCGGCGGCATCGCCGAGGCTCTGGTGTGCACCGTCGCGGGACTGTGCGTGGCTATTCCGTCGCTCATCGCCTATCGGTATCTGCGCGGCAAGGTCGAGGGCATCGTCGTGGAGATGGAGAAACACGCCGTGCGCATGGCCGATGCCCTCGAGGCGGCCGCGAACGCCGACCTGGCGGGAGCGGGCTCGGAATCCTCCGCGGGCGAGCCGGGCGCATCGCCGGAGGGCCGCGCGGCGCGCGTGTCCGTGGCGGGCCGCCCGCTGCTTCGCAGCTCGTCCTGAGCGGCCGATGAGGCTCAATCCGCGGCGCCACGAGGAGCCGGAAATCAACGTCGTGTCGTTGATCGACGTGGTGCTGCTGCTGGTGGTGTTCTTCATGCTCTCGACCCACTTCACCCGCCAGGGGCGGCTGCACGTGCGGCTGCCGCGCGCGAGCGCGGTGCCCGCGGCGCGCGGCCGGCCCAAGCCGGTGGTGGTGACGGTGACCGAGAACGGCGACTATCTGGTCAACGGCCGGGAGCTTCTCAACAACAGCCCCGACACCCTGCGCGCGGCGCTCGCGGCCGAGCCCGCCTCGGCGCGCAACGACACCGTGCTGATCCGCGCCGATGCCCGAGCGACCCAACAGTCGGTGGTCACGGCGATGGATGTGCTCGGAGAGCTCGGCTTCGCCAAGCTCGACATCGCCACCATGAAGGCCCGGGCCGAGGGCGGCGCGTGAGCCGCGACAGCGGCGACGGGGAGCGCGCAGCGGCGCGCACCTACCGGCGGCTGCTCGGTTATGTCGGCCCATACAAGGGCACCTTCACGCTCGGCATCCTCGGCGGGGTGGTGTACGCGGCGGGCTCGAGCGCCCTGGTCGAGCTCGCCCGAAAAATCGGCGGCCTGCTGCATCATCCGCAGGCGCGCCTGATCCTGTGGCTGCCGCTCGCGCTGGTGGTGCTGATCGCGGTGCGCGGCCTCGGCAATCTCATCCAGACCTACTTCATGGGCTACGCCGGGCGGGCCGTGGTCAAGCGCCTGCGCGGCGAGGTGTATGAGCGGGTGCTCGACCTGCCGGTCGCCTTCTATGACCGTCAGGCCGTCGGCGCGCTGCTTTCGCGCCTGACGTACAACTGCGAGCAGGTCGGGCGGGCGGCGACCAGCTCGGTCGTGACCCTGGTGCGCGCCGGACTGATCGTCGTCTTTCTGATCGCCTGGATGGTCTGGATCAACTGGCGCCTGACGCTGATCTCTCTGGTCGTCGGACCGCTGGTCATCTGGCTGGTCGCGCTGATCAACCGACTTTTCCGCCGCTACGGCCGGCGGATCCAGCACTCGATGGAGGATGTGACGCGGCTCGCCAAGGAGAGCTTCGAGGCGCCGCGCCTGGTGAAGATATACGGGGCGCAGGCGCATCTGGCGGCGCGGTTCGAGGTCGTCAACGAGCACAACCGCCGCTCGAACATGAAGGCCATCCTCACCACGGGGCTCGCCAACCCGACGGTGCAGCTGGTGAGCGTGTTCGGCGGGGCATTCGTGCTCGGACTGGCGATTCACGACGCGGTCGACGGCAGCATGAGCGCCAAGAACCTGGTGGGCTTCTTCGCCGCGCTGGGCATGATGGGCCAGCCGTTGCGCGAGGTGATCAGCCAGTTCGGGCCCATCCAGCAGGGCGTGGCCGCCGCGCAGAGCCTGTTCGTGCTCCTCGATGAGCCGCAGGAGGCGCGCGCCGGCGACTACCGGCCCGAGCGCGTACGCGGCGAGGTGGCGTATCGGGAGGTTTCCTTCAGCTATCCGCAGGGATCCGGGCCGGCGCTGCGCGCGGTGTCGTTCGAGGTCCCCGCGGGCGGCAGTCTCGCGATCGTCGGGCGCTCCGGCAGCGGCAAGTCGACCCTGGTGAGTCTGCTGCCGCGCTTTTACGACGTGACCGCCGGCTCGATCCGCATCGACGGCAGGGACATCCGCGAGTTCGATCTCGAGGCATTGCGCAAGCAGATCGCCGTGGTCACCCAGGAAGTGACGCTGTTCGATGACACGATTCGCAACAACATCGCCTTCGGCCGGGCGGTTTCCGAGGAGGCG
>JAJYFU010000105.1 GCA_021790795.1 Pseudomonadota bacterium
TCGAGACCGCCGTGCACGTGTTGCTGAAGGAGATCGCGCGTCATCCGGTGCAGGTGCCGCCACCGCCGCCGTGGATACCGGCGTTCCCCAAGCAACCCACGTATCCGCAGTGCCCGGTCACCACCGGGACCTGCCAGTAAGCGCACGGGCTGCCGGACCAGGACGGACCGGCAGCCGCCGCATCACGGTTGTCCATTCGCTCGGACAGACTGTTCGACTCTGAAGGCCGAGCGCATTCATTCGCACGCGTGCGACACTCAACTGGTGCGCACCTTCTGCAGGCCGGCGTTGATATCAGCGTCATCTCTCTGTGGCTCGCGCATGCATAGAGACGACTCACGTATATGTCGAGGCGGACTTGGCTGCCCAGGAGCGCGCATTGCAGAAGCGGCCCCTCTCGATGCAGGCGGAATGCGATTCAAACCGACCGGCCGCGTTATTGCGTTCTTGGACACACTCTGATCGCAATCGGATTATGCGAGGTGGGGGAGCACATGTTCTACACAATCTAGCGGAACATGCGTTTCCCACTGTGCATGATCCGGAGCCGCGCATTACGATGGAATAGACACCATCATCACCCCGCCTTTCCGTCCCCTCCCCTGGAGGGCGGGTTCTTGGCCAGGGAGGGGCAACTGGGGACAATGGGCCGATCGCGGCACTCGGGACGCTACGGGCGGCATCAGAGCAGCCTCTGGCGCCACACGGCGGCGGGCGGGTTCAATGCCCGGCTGAATTACGCACACCGCCTTGACCAGGTATACCAAGGTGGTATATTGTTTAAGATGCATGTCATCGCGAAGCCCGCCTTGGTGGAGTTCTGGAAGAAGCATCCCGACGCCGAGGGGCCGCTCGAGGCGTGGTACCGGATCATGCGCCGGAAGGTCTTTGCGGACTTCAACGCCCTGCGGGACACCTTTGGCAGCGCCGATTACGTTGACCCGTTCACGGTGTTCAATATCGGCGGGAACAAATACCGCCTGATCGCGGTGATCCATTACAACCGGCGCAAGGTGTACATCCGCCAGGTGCTCACCCATGCCGAGTACGACCGCGACAAGTGGAAGCGGAGAAACTGAATATGCGCCGCGCACACAACACTACTCCCGATCCGCAGGCGATCCTGCGGGCCTGGATACCGTTCAAGAAGGCGATCGGCGTCACCGCGGTTCGGACCGAGGCGGAATATGCGACCGCACGCTCTGTCGTCGATGCGCTGATTGATGTGATCGGCGACGATGAGAGCCATCCCCTTGCCGAGGTGCTCGATTACCTCTCCGATCAGGTGGAGGCGTACGAGGACGAGCACACGGTCATCCCCGAGGCATCCCCCGCCGAGACGCTGCGCTTCCTGATGCAGCAGCACGAGCTCAAGCAGGAGGATCTGATCGACTGCGCGCCGCAGAGCCGGATATCAGACATCCTTAACGGCCGGCGGGCGATCAGCAAGGATCTCGCAAAAAAACTCGCACAGCGGTTCAACGTCGCGGCCGATTTGTTCATCTGATGATGTCCATGGCGCCGCCGCCCAAGGCGCCGAGACGCTCAAATCAGGAATTGGTTGAAGCATTGGAGCACCTGAGGTACGAGTACTCGATGCTTCTTGCTGTCGCGGAAGTCTTGTCCTCAAGTCTCGCATTGAATCGCCTCTTGAAGAACGCGTTACTCGAGTCGTCCGCTATCCACTTTCGATCGCTCGTGGATTTCCTGTACCGACCGGCCAATGCCCGTTCTGACGATATGGCAGCGGAAGATTTCTTTGCCGACCAAGCTCGCTGGAGTGAGGCGCGGGTAAGAGTCCATGCGCGCAGCGCGGCGCAGCGGCGGAGGCTGATGCGATGGCGGTGGAGTGCGCAGCCAGCGCGCTCGATGGTCACGATGGCGTGTCCCGTGCGACGGTACGCGCGGATGGAGGCGAGCAGGACGGTGGCCACGTCCCCTGCGCGCGGCCTCGAGATAGGATCGGCAGTAGCCATGACTGGTTCTCCTGGAACGGGTGGTGGTCAGCCGCTCGGCCGTGCTCGAACACGATTGAGCGGCGCCTTGTCGGCTACTGGGATGTGGGAACTCCCGACCCTCTGCTCCCAAAGGACAGTTGCCATACTGACATACGCATGGCATGCTTTGACATATGAGAACCACTGTACGCTTGGATGAAGCTCTCATGGAGCGTGCCCGGCAGGAAGCGGCGCGCCGCGGCATCACGCTCACCTCGCTCATCGAGCAAGGGCTTCAGCTTGCGCTGCGCCGTCCCCTGAAACGTCCGAAGCACTCTGCCGTATTGCTCCCGGAATGCCACGCCGGGGGGGGTGCCCTCCCAGGTGTGGATTTGAATGACAGCGCGGGTCTTCTTGAGCGGATGGATGGTCGCGATTGATCCTGTGCGACGTCAACGTCCTCATCTACGCCTTTCGCTCAGATGCCGAGGATCATCCGCGATACAAGGCGTGGCTGGAATCGGTGATCAACGGACCTGCGGCCTATGGCGTCGCCCCTCAGGTGCTCGCCAGCGTAGTCCGCATCTGTACGCATCGGCGGATCTTTTCACGTCCAAGTTCCTTGAGCGACGCATTCGATTTTTGTCGCGTCGTCCTCGGACAACCCAATGCCACGGTAATTGTGCCCGGTGAGCGCCACTGGTCCATATTCGAGTCCCTGTGCCGGGATTGCGAGTCCACGGGCAACATTGCGCAAGACGCCTGGTTTGCGGCCCTGGCCATCGAGTCCGGTTGTGAGTGGGTCACTACGGATCGTGACTACGCGAGATTCAAGGGACTAACTTGGCGACCCGCGTTGTGAGTCACCACTGTCAATCGCGAGGAGGATCGGCCGCGGCACACCGCGTCCTCGAAAGACCACCGATTACCGGTGGGTCGTGTCGCGAAGGTGGTGGAAATTTAGAGATGGCGTAGTCTCCAAGATTAAATCCGAAACCAATCACGGCGTTACAAGCGCCGAGGAGACTACGCCATGCGAAACGGTACCATGGGATCGACGGTTTTGCTTGAGGGAAGCGAGTGGCTCGATCCGCTCGAGCAGCAGGTGCGCGGCGGAGTGCGCAAGTTTCTGCAGGAGCTGATCGAGCAGGAAGTCACCGAGGCGCTCGGGATTTCCCGCCAGCACCTGTACGACATCCTGCGCGAACGCAAGCCGGTATCGGCCGAGGTTGCGGTTCGCCTCGGCGCAGCCTTCGGGGACGGCCCCGACGTGTGGCTGCGCATGCAGGCCGCCTACGATGCATGGCACGCCTTACGCACGGTCGACGTCAGCAAGGTGCCTCGCCTTGCGGCATAGCTGCGCATGAGACCGTCGGAAGCTGGCGCCTCCATGGAGAGCATGATCATTTCCCTGCCGACGCCGCTCAAGCGGTTCGCCGATGAACAGATCGCCGCCGGCCGCTACACCAGCGCCAGCGAATACGTCCGGGACCTGATCCGGGGCGACGAGAAGCGCAAAGCGGACGAGCGCCTCGACGCGCTGCTGCTGGAAGGACTGGAAGGCGAGTAATCACCCCTGACGCGGGAAGATTGGACCGCGATCCGTTAAAGAGGCGCTCGCGCGCGTCGCGGCGCGTACCGTATTTAGTCGTGGCCTTTCAACCCACTAACTGACTGTTAGCGTATCAGTCAGCCGAGACACTCATGCAGTCTTCGGCCCCCGAATCGCCCCGATCAGGATCTCCGCGGAGATCCCGAGCTTCTCGTGCAAAGCCCGGATCATGTTTATCGACAGACCACGCTTGCGATTGAGCACCTCGGAGACCCGGGCACGGGTTCCGAGGATCTCTTCCAGATCCTTGCGCGATAGTTCCTGTTGCTCCATACGAAACTTGATCGCTTCGATGGGGTCGGGTGGATCCATGGGATAGTGCTCGGTCTCGTACGCCTCGATGAGGGTCGCCAGGATATCCAGGCGATCCCCCTTGGGCGTACCGGCCTTGGCACCCCAGAGCACCTCGACCTCGGCGAGGGCCCGCTCGTAATCCTTCTCATTTCGAATCGGCTTTAGATCTTTCATAGGCTATCGTCTTCCCGTCAATATGGTCGTACTCCGCATGCGAGCCGACCCATTTGATCCATACGATCTGCTTTTCGAAATCAACCGCCGTCACCAGGCGATAATCATTCCCTTTGATGTTGAATACGATGCGATCGGCTGACACTACGCTTGCTGTCCGATACAGCCGCTTGACGGCCGCCATGTTTGCCCACTTGGCCTTGCGGACTTCGTCAAACCAGGCATCCAGAGCCGCCTTGAACGCTTCATGGCCGCGGCGCCTCGACTGCGACTGCACGAATCGCTTGAGCGTGCTCCGGGCGATGATCCTCATCGCCCGAAATGTACCATGTTCCCATTTCGGGAACAAGAGTGGTGGCGCCCTGGCCTCCGAATGGTCGTCGCCAGCGGCGGCGCCGGTCGCGGAAAAATCTGCCCGGCTAGAACAGGTCCGTTGTGCTCTCCGGGCTTGTGCGTGGCGCGATCGGCAAGGCCCACCAGCTGCAGCGCGACGCTGGCGTTGCGCCGACAGCATCGGCAGCAGGTTGTAGAACTGGAACACGAACCCCACATGCGCGGCACGCCAGGGCGCGATCGCGCTCTGGCCGAGCTGCTCGATGCGCTCTCCGGCGACCGCGAGGGCGCCTTCGGTCGGGCTATCCAGACCGCCGATCAGGTTCAACAGCGTCGTCTTGCCCGAGCCGGAGCGGCCCATCAGCACCACGAAATCGCCCGGCTCGACATCTAGGTTGATGTGATGGAGCACCTCGATTCTCTGTCGGTCCCGCTGATACACCCTGCTCAGCGAGCGGCTCTCGACCAATGCGCTCATGACACGTTACCCCTTCTTGACGCTGACACGATCCCCGTCGGTGAGATCCGTCGGCGGTGAGCCCACTACGGCGCTTCCGGCGGCGATCACGCCCACGGCCCTCAGACCCGAGCGAGCCGGTCCGAACGTGACGCTGCGCGCCCGCGCCCGGCCATTCTTGACGGCAAACACCACGGAGTGACCGCCGCGGTGCACCACGCTCGAGGCCGGCGCCCACACCATGCCCGCGGGAACGTTCGAGGGCGCAGGTTGCGCCGCGTTCGCGCGCCGCAGAAACGACACGCGCACCCCATCTGCGGCAGGATGCGCGGGTCCTTGCTCTCGAGCGCCACGCGCACCCGCACCGTCGCCTTGCTCTTGTTGGCGGTCGGCACGATGGCGATGACGTGCGCCCGTATGCGCCAGTTTGGATATGCATCAAGCACCGCCACCACCGGTTGGTTGGCGTGCACCCGGTCGATGTAAGCTTCGTTGACGTCCACATCGACCTCGAGGGAGTTCATGTCGACGAGGGTCGCAATCCCGGTCTGCGTGAAGCCGCCGCCGCCGAAAAACGGCGAGATCATCTCGCCCATCTGCGCGGTCTTGTCGACCACCACCCCGGAGAACGGAGTGCGCACCACCGTGTAGCTCTGCTTCACCTGGGCGGCCTCGAACTGCGCGCGCGTCACCCCCACCTGACGGCGCTGGGAGAGCACCTGCGCGCCGAGGGAGACGGCCTGGGTGTGCGCCTGCTGCAATGCCTGCACCGACACCAAGTGCTCGCCGATGAGCGCTTGATAGCGCGCCAGATCGCGCCGCGCCTGGGCCCATTGCACCCGATACTGCTGCAGCAACGCCTCGGCAGCGAGCATCTGCGCGCGCGCTTGGCGCAGCATGGCGAGTGTGGCACTGTCATCGAGGCGGGCGAGGATCTGACCGCGGTGCAGGTACTCGCCTTCCTGGAAATAGATATCGGTCAGCATGCCGGCAATCTGCGCCGAGACAGTCGCCTCGCGCTCAGCGGTCACGTAGCCGCTCGCCTGCAGGACCGCCGATACCGTCTGCACCGCCGAAGGTGCAACCGAAATCGCCTCGACCACTGTAATAATCTTGGCTCGTACGAGAAAGAAGTACGATATGACCAATGCCGCGACCACCATCGTCCCCACCGCTGAAGGAACCGCGCTCGATCATCTGCGCCCAGATTTTGCCGTTTCGCGCAATTCGGAGTCGATGTGAAGATGATTCAGGAGTTCGTGCCGTGCTGTCGGCTCGGTCACCGGCATACCTCTTTCATACCATCGATGCAGTGCCTCGGACCTTGCGGAATTTGGGCACGCATAGCCCGTCTCCAACCGAAGCAATCATCTCCACTGGACCTTCGCCAATACCGCGGCAGTCAGTCCCGTGAGCGATGCCGAGACAGCGAGCGCGGCGGCGCTGGAATGCCATAATCCAAACAGGTCCGCAGCCGGCAGGGAGGGATTGGAAGCCGCGACATATATCGCTAGCAAGGCAACCGCGACGCCCAGGATCGGGCGATCAAGATGACGGCAGCACAGTTCCAGCCAAAACGCCACGGCGCTCAGCGCCGCGACCGCCGTTGCCGCCTGCACCGGCGCCATGCGGAGCAGCGCGGGCAGCGCAGCGACCACCATCAGACCGATCAATGCCGCTGCTGTTGTCAGGCCGTTACCGATGCGCAAGAACGCCGGCTCGGTTCGTTCGAGACTTGAGACCACCCTAGCCTCCGCTGCGGAGATATTCGCCAGGACGACGAATGGAAAGGCGAGGATGACCAGCATGGCGACGCCCTGCGGCACCGAAGGAACGCATCCTAGGGCGAACCCCGCCAGTAGCGCGATACCGCCGAACCGCGACCTGCGAAACATTCGCCGCGCGATGACCATACCGCTTGCAATCGCCTTCGGACGGCTCTCGGCCGCACTGCGCACCTGAAGATTGACCGATGGGTCCTCGACCCATGCTCTCATCCGCGGCGACGCCGCCGCCCCCCCAACATCGCACGCGCTTTTGACGGACATCAGCGACGCAAGCGCCGCCACGATCACACCCACGGCAGCGATCAGCAGGAGGCGCAACCCCATCGCAAGTATGAGGGGGCGGGGCGACACAGCGAATCGCCGCCAGTCATACACCGTATCGGACGCCCGAATGAAGCCAAACGAAAGGCTCCGCGCCGCCGCTGGATTCCCGATCATGGCGATTAGGGCTTTGAAACCGATCAAGTCGGCCAGACGGGTGACCGCCATCACTATTGCCGCGCTCCACGCCGCGAACACGACGATCACTCGGATCGCGGTGCGTCGCCCACCAAGAAGCTCCGCGCCCGCGCCTAACACCGTCGCAAATCCGCCGGCCACGCCTGTGATGCAGAAACACAGAAGCAGAGCCTGCCCCCCCGGCCAAGATCCGTAACGCGTCAGCACGGTCACGGCGAGAATGAGCAGAGCGCCGATGATCGAAATGAAAGCGGTAATACCTCCCGCACAAAGTCTCGCATTCAAGATATACATCATACGCTGCGGCACCGTGAGGATGAGTTCTCTCACGTCACGCGCCGCATCACGATTGCGACCGAGATCAAGCCATAAGCCATAAACCGGGATGATCAGCGTAGATAGCACCAGACTCGCGGCAAGAAGTGCCGTATCGGCCGACATCGCTGGACGCATGCCATCGATCGACAACACCGTATATGACGCGTTATCGGGCGGCACGAGAAGAGCGCAAAGGATCACGAGCACGGCCAGACGAACGACCAGTCCGCTTGTCCGGAACCGGAGCCGCAGTTCGGCGATAACCGTGGCGCGAAACGCCCCGGCCATCATGCCCTCAGCAAACGGGCACCGCCGCTCTCTATCTCTA
The DNA here is from genome assembly GCA_021790795.1 of Pseudomonadota bacterium. GTDB lineage: Bacteria > Pseudomonadota > Gammaproteobacteria > Steroidobacterales > Steroidobacteraceae > 13-2-20CM-66-19. The sequence goes on from JAJYFU010000105.1 coordinate 7,700, forward strand.
GAACGCCCGCACCGCGCTCGATCATCTCGTCGAGGTGATGCGTGGCAATCAGCACAATCCGCTCCCGCGCTTCGACCGCAACAAGGTCGCTCATCGCGGCCCGCCCTGATGGATCGATACCAGCGAACGGCTCGTCGAGAACGCACAACTTGGCGTTCGCCTGCAGCGCATAGGCGAGTCCGAGCCTTTGGAGCATGCCCTGACTGTATTGACCTGTTGGTCGCGAGGCGTCCATTTCCAGCCCCACCCGCCGGAGCCATTCGACGCTTCGGGTCTTGGCCTGCTTCCCGGGAATCCCACGCAATTCGCTGAAGTAGGCCAGGAACTCTCCCCCCGACATTTCCGGGTACGTGCTGAAATTTTGCGGTTGGAATATCGCATTCGCGCAAAACGCTCTTCTGGCGTGGATGGGGTCGATTCCATCGAGCAGAATGGTTCCATTAGCAAGGGGATGAAGACCAAAGATGGATCGCAGGAGGGTCGACTTTCCAGCACCGTTCCGCCCGATGAGCGCAGTGAGCCCGCAGCGCATCGCTTCAGTAAAATTGCTAATCAGTCTCGTACCCGCCCGCGTGTTCACTGCGACTTCGGTGAATTCCAAAACCGTCATAGCCGAATTTCTCCAAGCACGGGATTTCCACTCGGGCACCGCTGTCCGGCGTCCCCACACATGATTTCATCCAACTCCCCGGGAAGCAGCGAACGGAGGCGCCCCGCCTCAAGTAAAATGACTTTGTCGGCTAACTTGAGAAGCTCACCGCGATGGCTAATCAAGACAATCGTCATCGTACCGCGCAGGTCGAGCAATGCCTGTCCGATTGCACGTTCACTCGCCACATCCACCGAAGCC
>JAJYFU010000022.1 GCA_021790795.1 Pseudomonadota bacterium
AGACTGCGGCACGACGGCGACGAAGACCGCCGCCGAAGTTGCCGAAATAGAACCAAAGTAATTGAATTTTAAAGAGTTATTGGCGCGCCCGGAGGGATTCGAACCCCCGACCACCTGGTTCGAAGCCAGGTACTCTATCCGACTGAGCTACGGGCGCGCCGCAGCGCACGAGCGGCCGTGGTGGGCCCGGATGAGGCCATCGCGGGACGGTTCCGGCCTGCTCGCGCGCCGGGGCGCATTCTATCAGGTTGCAGCGCGTCCCCGGTTTCGTCCAAAGTCCCCGGCGAGCGGGGGATTGCGCCGCCGCCGGCGGCCGCGGCGGATGAGAATCAGTAGCCCGGATCAGGCCCGTCCTTATAAGATAATGTTCTCACTGTCCTGAGGATCTCGTATGAAATCACTGTTTGCCGCGGCAACCCTCGCGGCACTGATCCTGGCGCCTGCCTATGCCGCCTGCGTCTATCCGCATGCGCCCGGGCACATTCCCGACGGCAGCACCGCGACATTCGCGCAGATGCTCACCGGCGAGAAGGCCGTAAAGACCTACAACATCCAGATGGTCTCGTATTTGCACTGCCTGACGCACCAGCAGGACAAGGAGATCGCCCAGGCGGCCCTGAAGCTCACCAAGAAGCAGATCGCCGAGATGCGCGCCATGGACCGCAAGCGACACAACGCGGCGGTCCAACAACTGATGACCGTCGCCAAAGAGTTCAATGCCCAGGTGCTGATTTACAAGAAGAAGCACAAGCACGGCAAGTAGTGGCAGTCACGACACCTGACGGGGCACCGCGGATGCTCACTCCCGCCGAGGCCGACGCGCTGATCGCGCGGCATACGGCCTGCTTGCCCGAGGTGTCGTTACCGCTGCTGCAGTGCGCCGGCGCGGTCTTGCGCGAAACCATCCATGCCGAGCGCGATCAGCCGCCCTTCGACCGCGTGACCATGGATGGCATTGCCCTGTGCAGCACGGCGGTGAGCGCGGGCACGCGGCGCTTGCGCATCGAGGCGACTCAGTCGGCCGGCGAGGCCGCGGGCACCCTGTCGTCCCCGCAAGGATGCATCGAGGTCATGACCGGAACACCGCTGCCCGGCGGCTGCGATTGCGTGATTCCCGTTGAACAGATCACCGTGCGGGACGGCATCGCCAACCTGTCCGATGAGGTCGAAATCGAGGCCTGGCGGAACGTCCACCGGCGCGGCACGGACGCCCGCCAGGGCGCGCGACTTTTGACGGCGGGCACGCGGCTCGGACCGGTGGAAATCGCCCTGGTCGCCGCGGCGGGCTTGGCCCGTGTGCGGGTCTCCAGCCAACCGATGCTGGCCGTCATCTCGACGGGCAATGAGCTGGTGGAGCCGGGGGAGCCCATCCTCCCCCATCAGGTGCGCCGATCGAACGCCTATGCGATCGCCGCGGCGTTGAATGTTCGCGGCTACCCGCGCGTCGGGCTCGACCACATTCGCGACGAGACAGCGCAGCTCGAGGAGCGCTTGAAGTTCTACCTCGAGACCCACGACATGCTGGTGTTGAGCGGCGGGGTCTCGATGGGGCGGCTCGACCTGGTGCCCGAAACGCTGGACAAGCTCGGGGTGCGCCGTGTGTTTCACAAGATCGCGCAGCGCCCCGGCAAGCCGCTTTGGTTTGGCGTGGCCCCCAGCGGGGCGGTCGTGTTCGCGCTCCCCGGAAATCCCGTTTCGACCGCCGTGTGCGTCTCCCGATACGTGCTGCCGGCGCTTGCCGCCGCCCAGGGTCATACTCCGCCGCAACCGGAACGGATCGCGCTCGGCGAGGCGTTCACCGTTACCCCCGCGCTGACGCTCTTCCTGCCCGTGCGCGTGTCGACCGATGAGCAGGGGGCTCGCGCGGCCCTGCCGCGACCGACCCACGGCTCGGGAGACTTCACCAGTCTCGCCGGCACGGACGGATTCGTCGAGTTGCCCCCCGGACCGAGGACCTACCCTCCGGGATTCGTGACGTGCCTGTACCGCTGGTAGCCCTCGTAGCGCATAGCGCGCCACGTCCCGACAGATGGATGGCAATCCGATTCGGCGAGTGGTAAAGCTATTTACATGGCCGTCCAGGATTCTGCCCACGCCGAGCTGCGACTGCGCGATCAGCGCGGGCGCGCTCTGCACGACTTGCGCATATCGGTCATGGACCGGTGCAACTTCCGCTGCCCCTACTGCATGCCGCGCGAAACGTTTCACGAGGGATACCGTTTCCTCGGCTCGCACGAACGGCTGTCCTTCGATGAAATCGTCCGTCTGACCCGCCTCCTGGTGCGGCTCGGCGTGCGCAAGCTGCGCCTGACCGGCGGCGAGCCGCTGCTCCGGCCGAACCTCACCGACCTCATCGGTGATCTGAGCGCCATCGACGGCGTCGAGGACGTTGCCCTTACGACCAATGGCACGCTTCTGGCCAAGCACGCGTTCGAGCTGCGTGCCGCCGGCCTGCATCGCGTCACGGTGAGCCTGGACAGCCTCGACCCCGAAGTGTTCCAACGTATGAGCGGCGGGTTCAGCGGCCTCGAGGAGTCACTCGGGGGCATCGAGCAGGCGCGCCGCGCCGGCCTCGGGCCGATCAAGGTGAACGTGGTCGTGCAGCGCGGAGTGAACGATCACACGGTGGTGCCGCTACTGGAGCGCTTTCGGGGAACCGGCGTGATCGTGCGGTTCATCGAGTACATGGACGTGGGGAACCGCAACCATTGGCGCTCGGAGGCGGTCGTCCCCTCGAGCGAGCTGCTGGCCCGCATCGCCCGGCGCTGGCCCCTCGAGCCCCTGCAACCGTCCTATCGCGGGGAAGTCGCAGAGCGCTACGGCTTCACGGACGGGAGCGGCGAAGTGGGATTCATCGCGTCGATCACGCAACCCTTCTGCGGCGATTGCTCCCGCGCGCGTCTGTCGTCCGACGGCGTACTCTATACCTGCCTCTTCGCTACGCACGGCGTAGCGCTGCGCGACAAACTACGCAGCGGCGCGAGTGACGACAACCTCCTCGATTTACTGCGCGACACGTGGCGCGCCCGGACGGACAATTACAGCGAACAACGGCGAACGCGGCTGACCGACGGCGCCGGCGAGCGTAAGGTTGAAATGTTCTATATCGGTGGCTGATGGCGAAGCACGCACTGACCCATCTGGATCGCGAGAACCGCCCGACCATGGTGGACGTGGGCGTCAAAGAGGTCAGCTTGCGCGAGGCACTCGCGGAAGCGCGCGTAAAACTGCCGCGGCCGGTCGCCGCCGCGTTGCGACGCAGCGGTCACCGAACACGCAAAGGCCCGGTGTTCGACACCGCGATCATTGCGGGCGTGATGGCCGTCAAGCGGACCCATGAGCTGATCCCGTTCTGCCATCCGCTCGGCATCGAGCATTGCTCGATCGAGATCGACCAGCGCACGAGTGGAGAAGTCCGCGTGCGCTGCCGCGTCGCGGTTCACCATCGCACCGGCGTCGAGATGGAGGCGCTTACGGGCGCCTCGGTCGCCGCTCTGACGATATACGACATGTGCAAGGCCCTCTCGCACGACATCGAAATCGGCGGCATCCGGCTGCTCGAAAAAACCGGCGGCAAGCGCGACTACAAGCATGCCGTCCGGCGCCCGGCGGGCCGCTCATGAGCACCGCGGCGGCATCGGGCGCGCCGCTGTACGGACTGGTCCTCGCCGGCGGGCACAGCAGCCGGATGCGCCGTGACAAAGCGACCCTCGAGTATCAGGGCCGCAGCCAGCTCGAGCGCACGATGGCGTTGCTCTGCGACCGCGTCGCACACGCCTTCGTGTCGGTGCGCGCCGCACAACAAGCCGATTCCCAGCGAACGCGCTATGCGCTCATCGTCGACGAACAACAGGATCTGGGGCCCTCCGGCGGCATTCTTGCCGCGCAGAGCCGCCATCCGCAGGCCGCGTGGCTGGTCCTCGCCTGCGACCTGCCTTTTCTGGATGGCCGCACGCTCGATCACCTGGTCGCCGCGCGCGCACCCGATCGCACCGCCACGGCTTATCGCTCGACCCGCGACGGCCTGCCCGAGCCTCTGTGCGCCATCTACGAGCCGACGAGCCAGGCCGCGCTCTTGCGCGCGGTACAGAGCGGCCAGCGCTGTCCGCGCAAATTCCTCATCGAGGCCGACACGCTGCTGATCGACCCGCCCGACCCGCGCGCGCTCGAGAACGTCAACACACCGGACGAGTTTGAGCGGGCGCGCGCAGTGCTCGGAGAGGGCGTTACGGCGTCCCCGAAGTGCATCGCCGTGCAGTATTACGCGTTGCTGCGCGAGCAGGCCCAATGCGCCGGCGAGTCGGTACGGACCGCGGCCGGCACCCCGAGCGAGCTGTATCGCGAGCTCAAGACCCGCCATCGCTTCACGCTGCCGCCGGAGCTGCTGCGCGTGGCGGTCAACGCGGAATTCGCGGACTGGTCGCACCCGCTCGCCGATGGCGACACGGTGGTGTTCATCCCGCCGGTGGCGGGGGGGTAAGCGCGGCCGACCGGGCACGATGTCCGGGCTGGGCTACCGCCGCGCAAGGCCCGTGGCACGACCCGCGCGGCGGTACTGAACGAATAGACATGGTCAGCACATTTCAATTCAGCCCCGAGCCGATCGACCCCGCCGCCCTGCGTGGCGCGCTCGCGGACCCGGCGTGCGGCGGCTACGCCAGCTTCGAAGGCTGGGTTCGCGATTGCAACGACGGACGCGAGGTGCAGCGCCTGGAATACGAGGCGTTCGAAGCCCTCGCGGTCAAGGAAGGCGAACGCATCATTGCCGAAGCGATCGAGCGGTTCGGCATCACGCGCGCCGCCTGCGTTCATCGTCTCGGCACACTAGGAATCGGCGAGATGGCGGTGTGGGTCGGGGCGTCGGCACCGCACCGCCACGAGGCGTTTCTCGCCTGCCGTTACATCATCGACGCGGTAAAGCACCGCGTGCCGGTCTGGAAAAAGGAGCACTACCGCGACGGCGACTCCGGTTGGGTCAACTGCGAACGCTGCGCGACGGGGACGCACGAAATGCACGGGGGCGCTCACGCTCACGCCGCGCCGGCGCTCGCACCCACCGTACCCGATTACTCCCGCCAGAGCGCTCTGCGGGAAGTCGGCGCCTCCGGACAGGCGCGACTCGGCGCCGCGCGCGCATTGATCGTCGGCTGCGGTGGTCTCGGCGTACCCGCCATGAGTTACCTCGCGGGTGCCGGCATCGGACGATTGGGCCTCGTCGACGCCGACGTGCTCGAGGCATCCAACCTGCACCGCCAGCCGCTGTATGCGTTGCGGGATTGCGGGCGCCCGAAGGTGGAGCTCGCGGCCGAGCGGCTGCGCGCACTAAATCCCGCGGTGGACGTGCGCACATATCCCGTACGGCTCGACGCAGACAATGCCGCCGAACTGCTGGCGGACTACGACATCATCATCGAATGCACGGACAATATCGCGGCCAAGCTGGCGCTGAACGATGCGTGCATCCGCGCCGGCAAGCCAGCCGTATTCGCGAGCGTCTATCAATACGAGGGGCAGCTGCAGATCGTGCAGCCGGGTGGGCCGTGCCTGAGGTGTCTCTGGCCCGAAGCCGTGCGCGACGGGCTGGTGGGCAATTGTGCGCAGGCCGGCGTACTGGGCCCGGTGCCGGGGACGCTCGGAACTCTGCAGGCGCTCGAAGCGTTGAAGCTGCTGCTGGATCTGCCCGGGCAGCTCACCGAGACGCTGTTGATCTTCGATCTTCTGACGCTGAGCATCAGCCGTATCCGCACCCGGCGATCACCGCAATGCCCACGGCACGCTCTGACCGAGGACCGTGCGACACCCACCGCGAACGAGCCTCTCGAGCTCGATTTCGAATCGCTGCATGCGGCGAGCGAAGCGGGCTACCTCATCGTCGACATCCGCGAGCGGCGCGAACAGGCGCTGCGGCCCGCGGCGGGCGCGCCGGTCCACTCGATACCGATGACCGATCTGCTCTATGGCGGCACCGATCTGCCGCCGGCGTCGAAGTACCTGCTGGTGTGCGCCGCCGGCGGGCGCAGCTTGGCGGCGGCGCAGGAGCTGCGCGCGCGCCGCCGCGCACCGATTTTCTCGCTGCGCGGCGGACTGGCCGCACTGGAACCGGAACCTAGGGTCTGATCTGGCCCGCCCCGCGGACGACGTATTTGTAGCTGGTGAGCTGCTCGACACCGACCGGCCCGCGGGCGTGGAACCGATCGGTCGAGATGCCGATCTCGGCGCCCATGCCGAATTCCCCGCCATCGGCAAACTGTGTCGAGGCGTTGTGCAGCACGATGGCGCTGTCGACCTGTTGAAGAAAGCGGTCGGCAGTCTCCTGATTCTCGGTGACGATCGACTCGGTGTGCGCCGAGCCATAACGGGCGATGTGCGCGATCGCGCCCTCCACCCCATCGACCACACGCGCGGCGATGATCGCGTCGAGATACTCCGTATACCAGTCGTCCTCGCTCGCCGGTCGAATACGCGGATCGGCCGACTGCACGATCTCGTCACCGCGCACCTCGCAACCGGCTTCGAGCAGCGTGCGGACCACCGGCTCGAGGTGGGTGGCCACACCGGCACGATCGATGAGGAGCGTCTCCGCTGCGCCGCAGATGCCGGTGCGGCGCATCTTGGCGTTGAGAACGATCGCTTCGGCCATGCGCACATCGGCGTCCCGGTCGACGTAGACGTGGCAGTTTCCCTCCAAGTGACCGATCACCGGAACACGCGCCTCCTTCTGCACCCGCGCGACCAGGCTCTTGCCGCCGCGCGGCACGATCACATCGAGGTACTCCGTCATCCCGGCGAGCATGTAGCCCACCGCCGCCCGGTCGGTCGTGGGAACCAGTTGGATGCACTCGGCAGGCAGACCGGCGCCGCGCAGGCCCTCGGCGAGACAGCGGTGGATCACGGCGTTGGATTGCGAGCTTTCCGAGCCGCCGCGCAGAATCACCGCGTTGCCCGACTTGATGCACAGCGCTCCGGCATCCGATGTGACGTTGGGGCGGCTTTCGTAGATGATGCCGATCACCCCGAGCGGCACCCGCACGCGCTGAATCCGCAGACCGTTGGGACGCTGCCACTGCGCGGCGATGGTCCCGACCGGATCAGGCAGACGTATGATCGCTTCGAGCCCGGCGGCCATCGCTTCGACCCGTACCCGATCGAGCGTCAGCCGGTCGAGCAGGGCCGCAGTGAGGCCGGCGGCACGCGCCGCAGCGCGGTCATGCTCGTTGGCGGCGAGAATTCCGTCGGCCTGCGCCCGGATCGCCTGAGCGGCACGCGCGAGCGCCTCGTCCTTCACTGCGCTCGTGGCCTGACTCAGCACGGCGGACGCTTCGACCGCGTTGCGGCCGAGGCGCTCCATGAGCGCGCCGAGGACGTCTTGTTCCTGAGAGGGACGGGTCATGGGTTCGATAATTGCAGCAGCACCAGATCGTCGCGATGAATCAGCTCGTCGCGACCGCGAAACCCCAGTATGCCTTCGATCTCGGCCGACTTGCGGCCCAGAATTCTGGCGGTGTCACTGTCCGAGTAGGCGATGATGCCACGGGCCACCTCGGCACCCGCCGGCGTGAGCACGCTCACCGTGTCCCCGCGCTCGAACCGGCCGCGGGCGTCGATCACGCCGGCCGGCAGAAGACTGCGGCCGGCACGCAGCGCGCGTAGCGCGCCCGGATCGATGGTCAGGGCGCCAGCCGGCCGCAGCGTACCCGCGATCCACTGTTTGCGGGCCGCGATCGGGGTCGCGCTCGGTCGAAACCAGGTGCAGCGCGCACCCTGCTCGAGCCGGCGGATCGGATGATGCGGGCGCCCAGCCGCGATGCACAGATGGCAGCCGGCCGCCACGGCAATGCGCGCGGCAAGGATCTTGGTTGCCATGCCTCCGGTGCCGAATTCGGAGGCCGAGCCGCCGCCCATGGCTTCAATCTCCGGCGTGATCCGCCGCACTTCGTCGATGAACTGTGCGTTGACGTCCCGAGTCGGGTCGGCGGTGTAAAGGCCGTCGACATCCGACAGCAGGACGAGGCAATCCGCCCCCGCCATCTGTGCAACGCGAGCCGCGAGCCTATCGTTGTCCCCGTAACGGATCTCGGCCGTCGCCACGGTATCGTTCTCGTTGATGACGGGCAGAACTCCGAGTCCGAGCAGCGTCTCGAGCGTGGCACGCGCGTTCAAGTATCGCCGGCGGCGCTCGCTGTCTTCCAGAGTCAGCAGCACTTGAGCCACGGTAACCCGGTGGTTCTCGAGCAGCTCCTTGTACGCGTGGGCGAGCCGGATCTGGCCGACCGCGGCCGCCGCCTGGCTTTCTTCGAGCCGCAACGGGCCCTTGAGCAACGACAACTGCCTGCGCCCGAGCGCGATGGCTCCGGAGGACACGAGGAGCACCTGCTGGCCTCTGCGGCGTAGACGCAACAGATCCTCAACCAATGTCTCGAGCCAGCGCCGATTGAGGCGGCCCGTTCGCCCATCGACCAGCAGCGCGGAGCCGACCTTGATGACGACGCGGCGTGCCTTGAGCAGCGGGGAATGCGCAGAGGACGGGGGGGGCATGAGAAAACTACTATACGTGCGGCGGAGAATTCCCGCGAGTGCCGTGCACGCCGCGCCGTCGCGTTGCTCCCTGCCGGCGCAACCCCTAAACTTGCGCGGCCGCCACGTCAGAGGATCACATCGGTGAGCAGAGATTACGAACCGGTTCCCGGCCAGTGGTACGAGAACCTTGAAGACGAGGAATCATTCCGCGTGCTCAAAGTGGACGAGGACTCCGAACTGGTCGAGATCGAGCACCTCGATGGCGAAATCGAGGAGATGGACCTGGAGACTTGGCACGAGATGGATCTCGAGCAGACTAAAGAGCCCGAAGGCTGGGCCGAGTCCGAGGATGAGGATGAGGATGACGATGAGGAGGAAGATGAGGACGACGAGGACGAAGACGACTGGGATGAAGACGATGATGAAGATGACGACGAGGACTGGGATGACGAGGACGAGGAGCACGAGGACTATTGATCCGAGCCGGTGCGCTTAGCGCTCACCACGTGATCACCCTGCGCCCCATGGCACCCCATGCCGCTGATACCCGGGTGCATGAGCCGGGCCCCAATCGGGCCGGCCGAGGGCGCCCGTGAGCCAGGGAGGCCACACCGAAAGCTGGCGGCACGAGAAAGAATCCGCATGGCTGTATCGGCGGGTTGCGGCAGCTGAGCCCGACGCGCAGAAGCGGCAGTTGTTCGAGCAATTGGCTACCGCGGCAGATGATCAGGCGCGCCGGTGGGAGGCCGCCGCAGTCCGCGAGGGTGCGCCACAGTCTGCGCCGCCGATATTTCAACCTTCCCTGCGCGACCGCATCGTCGCGCGGCTGGTCGGCTGGCTCGGCCCGCGCGCCATGCGCTCGGTACTGGCGGCAATGAAGCTGCGAGGGCTGTCGGTGTATACCGGATCGACCGCTGCGGGCCACGCCATGCCGACAACGGCATCGGACGTCGGCGCCCGCCATCGCCGGGGCCTGGGCGGCAACCTCCGGGCCACCGTGTTCGGCATCAACGACGGTCTGCTCGCGAATGCCAGCCTGGTGATGGGTGTCTCGGGTGCCAGCGGCGCATCCACCATCGTATTGATCACCGGCGCCGCGGGATTGCTGGCGGGAGCGCTGTCGATGGCAGCCGGGGAGTACGTCTCGGTCCGATCCCAGCGTGAAATGTACGAGTACCAGATCGCGCTCGAGAAGGCGGAGATTGCCGAGTATCCGGAGGAGGAAGCCGAAGAGCTCGCCTTGATTTATGCGGCGCGCGGCATGCCTCTGGAGCAGGCGCGCGACGTCTGTCGAAAACTGATCGCCCGGCCCCATGATGCGCTCGACGTGCTGGCCCGTGAGGAGCTCGGCATAAGCGTCGATACGCTCGGCTCACCGTCCGGCGCCGCAGCAGCGTCCTTCCTTTCCTTCGCTGTCGGCGCCACCGTGCCGCTGCTGCCCTTCGTATTCGGATGGGTGGGCGGGCCGGCCGTGGTAGCGGCCGCCGTGCTCACGGCCGCGACGTTGTTCGGCGTGGGACTTGCGATCAGTCTGTTCACGGGTCGCCACGCGGTACGCGGGGGACTGCGCATGGTGCTGATCGGCACCGCCGCCGCCGCGGTGACGTATGCACTGGGCCGTGCACTCGGCCTGGCCCTGCACTGAGCACGCCGCTCTTTCACCGCACTCACTCTCTGAGGCATAGTCCCCCCACGATGCGTCCGATTCGCAACAAAGGTGCGCGCCGGTGAGAGCCGCGCCGCAGTCCGCATTTCTCGAGCGGCTGGAGCACCTCCTCGGTGCCGGCGGGGTGCTGACCGCCGAATCCGACGCCGCACCCTTCCTCGCCGACCAACGCGAGCTGTATCGCGGCAAGGCGATTGCGGTCGCCCTGCCCGACACCGCACAGCGCGTGGCGGAGGTGCTCGCGCTGTGCAACGAAAGGGGAATTGCGGTCGTGCCGCAGGGCGGCAACACCGGCTACTGCGGTGGCGCCACCCCGGATGAGAGTGGCGCGCAGCTGCTCGTGTCGCTGAAGCGCCTGAATCGCATCCGCACTGTCGACGCGCTGAACTACTCCCTGGTCGCCGATGCCGGCTGCGTGCTCGCGGACGTGCAGCGTGCCGCCGACGAGGCGGATCGGTTCTTCCCGCTCAGCCTCGGATCCGAAGGAACGTGTCAGATCGGCGGGAACCTCTCGACCAACGCCGGCGGCTTGCATGTACTGCGTTACGGCATGATGCGCGATCTGGTGCTGGGACTCGAGGTGGCGCTCGCCGACGGCCGATTGTTGAGCGCGCTGACCGCCCTGCGCAAGGACAACACCGGCTATGACATCAAGTCACTGTTTCTCGGCGCCGAAGGCACGCTCGGCATCATCACCGCCGCGAGCCTCAAGCTCTATCCGCGCATGGGCGCCGCCGCAACAGCGTTCGCGGCCGTCCGCGATCCGCGCGCCGCGGTGCAACTGCTTGCTCGGCTGCGCGAGGCGAGCGGTGACCGGGTGAGCTCCTTCGAACTCATTCCGCGCCTTGCCGTGGAACTGACCACCCGGCACATACCCGGCGTGCGCGACCCGCTCGATGCACCGCATGCCTGGTACGTGCTGTGCGAGCTCACCTCCGCACGCCCCGCCGACGGACTCGATGCCATTCTGACAGAGTCTCTGGAGCAGGCACTCGGCGCGGGGCTGCTGGCGGACGCGGCCCTGGCCCGCAACGAGGGCGAACGCGCGGGATTCTGGAAGCTGCGCGAGACCATCCCCGAGGCGCAGCGGCGCGACGGCGCCAGCCTGAAGCACGATGTGGCCGTGCCGGTCGCGGCGATTGCGCAGTTCATCGAGCGCGCCGGCGCATGGGTGCGCGCCAACGTTCCCGACGGCCGGCTGATCGCCTACGGTCACGTCGGCGACGGCAACCTGCATTTCAATCTGAATCAGGCGCCGGGGGCGGACCGCGCGGCGTTCCTGGCGCGCGGCGAGGCGATCAAGCGTGTCATCCACGACATGGTCGTGCGCGAGTTCGACGGCAGCTTCAGCGCCGAGCACGGCATCGGCCGGCTGAAAGTCGGCGAGCTCGAGCGCTATGCGCCGCCGGTCGAGCTGGATCTGATGCGCGCCGTCAAGCACGCCCTCGATCCCAACGGCATCCTGAACCCGGGCAAGGTGTTGAGATGAATCGATCCCCGGGTGCGCGCGCCCCGCAGGGCGTGCTGGTCCTCGCGGCGCTAGCCAGCTGGCCGGTACCGTTCTATTGCTACGCTCTGCATGCGGGCACCAGGGCGGCCGGTCGTGCCGCCCTGGCGATACTGCTCGCCGTGGGCGCCATCAGCCTCATTCTGCGGCTGTCGCGGCGCGCCGGCGCGCCGTTCGGCCTGCTGTTCCCGGCAGGCGGAGGCCAGCGCGGCACGCCCTTCTCGATCCGTCTGAATGCGGTGCTGCTGGCGGTCTTCAATCTCGGGGCGTCGTGGTTCGAGCTGCGCACCAATCTCTCGCACACCACGATGCTGCTGGTGCTGATCCTGTCCACCGTGTCGACGGCGAATCTCGCCGATGAGAGCTGGATCGCGCGCCGGCGAACGTGAACGCGGCAACCGCTGGCGCCTCCGGCTGCGAGGGGTACAATGGCCGCGTCTTGCCGCGGAGCCGCCCGGCCGACGAAACTCACGATCGAGGCATCATGCAGACACGCGACTCAGCGCTTCCCTCCTGGCCGACCCGGCTCATCTGGCTCGCGGTTTTCGTCGGGACAGCCGTGCTGTTCAGCACCGTCCTCGGGTGCGCCGTGCCGCTGGTCGCCTTCGCGACGATCTGCGCCCTGCGCCAGAGCCGCCGGGCCGCGCTGCTGTCCGTGGGACTCGTCTGGCTCGCCATCGAAGCGATCGGATTCACGGCGCTGCACTTCCCCGCCGTACCCTCTGCGTTCGGATGGGGCGCGGCCGTCGGCGGCGCCCTGTTGGCCGCGACGGGCGCGGCCAACGCTGTCGCGGACCGCACGAGCGGCGCGATTCGCATCGTGACGGCCTTTGCCGTCGCCCTTTGCGTCTACGAAGGCCTTCTGATCGCGGTGACCCTGGCGGTAGGCGCCAGTCTTCAAGCCTATACGCCGGACATCCTGCTGCAGGTTCTGTTCCTCAACGCGGTGACCTTCGCCGGCCTTCTGGCGGTGCGCGCGCTCAAAGCGGGATCCCCCGCCCGTCACAACGCTTCCGTCGCACGCATCTGAAGCCGGCGACCAACGTCCATAGCGCGGCCACCGCGTCGCCGGCGTCTCGGCAGGCCGCAGCAGACGATGCGGCCTGCCAGCCTTTGGGACCTGGGGAGATTTCTGATCGTGTACCAGGCGGGGCCGCGCGCCTCCACGCTCGCGTGCAAGCTGCGCGCCGCGTGACCCATCCGGTGCAATCCACCACCCCCGGGAGATCCACCATGCACGACGCTGCGAGGATCATGCGTGCCCCGCATTATGTCAGTGAACTACACCATCAGCGGGCCGGCTTGCGCATGCGCACCAGGCCTTCCTGCGCGGTGCTGGCCACCAGCCGCCCATCCCGGGAATAGACCCCGGCACGGGCAAAACCCCGCGCGCCCGATGCACTCGGGCTCTCCACCGCGTAGAGCAGCCAATCGTCCACGCGCAGCGGACGGTGGAACCACATGGCGTGATCGATGCTCGCCATGACGAGCGAGCCGCTGTACGAAGGCAGGCCGTGCGGGAGCGTGGCCGTATCGAGCAGGAAGTAGTCGGACAGATAGGACATCAGCCGCCGGTGCAGGCCCTCGTCGTCGGGCAGCTTGTCCACCGCGCGAAACCACACTTGACGCGTCGGCGGGGCACGCCTGGGCGTGACAAAGTCCATCGGTTGCACCAGACGGAACTCGAACGGCCGCGGCCGCTCGAGAAAGCGCCGCACGCCCTGCGGCAACCGCTCGAGCAGTTGCGGCGGCGGCTGGCTGGCATCCGCAAGAGACTCCGGCGGCGGCACGGCCGGCATCTCGATCTGATGCTCGAACCCCTCCTCGACGATCTGGAACGACGCGGCCATGTTGAAGATCGACGCGCCGTGTTGGATGGCCACCACGCGGCGATTACTGAAGGAATGCCCGTCGAGGCTGCGATCAACCTGATACACGATCGGCGCGTTGAAGTCCCCGCGGCGCAGGAAGTACGCGTGCAAGGAGTGCACGATGCGCCCCTGAACCGTGGCCGCGGCGGCGGTGAGCGCCTGACCGAGCACCTGGCCGCCGAAGACCTGTGGACTGCCGATGTCGCGGCTCTCGCCCCGGAACAGGTCGACCTCCAGGCGCTCGAGATCGAGGAGTCGGATCAGATCGGCCAGTCGCGGATCCATGGGTGTGCCTCGGCTGCGCCGCGCCCGTCAGTCCGCGACGCCCAGCCGCTGATGCATGATCGGGCTGGTGGTCGTGTACTGAAGAAACTGGCGCTTCTGCGGATTCAAGTGGTGCTGGATGCCGTACGCGGCCAGCGCGGCCTCGTGAAATCCTGACAGGATCAACTTCTTCTTGCCAGGATAGGCATTGATGTCGCCCACGGCGAACACCCCCGGGACGCTGGTCTGGAATTTTTCGGTATCGACCCGCAGGGCGCGCTTCTCGAGTTCGATGCCCCATTCGGCGATCGGCCCGAGCTTCGGATGCAGCCCGAAGAACACCAGCAACTGCTCGGCTTCGAGCGTCTCGATCGCCCCATCGGGCCGCTTCACGCATACCCCGGTGAGACGGCCCTCCGTGACGCGCAGCGAGTGAGGCAGCGCTTCGTAATGGCGCACCTTGCCGGCACTCGTCAACGCGCGCATCTTCGCCACCGAGGCCGGCGCGGCGCGGAATTCCGCGCGCCGGTGCACCAGAGTCAGGCTCGCGGCCTTCCCGGCCAGCTCGAGCGTCCAGTCGAGGGCGGAATCGCCGCCGCCGAAAATCACGATGCGCTTGCCCTCGAGCGCGGCCGCCGTCTTGACCCGATAATGAATGGCCGTCCCCTCGAACGCTTCCGCGCCCTCGAGTCCGATCCGGCGCGGCTGAAACGAACCGACACCCGCGGCAATCACCACCGCGCCGGCGTTGAAGTGCGTTCCGGCGGTGGTGCGCACATCGAATCGACCGTCTTCCCGCCGGGAAAATCCGCTGACTTCCTGGCCCAGATGGAACCACGGATTGAACGGCTTGATCTGCTGCATGAGCCGATCGACGAGTTCCTGCGCCCCGCATACCGGCAGCGCCGGAATGTCATAGATCGGCTTGTCGGGATAGAGCTCCGTGCACTGGCCGCCGGGATGAGCCAAAGAGTCCACCACGTGCGCGCCGATGCCGAGCAGACCGAGCTCGAAGACCTGGAACAGACCACACGGTCCCGCGCCAATGATCAGTGCTTCGGTCTCGATCGGCGTCGCAGGCTGCATGCTCATCGGGCTCCCGTGGCTCAGGATAGAGTCAAAAGCACGATCTTAACCCGGTCCGGAGCGGGGGCACGGCTGCTATGCGCGGCCGGCGTTCGAATCCGTCGGGGTATGGAAGTACTCGCTCTCGGCGGCCAATTGCTCGATCAGCCGTTTCAGCTCCGCCATACGCCCCTCGGCCGTACTGATCGGCAGGCAGTCCTGGCAGCGCGGATCTCCACAGGGCTGGCGGGAATACAGCCAATACTGCAGCGCCCCGGCGAGCAGTCCATCGGCAATATCCCACAGATCGGCGTCCCGATCCTTGTCCGCGATCTTGTTGCCCAGATCAACGGCCTTGGTGAATGCAGAATCGAAAGTGTCAGCGATTTCGGTCATGGGCCTGGTTCTCCCACATCCGGGCAGTATAAGGCAATCGGTCGGCCCTCACCGGGAAGAGGCGTGATGAGCCCGGCCGCCTGTTCGAATACAAGCTCGAGCGTTAAGGCGGCGGAGTGCGGTTCGCCGCTGATGCGAACGCGTCGCGGGCTTGCACACCGATCGCAGGATGATCGGTAAAGAATCCATCGATGCCGGCGGCGAGAAATCGCAGCAGCTCCCGCACCAGATCACCGTGATCGGCCGCCACCGCGCTGCTGCGCGCCTCGGCTGGAAGAAACGCGTTCTCCACTCGAAACGTCCACGGAATCACCCGCAGACCCTGAGCATGACTGTCAGGCACGAGCGCCGTGGGCTCGCCGAGCGCATCGCGCTCGTCCCGCCCGATCACCAGAGACTTCTCCGGACCGATGCACGTGGCATAGGCGGCGATACGAGCCAGACCCGCGGGCGTGGTGAAATCGGCGAAGACGCCCGGCTCGCCGCGCGCAACCCAATCGTATGGCGCACCCTCGGCCTCGATCAGCTGCACCAGCGGGATACGCGTCCGCGCAGCCAGTGCCCGCAGAATTCCAGTCTCGAAACACTCGATGAGCAGCCCCGCCTCGGGCCCAGGGCCGAACTCGGCCTCGAGCACCCCGAGCAGCGCTTCGATCATGGAAAGACCGCAGGCGGCGAAATGGGTTGGATGCTTCAGCTCCAAATAGAGTCCGATGGGCGGCGGGGACGCAAGCCCGAGCGCCGCGGCCCGGCTGTGCCGCTCGCGCTCGGCATGGCGGCGCAACTGCAGCAGCTCGCGCAGCGTAGCGACCTCGAACTGACCGTCGAGCCGGCTGTTCCGCGGGCGCAGCTCGGGAATGCGCTCGCGCGCACGCAGGGTCTTCAACTCCTCCAGCGTGAAATCCTCGCTGAACCAGCCCGTCACCGGCCGCCCGTCGATGGATCTGGTGACCCGGCGCGACGCGAAGCCCGCATGCTGCGCCACATCGGTGGTCGCACCGAGCTCGTTTTCGTGGCGCAGCACCAGAGCCCCGTCGCGGGTCATCACCAGGTCCGTCTCGAGCGCATCAGCCCCCTGGCGCAGGGCGAGGGAATACGCCGCCAGCGTGTGCTCGGGCAGCTCGCCGCTGGCGCCGCGGTGGCCTATGACGACGGGCATTGGCATCAGACAGTTGCTACACTCCCGGGGTGCTGCTGACCGAACACGATATCTACCTGTTCCGCGAAGGCACCCATGGGCGCGCCTATGAGAAGCTCGGTGCGCACATTCTGCCGGCCGACGGCTCGCGCCAGGCGGGCACCCATTTCGCGGTCTGGGCCCCCAATGCCGCCTCGGTCGCCGTGATCGGCGACTTCAACGACTGGAACCCGGACGCGCACCGGCTTACGCCGCGCGCCGACTCATCGGGAATTTGGGAAGGATTCGTCGCGGACATCGGGCGCGGCACACTCTATAAGTATCACATAATCTCCCGCCACGCGGGCTACACGGTCGCGAAAAGCGACCCCTTCGCCTTTCGCTGCGAGATCCCGCCGCGGACCGCCTCGGTGGTCTGGGATCTGGCCTACGAATGGGGCGACGCCCAATGGCTCGGGACTCGAGCGCAAGCCAACGCCCTGGATGCGCCCTGGTCGATCTACGAGATGCACCCGGGCTCGTTCCGGCGCGTCCCCGAGGAGGACAACCGGCCGCTGAGCTACCGCGAGCTCGCGCATGCGTTGGCCGATCACGTGCTGGAGTTGGGTTTCACCCACGTGGAGCTGATGCCCGTGATGGAGCACCCCTTCTACGGCTCCTGGGGCTACCAGGTCACCGGGTACTTCGCGCCGACCTCGCGTTACGGCACGCCGCAGGATTTCATGTACTTCGTCGATCACCTGCACCAGCGCGGCATCGGCGTCATCCTCGACTGGGTACCCTCACACTTCCCGGCCGATCAGCACGGACTCGCATTCTTCGACGGCACGCACCTGTACGAGCATGCCGACCCGCGTCAGGGACACCATCCCGACTGGAAGAGCTCGATCTTCAACTACGGCCGCTCCGAAGTGCGTAATTTCCTCCAGAGCAGCGCGCTGTTCTGGCTCGAAACCTATCACGTCGACGCGCTGCGGGTCGACGCGGTCGCCTCCATGCTTTATCTCGATTACGGTCGGCGCGCGGACGAGTGGATCCCCAACCGCTTCGGCGGCAACGAGAACCTCGAAGCCGTCGAGTTCGTGAAACAGCTGAATCTCGCCGTTTACCGCGATCACCCGCACACACACACCATCGCCGAGGAGTCCACCGCCTGGCCCATGGTCTCGCGGCCGACCTATCTCGGCGGGCTCGGCTTCGGGATGAAGTGGGACATGGGCTGGATGCACGACACGCTGAAGTACTTCGCGGCCGATCCGGTGTACCGCAAGTTCCACCACAACCAGATCACTTTCAGCCTGTGGTACGCATTCAACGAGAACTTCGTTCTGGCGCTCTCGCACGACGAGGTGGTGCACGGCAAAGGCTCGCTGATCGGCAAGATGACGGGCGACACCTGGCAGCGCTTCGCCAATCTGCGCCTGCTGTACGGGTACCAGTGGACCCACCCGGGCAAGAAACTGCTGTTCATGGGTGGGGAGTTCGGCCAGTGGAGCGAGTGGCGGCACGAGGAAAGCCTCGAGTGGCATCTGCTGCAGTTCGCGCCCCACGCCGGTCTGCAACGCTGGGTTCGCGACCTCAACCGGCTGTATCGCACGACCCCGGCCCTCCATGCGCGCGACTTCAGCTCCGAAGGCTTTGAGTGGGTCGATTGCGACAATGCCGATGACAGTGTCATCGTATTCTTGCGCCGCGGGCAAGGACCACGCGACGTGGCGCTGGTCGTCTGTAATTTCACTCCCGTGCCGCGCGAGCATTACCGAGCGGGCGTGCCGTTCGGCGGCCGATGGATCGAGCGCCTCAACAGCGACGCATCTGTGTACGACGGGAGCGGCGTCGGCAACATGGGTGCAAGCGACGCGGTTGAGTTTGCCTCGCATGGCCGGCCATTCTCGTTGACGCTGCGGCTCCCGCCGCTGGGAATGGTCGTGTTCACACCGGAATAAGCGGTATCGTCAGCGACACCAGCAGACGTCGCTGTCAATCGACAACATGGCCGTGCGCCATGCTCTGCACAGGGAGAATGATCGAAAGGAGCGCGAGCCATGAGTCATACGATCAGCGGGAAGGTCGTAACAGGCGCCGTCGCTCCCTCGGGCCGCCGGCGGTGCCCGACACTAGCGACGCGGTGCGAAGGCGCGTGCGGCCGATCGCCGGCCCCTGAGGTCGGCGAGAATCTCGCGCGCGGCATTGTGGCCCGGCGCGCCCGTGACGCCACCGCCCGGGTGCGTGCCGGAGCCGCACATGTACAGACCCTGCAGCGGGCCCCGGTAGCGCGCGTGACCCAACATTGGCCGGGCCGAGAACATCTGATCGAGACTGAGCGCGCCGTGGAAGATGTCGCCCCCGATGAGCCCGAAGGTGCGCTCCAGATCGAGCGGGCTGAGGATCTGCCGGCCGAGCACCGCACGCTTGAAATTCGGCGCATACGCACTGACCGTGTCGATCATCAGATCCGCCACTGCCTCGCGGTGCGCGTCCCATGACCGCCCGTCGGGCAGACGCGGCGCAACGTGCTGGCAAAACAGGCTGGCCACGTGTGCGCCCGGCGGCGCCAGCGTGTCATCGAGCGTCGAGGGAATCACCAGCTCGATGATCGGCCGACGCGACCAGCCTTGGGCGCGCGCATCGAAGTACGCCTGCTCCATGTAGGCGAGCGTCGGGGCCAGAATGATCCCCGCCGTATGGTGATCTCCCGGCGTGCGCCCCGGCAGGCAGCTGAACTGCGGCAACTCGGACAGCGCCACGTTCATGCGGAACGTACCCGAGCCGCAGCGCCAACGCTCAATTCGCTCGCGGAAGTCGGTCGGTAGGATCGCGGGGTCGAGCAGCTTCAGGTACAGCAGTTTCGGATTGACGTTGGCGATCACCGCGGTTGCACGTATCGTCTCGCCCGTTTCGGTGCGCGCGCCGACCGCCCGGCCGCCCTCCACCAGCACCTCGCACACCGGGCTGCGCAGGCGCAGCTCGACACCCCGCGCGGCGCAGCAACGGGCCATAGCCTGGGTGATCGCACCCATGCCCCCGACGGCGTGCCCCCATGCGCCCTTGCGGCCGTTCACCTCGCCGAAGGCATGGTGAAGCAGCACGTAGGCCGTGCCCGGGGAGTAGGGACTTGCGTAGTTGCCGACGACACCATCGAAGCCGTAGACCGCCTTGATCGGATCACTCTCGAACCAGCCGTCGAGGTAGTCCCCGGCCGAGCCGGCGAACAGCGCCAGCAGCTCGCGTCGCAAGGACATGTCGAGGCGGCGCAACCGTCCGCCGAGGCGGGCCGCGCTCAGCAGTTCCGGCAGCGCCTCACGCCAGCTGCCCTGGCGCACGTTCGGCGGCGCCTGCAATACCAGTTCGCGCAGCACATCGGCGATCGCCTCGAGGCGCCGCGAATAGGACTCCAGCCGCGCCGCATCGCGCACTGAAAAGCGCGCCACTTCATCGGCCGTGCAGCCTGGGCCGACCCTGAGGTATCGGCCGTCCCCGGTCGGCAGAAAATTCGCCAGGCGCCGCTCGAGAATGCGCAAGCCGTAGCGGGTCAGCTGGAGGTCGGCGATCACCTGGGGATTCAGCAGCGAGACCGTGTACGCCGCCACCGAGTTGCGAAACCCCGGATGGAATTCCTCGGTCACGGCCGCGCCTCCGGCGACTGCGCGCCGCTCGAGGACGGTGACTCGTAGGCCCGCAGCGGCCAGATACGCCGCGCACACCAGGCCGTTGTGTCCCGCGCCGATGATCAGCGCGTCACAGGCATGGTCGGTCGAGGACGCAGCGCGCATCGGATCCCCTGGGATACCCGGCAAGCTTGGGCGCGGCGGGATGATAGTGCGTCCAGGACCGCGGCGAAATGCCGGTAAGCCGGTTTCGCCGCCGTGCTATTATTCGAGGTCTTTGTCAGCCGGCCGCTCATGCGGCCCATTCCAGATGAGCCAACCCATCCGCAACATCGCCATCATAGCGCACGTCGATCACGGCAAGACCACCCTCGTGGATTGCCTGCTCAAGCAATCCGGCACGTTCGCCGCCCACGAGAAGCTCGCCGAGCGCATCATGGACTCGAACGACTTGGAGCGCGAGCGCGGCATCACCATCCTGGCCAAAAACTGCGCCATCGAGTACCGCGGCACGCGCATCAACATCGTCGACACGCCCGGGCACGCTGATTTCGGCGGCGAGGTCGAGCGTGTCCTGTCGATGGTCGACGGAGTGCTGCTCGTGGTCGACGCGGTCGACGGTCCGATGCCCCAGACCCGCTTCGTCACGCGCAAGGCGCTCTCGCTCGGCCTGAAAGCGATCGTGGTGGTGAACAAGATCGACCGGCCGGGCGCCCGCCCCGACTGGGTGGTCGACAAAACCTTCGAACTGTTCGACAAGCTCGGCGCGAGCGATGAGCAGCTCGATTTCCCGGTGATCTACGCCTCGGCGCTGCAGGGACGCGCGGGCACCGACCACGCTGCTCCCGGGGAGGACATGAGCGCACTGTTCGCCGCGATCCTGGCTCACGTGCCGGCGCCCGCGGCCGACGAGGCGCTGCCGCTGCAGCTGCAGATCTCCACGCTCGATTACAACAGCTACGTCGGCCGCATTGGCATCGGCCGCATCCGCCGCGGCGTGATCCGTCCGGGTCAGAACGTCGCGCTGCGCTACGGCACGCAAGAACGCGGCACGGCGCGCATCGCCCAGGTACTCACCTTCACCGGCCTGCAGCGCCATTCCGTCGAGGAGGCTCGCGCGGGCGACATCGTGGCGGTCACCGGTATCGAAGCGGTGAATATCGGCCTGACGGTGTGCGACCCGGAAACCGCCGAGGGACTGCCGCCGATCCACATCGACGAGCCCACGCTCGCCATGAACTTTCAGGTCAATACCTCGCCGTTCGCGGGACGGGAAGGCAAGTTCGTCACCAGCCGCCAGCTACGCGAGCGACTGCAACGGGAGTTGCAGAGCAACGTGGCCCTGCGGGTGGAAGATACCGAATCGCCGGACGTGTTCCGGGTCTGCGGGCGCGGCGAGCTGCACTTGACCATCCTCATCGAGAACATGCGCCGCGAAGGCTACGAGCTCGCGGTGTCTCGGCCACAGGTGCTGACCCGCCTGGTCGACGGCGCGGTACACGAGCCGTTCGAGGCGCTGACGGTGGATGTCGAGGACACCAACCAGGGCGCGGTCATGGAGGCTCTCGGCCGCCGCCGTGCCGACCTGACCGACATGGCGCTCGATGGCAACGGGCGCGCGCGGCTCGAGTACCGCGTGCCGGCCCGCGGCCTGATCGGATTCCAGGGCGAGTTCATGACGCTCACACGCGGCACCGGCCTGATGAGCCATATATTCGACGGCTTCGCGCCCGTCAAGGGCGAGATCCCGGACCGGCGCAACGGCGTGTTGGTCAGCAACGAGCAGGGTGAGGCGGTCGCCTACGCGCTGTTCAACCTGCAGGAACGCGGACGGTTGTTCGTGTCCCCGGGCGAGAAGCTCTACGAGGGGATGATCATCGGCATCCACAGCCGCGACAACGATCTGGTCGTCAATCCCATCAAGACGAAGAAACTCACGAACATCCGGGCGGCCGGCAAGGACGAGGCCATTCTGCTCACCCCGCCGATCGAGCTATCGCTCGAATACGCCGTCGAGTTCATCGCCGACGACGAACTGGTCGAGGTGACCCCGCAGGCGATCCGCATCCGCAAGCGCTGCCTCACCGAGCAGGAGCGGCGCCGCGCACAGCGCGAACCCGGCGCGGACACCCAGGCGCTCACCGCCTGACCCCTGGCGCGCCCGCCTGCGCGCCCCGCGAGGGGCCCTACCGCGCAGGGCGATACGAGAAAGCCTAAGCCTCTGATAATGTTCAATCGACGAGCGCAGGCTGCGCTTCGTGGCATTTCCACAACAATTTGACGCTTAAGCCCGTCTGCACGGTAAGCGCGCGCTAGGGTACGCGCCACAGGGCGCTTGCATCGCGAGCATGACATCGATATCATTCGCGCCGGACCACTTGATATCGATGTCATCGTCGCACTGACGGTGACGCCGGTTCTTCAGCGGTCTTTGTTCTTGGGGGGGGATCTGCCGTGCTCGCAATAGCCAATTTCAATTCCAGAACCGTCCTGCTTCACCGAAGCAGGTGCGAGAACGGCATCTCAAGTCGACCACTCGGTATTCGAAAGCGATGGCTGCCGGCCTCAGCCGGAAACCGCGCCGACATTCCGCCGCCCGGGACCCAACGTCCGGCGGTCTGCCGCCCGGGGCCCAACGCCTGACGGTCTACGGCCCGATCCGCGCGCAAGTATTCCCCAGCTGCCCGCTTCCCTGCGCGCACGCCCGTATCTTGATCCAGATCTATTTTTTCAAATCTCCAGAGGAGGCTCTTGCATGAACCCGAACGAGAAAGACGCCCACCCGGCATGGCATCCGGCGGCGACGCGCGCCGCGCGCAAAATGGCGGCCCCACACAGCGTAGCGGCGGTGGTTGCCGGCATCCTCGGGGGAGTTGCCGTCCTCGCCGCCTCCCCGTCAGCCTACGCCCAGAAGCCGGCCGCCAATGCTCCCACAGGATCGGCCGCGATCGCCGCTCCGCCCTCGCAGCCTCTGCAGCAAGTCCTGGTGACCGCCACCGCGACCCGGGTGACCCAGCTGGATGCGAGCTACAACATCGTGGCGTTGTCCCGCCATCAGATTCAGATGGCCGACCCGACGAGCGTGGCCGACATGTACAAGATGTCGCCCGGCGTCTGGCCGGAAGCATCCGGCGGACAAACCGGCGCCAATATCGACGTGGCCGGCTTTCCCCTCGGCGGCGGCGATTCTCCGTACTTCACGACCATGATCGACGGCATGCCGCTCTACGGCGCCCCGTATCTGTCCTTCATGGACAGCAGCTCGCTGATACGCATGGACAGCACAGTCAAGCGCGTCGAGATCGTCCAGGGCGGACCCAGCGTGATCTTCGGACCCGGCCAGCCCGGCGCAACGGCGAACTTCATCCTGCGGACCGGCTCGAAGCGGCAGAAGGGCTCGGTCGCCTTCACCTACGGTTCCCAGGGAAGAGAGCGGGTGGATGCGTTCAATAGCGGCGAGCTGACCCACGGCTGGTACTACAGCATCGGCGGCTTCTACCGCAAGTCCAACGGCGTGCGCAATCCCCAGTATCCCGCCAACATCGGCGGGCAGCTGACGGCCACCTTGAAGCACACCTTCTCCAACGGCTCGGTGACCTTCTGGGCGAGAACTCTGCACGACCACAATCAGTGGGTCGCGGACTTTCCCTATGTCGTCCACAACGGCAACGTGGCTCCGTATCCGGGCTTCAACCAGCTCAACTCGACGTACAACAGCTACCAGCTCGAGAATTTCCAGGTTCCGGATCCGGCCTGCAACTGCTTCGAAAACGACAATATCAGCAATGGCCGCGGCGCCGACCTGAACTATCTCGGCTCGGAATTCCACGAGCACTTCCACGGCGGCTGGACCATCAACAACCACTTCATATTCGACGGCGGTCTTGTCCCGACGCACGCGCTGGTCAACAACGGCAATCCCCAGACGCTGTCGTCCTTCATTTCCAACCTGACCTTGCCCAGCCCGCTCACGACGGGCGACGTCCAGGCCACCATGCCAAACGGCACTGTCGCAAATCCCGCCCAGAGCGTGGTCACCCAGCAGGTCTGGTACGTTCAGAAGAAGATCATGAACCTCGAGGATGAATTCCGCGTCGACAAGAACCTCGGCGACGGCAACACCCTCACCGCCGGCGTATATGCCGCCTACTACACCGACAACGACAACTGGTCGTTGAGCTCCAACGTGCTGATCACCAATCGCCCGAACGCGGCGCCGATCATCCTGTCGGCCGCCTCGGGCGGAAACATCTACCAGGTGAGCAGCCCGCAGGGCATCGTCAATGCCAACGGCGGCTACTACATCCTCGAGAAGGGCAGCGCCACCAACATCGCCGGATATCTTTCGGATTCATGGAAGATCGACAAATGGCTGCTGCAGGCCGGCGTCCGCCTCGAGCACATCAATCTGTCCCAGCAGACCACCAACTCCTCGCCGGTTCAGATGGGGACGAAGTACGATCTGTGGGACAACGCGGTCGAACTGCCCAACGGCACCTGGTCGCACGGCCACGAAAACAACACCATGCCGACGTTTTCCGTGGGCGCGAACTATCAGTTCAACAACCACATGAGCGCTTACGTGCGCGTCAATAATGGCGTGCTCTTCGACAACTTCGACGCCGTCCGCTGCAACATTTACAACGGCTCCAACGGCTGCCCGAGCCGCGTGCCCCTGCAAACCGTGCAGAACCAGGAGTTCGGCTTCAAGATCGAGAACCGCTGGGTCTACGCGAGCACATCGGTTTATCACAAGACCTTCAATGGCATCGGGTACACGCCCACGAATATCGTCGGCGTGCCCATCGGTCCGGCGTCCATCTATGGCTCGACGTCCATAGGCGTGAATTTCGTCGGCAGCATAAGCCCGTTCGCGGACAGCAATATCCAGGTCCTGAGAACCTTCCGGATCGCGTTCAACGGCAACTGGGAACACGCCTACTACAAGAACTTCAAGGGCTGCTTCCTGTATACCAACATAAACAATCAGACCGTCTGCGGCACGGTCAACGGCAAACAGCTTGCGCGTCTGCCGAGCTATCAGTTCCGACTGACGCCGAGCGACACGCAGTCTTTCAACTGGGGCACCGTGACCGAGCAAATGACGTTCGAGAGGGTCGGCATACGCTACCAGGACTACACGAACCTGACGCCGTTGCCCACGTATTACGACCTGAACGCGGGCGTCAATGCCGTGGTGGGAGCGCATTGGGAGTTCACCCTGCTCGGCAGGAATCTTACCAACCAGATGGGCTTGACCGAGGGCAACGCCCGGTTCGGCGGCAACACGGTGCAGAACAACGTCGGTTTCGGCCGATCGATCGTCGGCCGTGAAGTGAGCATCATGGCCAAGTACTATTGGTAACGCCACGGAACCTCTCCCCTCACGGCGACGTGAGGGGAGATTCCGCCGTTGATGCTCATTCCTGGTTCAGAAAGCGGCTCAGGCGACGCGGGATACGCCAGCGAAGGCGCCCGTCGGGCTTAGACGCACACGGTGCACGGCCGGAGCAAGCCGTGCGAGAATCGCCGCCAGGTCTTCCGGTTCCCGGGGGTTGATCTCCAGTGTCCGTTCCGGCTTCCGTTCTTGAAGCCCTGCACGCCATCAGCGCGCAGCTTCAGACAGGCGAGTTTCGCGCCGCCCACGATCGTCTCCAGTCGATCGTCGCAGCCAACCCTTCGTTCGCCGAGGCGCAGCGGCTTCTCGCCGGCACCAAGCTCGCACTCGGCGATCCCGCCGGGGCCGAGCGTCTGCTCCGGCACGCGCTCACGGTCGACCCCACGTGGACACCGACGCACACCACACTCGGGGAGCTGCTCCTCGCAAGCGGCCGGGGCGTCGAAGCCGAAGCCGAACTGCTGTGCGCCATCGACGGGAGCCGGGCCGACCCGCGTGCGGCCCTGACCCTGGCTCGCCACTACAACAACACAGCGCGCCCGGCGCGGGCACTGGCGGTGGTGGCTCCCTTCTGCGCGGGTGGCCGGCTGGACCCGGAGCTCGCCACACAGCACGTCAATGCGCTCATCGCGCTCGGCCGGCAGGCGGAAGCGACCTCCGTCTACGGCAATCTGGCCGCTGCGGTGCCCGAGGATCCTGCCGCCGCGCAGGCGTTCGCGGTCGCGCTGAACGCGGTGGGTCGTCATGCCGAGGCCGGGCGGATCGCGCGCCGAGCCCTCGCGCGCGGCTCCAGAAGCGCGACACTCTACCTGACGTATGCCAAGAGTCTGATGGCGGAAGGCGCCAACGAAGCGGCCGAGACGGCGCTTCGCGACTGCCTGAGGCTCGAGCCGCGCCTCGCCGAGGCGCACACCAGCCTCTCCCAGCTCATCTGGGTCCGCACCGGCGACCTCGCGCAGGCCACCGAAGCGCTCGATCAGGCGTTGCGCAGATTCGACGACGACGACGCGCTTCGCGCCACCAAGGCGGCCATCCTGCAGGGCGCGGGCGACGCCCGGGCCGCCTACGAATGCCTCGCGCGTCGTGCCGAGCAGCCGCATGCGCCGCCGGTACTGCTGCTACGCGCGGGGCTCGCGGCGCTCGATTTCGATCCCGCCAAGGCCCTGTCGCTCGCCGAGCGGGCGATGCGCCTGCTGCCCGACAACACGCCCGCGCGCAATGTCCTCGCCGCGGCCCAGCTCGGTGTGGGGGATGCCGCCGGCGCGCTGCGCAACTGCGAGACATTGCTGGCGCAGGCGCCGGATAATCAATATCTCATCGCGCTCGAGACGACCGCGCTGCGCTTGCTCGGCGATTCGCGCTATGCGCAGCTATGCGACTATGAGAACCTCGTCCTGCCGCTGCCGATCGAGCCGCCCGCGCCCTGGAAGGACTTGCCGAGCTTCCTCACGGACCTCACGGATAGTCTCAACCGCCTGCATGACCCAAAGGGTCACGCACTCCTCTTTCAGTCGCTGCGACAGGGTACGGAAACCACCCGCGACCTGACCCTGAGCACCGATGCGCCGATCCGCGCGCTCTTCCAGGCGTTCGCCGCCCCCATCAACCGCTATCTCGAGCACATCGGCCGTGGCGATGATCCGCTCAGGCGGCGCAACAGCGGCCGCTGGCGATTCAATGGCAGCTGGTCGGTGCGGCTGCGCAATCGCGGCTTCCACATGAGTCACGTCCACCCCCGCGGGTGGATTTCCTCGGCGTTTTACCTGCAGCTGCCTGACATCATGGCCGATGGGAGGACCGACGAGGGCGTTCTCAAGTTTGGCAAGCCCGGCATCATCACGACACCCACCCTCGAGTCCGAATACACCGCGCGCCCCGCCGTCGGCACGCTCGTTCTGTTTCCGTCGTACGTCTGGCACGGCACCGTACCGTTCGAAAGCCCTCAGCCCCGCATGACTGTGGCGTTCGACGCCGTGCCCCAACCATAGCTGTCTACGCCGGATCGGCAGCCGTCGGCCCGACTGCATTGATCGCGATGCGGATACGCGCTCGACCTCCTCGTGCGGCTGCGCCGCGCGCCCATGCACCGGCCTCTGGACTCAGTGCCACGTAAGGATCACCCGGCTGCGGATACTGTGCTCCGGCAGCAGCACGCGCGCCGTGCCGGTCGCTCGCGCCCAGCTCGATGTCGCGACATCGTGACCATCGACCGCGAGGGACTCGGGCCGGCGGACCGCGTGGATTTCGATCGCATAGGCACGTGAGCGCAGCTGACCCCGAAACGCTCCGCGCGTCGGGCCGATCACCAGGCGGTGCAGGCCGTCACGGGTGCTGTAGACAATCGGTGTCATCGCATAGTCGCCTTTGAGGTAGTCGAGCGAGACGCCGTCATCCTGATACAAATCGAACCGTCCGTCACCCGAGCCGTAGACTTGCAGCACCAGCGGATCGAGCGGCTTGGCGTCGGAGTAGGCGCTCGGCTGCTGCTCCGGAATGACCGAGCCGGACCGCACGAAGACCGGCACCTGATCGATGGGGTAGCGGGCCGTGAACGTCCGGCCGCCGGCGTAGCGCCGGCCGGTGAAGAAATCGATCCACCGGCCCGGGGGCAGGTACACGGTGCGCGTGCCGCTCGCGGCGAGAACCGGCGCGACCAGCAAATCGTGGCCGAGGAAATACTCGTGCGTATGCCGATACGCCTGCGCGGCGGGGACACCCTCGAGGTACAGCGGCCGCATGATCGGGAGCGAGCGGCGGTGAGCCACCCATGCATAGGTATATAGATACGGGATGAGCTCGGTGTGCAGCGTGAAATACTTGCGCATCAAGGAGACGCCGCGCGCGCCGTACGTCCAGGGCATGCGCAGATTCCCCTGCAGCGGATTCTCGTGCGCGCTGTGCATGCGCAGAATGGGACCGAACGCGCCGAATTCGATCCAGCGGGCATACAGCGCGAAGGGAATCTTGCCGCCATGGAAGCCGCCGATGTCGTCGCTGATGTAGTCGATCAGCTCGTTGCCCCCGCGTGCCGAGAAGGCGACTTCGTAGGCGAGCACCGGCCACTGCGAGTACGTATCGCCGGTGAAGAAGCCCGGGTAGCGCTCGCTCCCCCAGCCGCCGTAACGCGCCAGGATGAATGTGCGCCGGCCCGACTCGCGCTGCTGCGCATCATAGTAGAGCTCGTTGGTCCACAGCTGGGGATTCAGACCAGGCATGCGCGCCGCCCCGCTCCCGCCATCGATCCACCAGAAGTTGACTCCCGCATGGATCAGTGGGGCATGCAGATCGTGCATGAAAATCCGGGCTTGGCGCCGCTTGGCCAGGTTGAACCGGATGGGCGGCGGCGGCGGAACGTTGCGCAGAACGGTCGGGGAATACAACAGGCCGCCGCCCTCGGGGCCGGACTCGACGCGCAGCACGAAGCGATTGTCCACCCCGGCAATAACCGCGGAGGAGACGTCGGCGTAGGTTCGACGTTGCGGCCACTGCACGTGATCGTGCGGCACCGGCTTGCCGTTCACGAACAGGCGGTAGGGACCGGACGCGCCGCCGAGATACAGATACAGATGCGCGGGCAGGTGCGCCGGCAATCTGACCCGGGCGCGATACCAGCCGATGTTCTTGCGCCCATGCGCTCCCTGCGCCTGCCAGCTCAGGCCCACGCGGATCGGGCGCCAGCGCGCACCGCGTCCCGCGGACCCCGGCGCGTAGGGACCCGGAGTGAAACGCCAGAGCCGTCCCAGATCGAGATTGAATGTCGGCCGCGGCGGCGGCGGACGCCCCAGGTCATGCAGCACCTCGTCGGCCTGGCTGTCGTGGTAGGACAGAGCGCTCTCGTGCGTGTTGGCGTATCCGGGATGATCGTTGAGCGCGAGCTTGAAGCCGCGCGCGTGCAGCCAGCGGATGAATCGGTGCGGATGCGGAATGAGCGGATCCCAGTCGTAACCGCCCTGCCAGCCGTAGTCGTGCCAGCCGAAGTCGAGCACCAGCGTGTCGACCGGAATGTGGCTTCGTCGCAAACGGGTCAGCTCCCGCTTTATGTGCCGTTCGCCGTAGCGGGCGAAGAGCGGACTGTGGACCTGCGCCGACCCCGGGAAGTACTCGAAGTTCATGTCGGTGACCATCGGACCGAGCAC
>JAJYFU010000023.1 GCA_021790795.1 Pseudomonadota bacterium
AGCTGCGGCCAGAGGCTGCGGATGAGCACGCCGGCGGCCACGTTCTCCTTCAACGGCGCCTCGCCCGCCTCGCCGCGATAGCCGCGCCGATGCAGGCTTTCCCCTGAAAGATCGACGTAAAGCGTGACGGCCGCGCCGTGCGCATGCGCGTGAACGCGCACATCCGGGCGATCCAGCACGATGCTCGGCCGCGCTCCGCTCGGGGCGCGTACGGCATCCACGATCGCGTCTTTGAGCTTGAGCGCGCCGAAATGACTGTGGGCGATGGTGGGATGCCGCCCGGTGAACTCGCACGCCAGGCTCGCCCCGGCATCCAGATGTTCGCCCCAGGCGACCGCGCGCGACTGCGCGTAGAACGATTCGGTGTCCGGCGCCTCGAAGCGCGCGACCTGCAGCAGCACGCGGTTGGCGAGCCGCGACTCCAGGCAGGCGCGGTAGGCGGTCTCGAGCGTGCCGGCGAAGCTCACCGCCGCGCCTCGCTCGCGCACCTCCTGGGCGCCGAGCGCCGCAAGCTCGGCCGCGAGCAGGTCGGCAAGCCCGCGCGGCGCCGTGGCGAGGAATACAAGCGGACTCACGTCAGGACGGCGAGACGGACACGGATCGCGCGCGACTCGTGGTCCCTGGAATTCAGCAGCATCTATGGGTCCCGGTGCGGGGATGCGTGCCGGTTGCACGCCTGAGCGGGGCATTATGCCCGAAGTGCCGCCGCCGGCGTCTCCTGGACAAATTCCAAAAAGTCTCCTAGCCTTCGGGGCCTTCCCACCCCGGAATCGGATCCACTGACGGAGGAGCCCCCGTGACCTTCACACTACCCTCGCTTCCCTTCGCGCCCGGCGCCCTCGCCGCCCGCGGCATGTGCCAGGAAACTCTCGAGCTGCATCACGGCAAGCACCATCAGACCTACGTCAATGCGCTGAACGGTCTGGTGGAAAAGAACGACGCCCTCAAGGGCAAGAGCCTCGAGCAGATCATCACCCTGGCCCACGGCCGCGATGACCTCGTGGCGGTCTTCAACAATGCCGGGCAGCACTGGAACCACAGCCTGTTCTGGCATTCGCTGGCGCCGAGCGGCGGCGGCATTCCCGGCAGCCTGGAGAAGAAGCTGACCAGCGATTTCGGCAGCGTCGAGAAATTCAAAGAGGAATTCAAGGCGGCGGCGCTCGGGCAGTTCGGCTCAGGCTGGGCGTGGCTGATCCTGGACCGCAACGGACGCCTGAAGGTCACCAAGACGGGCAATGCCGGCACCCCGCTCGCCACCGGGGAGGGCAAGGCGCTGCTGGTGCTCGACGTGTGGGAGCACGCGTACTACGTCGACTTCCGCAATCGGCGGCCCGATTTCACCGATAACTTCCTCGCCCGCTTGGCGAACTTCGAGTTCGCCGCCGCACAACTCGCCGCGGCCTGACCGGAACACGTCCGCCGCCGCGCAGGCGTCGCCTGCGCGGCGCGAGCGCTCAACCGCCGGCCGCCCCCGGCTTGCCCGGCGCGGCCACCCAGAGTCGCAGCGTCAGACCGAAACGCCCGCCGGCCGCGCAGTGGAGAGTGCTGCGGACGATCTTCACGGGCAGCGATTCGAGCAGCGTCCCGCGGATCTGGCGCAGCAGCTCGCAATCCGCGGCCGTAAGCCGCTTCGGCTTGCCGGGACCGATGACGACCCGCCGGCGCACCGCTCTGAGGGTCGCCCACTTCACGGCCTTGCCTCGCAACACGCTCGGCATCTGGAAGTGCACCTGAACGCGCGGGGAACGCATATCCCCCGAGGGCGTGCGACTACATTGATACGGCAGAACGTTCAAGGTCGCATACGGCGTTCCGAGACGCGCCAGCATGTCGTAAAAGACATACCACAGCTGGTCGCAGGTATAGGTACGCGGCAGATTGTCCAGGTCCACGATCATGTCGTAGGTCCGCCACATCGCGGGCTGCGGCGCGCCAACATCGTGCGCCGCGGCAGCCCAGGCGCCCGAAGGCAGCGCCGCGAGGACGCAGACCAGCACCAGGCTTCGCAAGCGGTTCATGGCAGGAGCCTCCGGCCGTTCAGCATTCGCATACCTTGACCTTCAGGCGGCACGTCCGGTTCCCGGCGCGCCGGCCGGTCACAGAATCGGCGCGGGCCCCCGCTCCCGCATCACCAGATCGAGCCGCTGGCGCCACGGGTCGCGCTCCGGCACCGGTCCGTGCTCGGTGAAGTTCATCAAACGGTCGGTGCGAGCATGGTAGCGGGGCCAGGCGGGCTCGCCCGCCGGATCCGGCCGGCCGGTGCGTGCGAAGGCCACCCAGTAGCGGTGCATCTGCCTCGCCACGGCCTCGTCGGCCACGGAGGTTCGAGCGCCATAGTGGGCCCGGAGGGTATCGAATACGTACGGGATCTCGCTCGCGTGCGGCGCGCCGGCGGTCCAGATTTTGCGCATCGACGTGGCGACGTAGGAGAAACGGTACTCGTACACAGGTTGACCGCGCGCCGAAAGGATGCGTGCAATGGCTCGCGCCGGCTCGAGCATGCAACGCGCCCCGCCGATCTCGGCCGAGACCTGTGCGAGCGTGCGCTTGCCGTTCGGGTCGAATACCTCACGCGCCTCGGCGGCGTGCGGCCCGAAGCTCGCGAACAGCGCCTTCAGGGATTTCTCCGGCATCTCGCCGAGATCGGCGCTGTTCGTTCCGATCATCACCGGCACGCGTGCCCCCATGCCCTTGGCGTACTGATCGACCGCGGGACCGAAATACAACCGATCGTCCACGACCGGCCCGCCGGCGAAGGTCTTGTCGCCGGCCTCGGTCGCCATGTTCAGCCGGCCGCGCACCCGCGGCGCGGGCACTGCCCGCAGCGCCGCCAGCGCGCGCAGGCCCTCGCCGGGCACGCCAAGGTGGCGCGCCAGATCGACGCCGATCGCTTCGGCCGAGTCGGCTGCGCCGGCCAATGGGCGCTGCGGCAACAGCATCCCGCCGCCGCCGCCGGACTCGATGATGGCCTTTTGAAACAGGCCCCGGGCACGCGGCGAGATCAGCAGGGCGTTCACGGACATGCCGCCGGCGGACTCCCCGAAGATCGTGACATTGCGGGGATTGCCGCCGAAGGCGGCGATGTTGCGGCGCACCCAATGCAGGGCCGCGATCTGATCCATCAGAGCGAAGTTGCCGGCCGGCAGGCCGTGGCGCACCAGCGCCGGAAACGCGAAAAATCCGAAATTGCCGAGCCGATAGTTGAAGCTGACCAGCACCACGCCGTCGCGCGCGAATGCGCTGCCGTTGTAGACCGCCGGCGAAGTGCCGCCGTCGACGAATCCGCCACCGTAGATCCACACCATCACCGGCAACGGGGCACGCGAGGCGCCCTGGGGACGCCAGACGTTGACGAACAGGCAATTCTCGCTGGGGCGCGTGCGCAGCGGGGCCATGTCCCCGGGGGTGGGCCGCTGCATGCAGTCCGGCCCGAACTTCACCGCCGGCCGCACGCCGCGCCACGGCTTGGCCGGTTGCGGAGCGGCCCAGCGCAGCGCGCCCTCCGGAGGCGCCGCGTACGGAATGCCCTTGAATGCGATCACGCCGTGCGCCACCGCCCCGCGCACCCACCCGTATTGCGTCCTGACCTGAAGCGGCGCCTGCGTCGCCCGCGCGCCGGCTGCCGCCAGGCCGAGCGTGAGAGCCCCGAGTGCGCCCACCGTGCACAGCCGCTTGATCCTGATCATGATGTGGACAGTCTCCTCGGTTTGCGCCCGCCGACTCCATGCTCCGGCGTGCAGGCCGCCTAGTACGACATGAAGCCGCGTCCGGCGAAAAATTCGCGCATCGTCCGCATGCCCGGAGCGAGATCCAGATGCTTGCGCGCCACCCAGGCGTCATTGAAGTACGTCGAGGCGTAGCGCTCGCCCTGGTCGCACAGGATCGACACCACCGACCCGTCGCGCCCCTGCGCGACCATCTCGGCGATCAGCTGGGCGCAGGCCCAGACGTTGGTTCCGGTCGACCCCCCGCATAACCGCCCGAGCCGCTCGCTCAGCACGCGCGCTGCGGCAATGCTGTCGGCGTCGCGCACCACTATCATGCGATCGACCACGTCGGCAATGAACGACGGCTCGACACGCGGCCGGCCGATGCCTTCGATGTAACTCTCGCAGCGCTCGATCTCGGTGACGCCGCGGGCGGCGAAATGGCGATGAAAGACCGAGCCCTCCGGATCGCTCACGCAGATCTCGGTGGCGAAATGGTTGTAACGCACGAACCGGCCGAGGGTCGCCGAGGTGCCGCCGGTACCGGCGCCACAGACGATCCATCGCGGCACGGGATGCCGCTCACGGCCGAGCTGCTGGAAAATGGAATCGGCGATGTTGTTGTTGCCGCGCCAATCGGTCGCCCGTTCCGCGTACTTGAACTGATCCATGTAATGGCCGCGCACCTCGCGCGCGAGACGTTCCGCCTCCCGATACACCTCGTTCGGATCGTCGGCGAAGTGACACTCTCCGCCCTGGAACTCGATCGCGGCGATCTTCTCCGCGGCGGTCGAGCGCGGGACCACCGCGATGAAACGCAACCCGAGCATGCGGGCGAAGTATGCCTCGGAAACCGCCGTCGAGCCGCTCGAAGCCTCGACGATCGGGGTATCCGGTCCGATCCAGCCGTTGCACAACGCGTAGAGGAACAGCGAGCGCGCCAGCCGATGCTTCAGGCTGCCGGTGGGATGGCTCGACTCGTCCTTCAGATACAGCTCGATCCCCGGATAGTGCGGCAGATCGATCGGGATCAGGTGGGTATCCGCGGACCGATTGAAATCCGCCTCGATCCGGCGGACCGCCTGGTCCGTCCAGTCCCGGCGCGCGAGATGAGGGCTCGGCATGGACGCCAACTTAACATGATCGCGTCCGCGGCGGTGAATTTGCCACCGATCGATCCCTCGCGCGCCCTGTCGCCGCCCCGCGGGCCCGCGCCGGTCGCATGACCTGCGCCATGCGCCCGCGACTGGGCCGGACGTGCGGCGAGTCAGGCGCGTCCGCCGATCGCGGCGAGCGCCTCCGGCCGCAGCAGCGTCACGTTGCGGGCGCGGACCCGCACCCAGCCCTCGCGCTTGAGCACGCCGAACGAACGGCTGACGGTCTCGAGGGTGAGACCCAGATGACGGGCGATATCGCGACGGCTCATGCTCAGACGGAATTCGGTCGGCGACAGTCCCCGCCGGGCCAGCCGCCGGGACATATCCGCCAGGAAGCGCGCCACGCGGCTGCGCGCGTCGCACAGACTGAGCTGGCCGCGCAGCCGCTGGGACTCATCGAGCGCCCCGCCGAGCAACCGCAGGATCTCGCGCCGCAGGCCGGGAAGTTGCTCGATCAGCGCGTCGAGCCCGCGCATCGGCATGCGGCAGTATTCGAGCGGCTCGAGCGCGGTCACGTCGCACGAGTAGACACCGGCGGCAAAACCTTCCAGTCCCACCGCCTCGCCCGGCAACACGAAGCCGTGGACCTGCTCGACACCCTCCAGCGTGACGCTGTGCGATTTGGCCGAGCCGCTGCGCACCACCAGCAGCGCGTCCATGGGCGCGCCACAATGCACCAGCGCCGATCCGGCCGACAACGGGCGGCCACGCTCGACGGCGCGCTCGAGCGCGAGCGCCTCGGCGAGCGGCAGATGCCCCGGCAGACACAGGGCGCGCAGCGTGCACTCGCTGCAGCTGACGCATGCCGGCGTGCCGGCACGCTTGGCGTGGAATCTCGTGTTCACGTCCGAAAGGATAGCGCTCCATGGGCCGGCGTATATTCCGGTTATCCGCACTTGACATCGGTCAAATTCCGGCCTCCGCGGGCCATTACGATCGTGCCATGAAGGCTTGGCCACCCGGGCGGGCGCTGCTCGCCGATCTCAATCCGTTCGGGCCCCTGTTCGTCGGCGTGGTCAATCGCCGCACGCGGGGCCGGGGACTCGAGCAGACGCTGGCGGCGCTCGAGGGCAAGCGGATCTGCATCCGCGCCACCGACCTGCCGCTGACCCTGACGCTGGCGGTTCGCGGCGGCAGGCTCGAGGCCGCGCCGGCGCGCGCCACGCCGCACGTCACGCTGCGCGGTCGTTTGATCGATCTCGCCCGGCTGGCGTCGCGCGCCGAGGATCCGGATACCCTGTTTTTCCAGCGCCGATTGCGTTTCGAAGGCGAGACCGAGACGGCTCTGGCGATCAAGAACGCGCTGGACGCGCTCGAGTGGCCGTGGCCGCGCGATGCCCGCGACTTCGCGCCGCGCCGCCTGGCGACGGCCCTGCGCGCGACCCTTCGGCTGCTGCCCTGCTCCCCCTTCGCGCCATCGGAGCCGCGGCGTCCCGGATCGCGCTGAGCGTTCAGCGCCGCTCCTCGCGGCTCAGACCGCGGCAGTTGCCGCGCGACGTGTGCGGGCTGCGCCACACCCCTTAGACAGCGCGCTCGCGGGCCAGATATTCATCCACGGGGACGCGCTCGATGATGCGTCCGGCGTCCATTACCGCCACCTCGTCCACCAGTTGAGCCAGACCGCCCAAACGGTGCGTGATGAGCAGCACCGACCGGCCGCGGGCGGCCGCGGACAGCGCCGCGTACAGGTCGCGGACGGTGCGCGCATCCAAGCCTTCGGTCGGCTCGTCCAGCGCCAGCACGGGCGCATCCTGCAGCAGCGCGCGGGCGATGGCGATCCGCCGCGCCTCGCCGCCCGAGACGAGCGCGCCCGCCTCACCCAGCACTGTGGCGTAACCCTGCGGCAGAGACGCCACGAATCCGTCCAGCTGCGCCAGATGCACCGCGCGCTCGATCCGGTCCGCACCGGCCTCGGGCGCCGCCAGCAACACGTTGTCCCACAGGGACAGATTAAAGAGCATGGGGTGCTGAGCGATGACCGCGATGCGCCGGCGCAGATCATCCCCGCGCAGCGCCTCCAGAGGCTCTCCGCCGAACAGCACGCGTCCCGCCTGCACCGGGTAGAGTTTCAACAGCGCGCCGAGCAGCGAGCTCTTGCCCGCGCCGGAGGCGCCGACCACGGCGAGCCGCGCGCCGGCGGCGAGCGTCAGGTCGATCCCCTCGAGCGCCCACTGCGCATCCTCGGCGTAGCGCAGACGCACGCCCTGAAACGCGATATCCG
This sequence comes from Pseudomonadota bacterium, assembly GCA_021790795.1. Taxonomy (GTDB): domain Bacteria; phylum Pseudomonadota; class Gammaproteobacteria; order Steroidobacterales; family Steroidobacteraceae; genus 13-2-20CM-66-19. The sequence continues at coordinate 7,086 of JAJYFU010000023.1, forward strand.
GCGCCGCCGGCACCGCGGCGCCGACCCGCGGCTCGACGAACGGCGGCGGCGTGTCGGCCAGCTCGAACACCCGAGCCCCCGCCCCGAGCGTGGCATGCCACTGCGCCAGCGCCTCGGGCAGCGGCCCGACGACTTCAAACAGCGCGAGCGTCAGCAGCGAGAGCATTGCCAGCTGGGCCGGCGGCAGCGCGCCGCCGCGCACCGCCGCCACGCCGACGGCCAGCACGGCGAGCAGTGTCAGCTGCGCGAGCACGCCCGCCAACCCGCCGCCGACGGCCTGCAACCGCTCGATACGGCCGCGCCGCGCGCCCAGACGCTCCGCCAGCGCATCGATGCGCGCGGCGTGCGCGGGCACGCCCCCCCAGGCGAGCAGATCGTCATGACCACGCAATGCATCCAGCAGCAATCCGCGCAGCATGGCGGCCTCGGACACCGACTGCGCCGCATCGCGCCGCGCGCGCCGGCGCGTCCACATGGGCAGCAAGACCCCGGCGACCACGACGCCGAGCAGCAGCGGCGGCACGGCGTCCGGCAGTTCAATCAGGCACAACACGAGCGCCATGACGACGGACAACAGAGCCACCGCGGCCGGCACCAGCACGGCCAGATAGAAATGCTCCAGCGCATCGATGTCGGCCCGCAGGCGCGCAAACAGCTCGCCGCTGCGCAACGCCGACAGGCGGGCCGGCGCCAGCGGAATCAACCGTCGAAACAGCCACGCGCGCAATCCCGCCAGACCGCGAAGGGTCGCCTCGTGCGTCACGACGCGCTCGCCGTAGCGGCCGCCGCTGCGCGCAATGGCGCAGGCTCGGATGGCCGCCGCGGGCGTGTAGTAGTTGATGGCCACGCCGCCGGCCCCGGCCAATGCCATGGCGGCGATGAACCATCCCGACACCGCCATCAGTCCGATGGCGGCGAAGGCGGCGAGGAATGCGAGGGCCGCGCCGCCGGCCATCCAGGCGCGGTGCGGGCCGAGGACCGCCAGCAGCCGCCGCACCGCTGAGCGCGGCGCGGCAGGCGCCTCGGCCAGAGGGGTCCGCGGATTCACCGGTTCGGACGCCGGCGCCTGCGAGGCTTTCATGACTGCTCCGCCTGCAACAGCGCGGCATACGCGCCACGCGCGTTCGCCAACTCGGACGGGGGACCCTGCTCGGCGATGCCGCCCCCGCTCATGACCGCCACCCAGTCGGCGGAGCGCGCCGCGCTCAACCGGTGCGCGACCAGCAGCACCGTGCACGAGGCGGCGATACTTCGAATGAGCGTCTCCACTGCGCGCGCACTCGCGGCATCCAGATGGGCGGTGGGCTCATCGAGCAGCCAGATCGTCGCGCGCTCCCGCAACAGCGCGCGCGCCAGCGCCAGGCGCTGCAACTCGCCGCCCGAGAGCCCCAGTCCGCGCTCGCCGAGCGGTGTATCCCAGCCCCGGGGCAAGCGCGCGAGCACCGGCGCGAGGCCGCTGCGCTCGGCGGCGCGCTCCAGCGCGGCGACATCGGCCCGCGGCGCGGCCAGCCGCAGATTGTCCCGCACGCTGCCCTCGAAGACGTGTGTCCGTTGGGGCACCCAGGCCACGTGCGCGCGCCAGTCATCCGCATCGAGCGTCGCCAAATCCACGCCGTCGATGCGGATGCGGCCCCTGTCCGGCGCCGCGAAGCCCAGCAGCAGGCTGAGCAGCGTGCTCTTGCCGGCGCCGGTTGCTCCGACCAGCGCCGTCACGCGCCGCGCTTGCAGCACAATGCTGCAGTCACGCAGCGCCGCGGCCCGGCCGCGGTGCGCGTAACAGACGCGCTCGACGGCGATCTCGGGCGCCGTTGTCGTCGCCATCGCCGCGCGGTTTGCCCGCGGCGCGCACGCCGCCGCAGGCAAATCATCGAGCGCCGCGAGTCGCCGCGCCGCGGCCAGCGCGTCCATGCGCGTATGGCGCAGCGCACCGAGCGCCCGCAGCGGCAGATACAGCTCCGGCGCCAACAGCAGCACGAACAGGCCGGCGCGCAGCTGCAGCTCGCCCCACAGGAGGCGGAAGCCGATGAGCACCGCGACCATGGCGATACTGATCATCGCGAAGAACTCGAGCACGAGCGCCGAGAGAAAAGCGATGCGCAACACCTGCATCGTGAGCGTGCGATACGCGCCGCTCTCCTCGTCCAGGTGTTGCGCGAAGCGGTCGGCGGCGCCGAGGAGACGCAACGTGACCAGCCCGCCGAGCGCTTCGATGAAGGCCGCCCCCAGCCGCCTCAGCTGTGCGTACCGGCGCTCACTGGCGTGCTCGGCGGCGTGCCCCGCGAATGTCATGAACAGCGGGATCAGCGGCGCGGTGAGCAGCAGGATCAGACCGGAAAGCCAGTCGGCGGGAAACACGAACAGGAGCAGCAACACCGGAATCAGGACGGCGGCGAGCGCCTGCGGCAGGTAGCGCGCGAAGTACGCCTGTACCGCGTCGATCCCGTCGACCAGCTGGGTGATCAGATCGCCGCTCGCCTCGGCGTGCAAGCGATGAGGTCCAAGCCCCTGCGCGCTGCGCAGCACACGCCCGCGCAGCGAGTCGGCCAGCCGCTGCGCCGCTCGCTGGGCCGTGTCCCGGGCACCGACGCTCAACGCGAAGCGTAGCGGCGCGATCAGCAGCAGCGCCAGCGCCTGCGGCCACAGGCGCGCCAGCGGCGCGCGCCGCAACACGGCCTCGGCGAGGATCCCGGACAGCAGCCACGCCTGCGCCACCAGCGCCAGTGCCTGCGCCGCCGTCAACAGCGCGACACGATGCCGCGGGCGGCGAATCTCTCGCGCCGCCCGCCGCAGCCAGTCCTCGGCCGGCGCGCCCGCCTGCCGCGCCGGCGGGGTGGCGGCCAACCCGGGGGACGACACCGGGCCCGGCTCGATCAGGACTGCTCGCGCCCGGCCGCGGCGGCGCTCGCTTCCTGCGCATCGAGCAGCGCGCCGCCGGCGGCGCTGACCAGCACCAGCATCGCGGTGCCGATCAGCCATGCGAAGTACCACGCCCCCTCGTCACCGAGGATTGCCGCCAGGATCGTTATCACGCCGGCAAGGAACATGAACAGCAGGAAATAGAGGAATGTGCGCATCAGTCCGTCCTCAATAAGCGTGCTCATCGCCGCGCGCGATCTTCTCGGCGCTGACCTTGCCGCGCATCACCCAGAACGCCCAGCTCGTGTACCACAGGATCAGCGGCACGAATACCGCGGCAAAACCCGCCATCCACAACAGCGTGTCCTTGCTGGAGCTGGCATTCCACACCGTCAGGCTCATCGATGGATCGGTGCTCGAGGGCAGCATGAACGGAAACAGCGCCGCGCCGGCGGTTGCGATCACGCCGCTCCACGCCAGCGCCCCCAGCCACCAGCCCAGGTGCGAGCGGTCCGCACGCGCCGCGAGCCACGCGCCGATCATGCCCCCGAAGCCCACCAGCGGCGCGAGCCACAGCAGCGGATACGCGCCGAAGTTCGTCAGCCACGCTCCGGGGACCGTCACGACACTCTGCTGCAAGGGCGTCTGGGGCACGCCCGGACCGGGGCCGCCGATCAGCCGGTAGCCCGGCATGGCATGCACCCACAAGCCGCCGACCGCGAACAGCGCGATCGCCACGCCGGCGGTCACCTGCACCACGCCGCGGGCGCGTTGGAACAGCGCGCCTTCGGCGCCGTTCATCACCATCAACGCGCCCATCATCGCCGCGAGCGAGAGCGCGAGCACCCCGGTCAGCAGGGCGAAGGGATTGAGCAGCCCGAGAAAGCTGCCGGTGTAGAACGATGTCATGTCCCACTCGAAGTGAAACGGCACGCCGCGCAACAGATTGCCGAATGCCGCGCCGAACACGATCATCGGCACCGCGCCACTGACGAACAGCACCCAGTCCCAGGTGTTCCGCCAGGCCGGACGCTCGATCTGACTGCGATACTCGAAGCCGAGCGGACGCAGGATCATGGTCCACAGCAGCAGCAGCATCACCACGTAGAAGCCCGAGAAAGCCGTCGCATACAGCAGCGGGAACGCCGCGAAAATCGCCCCGCCGCCCAGGACGAACCACACCTGATTGCCGTCCCAGTGCGGCCCGATGATGTTCAACGCCACGCGCCGCTCCAGATCGGTCCGTCCGACGTAGCGCAGAATGGCCCCGACGCCCATGTCCATGCCGACCATCACGGCCAGGGCCATCAGCAGCACGCCGAGCAACAGCCACCAGATCACTTGCAGGGTCGCATAGAGGCCCATGACTCAGCCCTCCGCCTTGCCGCCGTGCGCGGCGGCCGGAACCGTCCGCCCCTCGCCGGCGCCGCCGGGCTCGGCCGGTCCGAGCCGGATCGCGCGTACCAGGAGGTACAGCTCGATGACGATGAAGATCGAATACAACCCCAGGAAGCCGATCAGCGAGAAGACCATGTAGGCCACGCTGTGCGTCGAGGCGCTCATCCACGTCGGCAAGACATCGAACACCGTCCAGGGCTGGCGGCCAAGCTCGGCCACCAGCCAGCCGCACTCGTTGGCCAGGAACGGCACCGGGATCATCCACACCGCGACCTTGAGGAACCACCGCTTGTTCTGCACCGTGTTGTGCAGCGAGTACAGCGCGGCCAGCACGAAAAACGCCAGCATCAGCAGCCCCAGGCCCACCATCACGCGAAACGACCAGAACACCGCCGCCACGGGCGGAATGGTGTCGCGCGCCGCCGCGCGCACCTGCGCCGGGGTCGCCTGGCTCAGATCGGGCGCATAGCGCTGCAGCAGAAATCCGTAGCCGAGATCGCGCCGATGGGCGGTGAATTTCGCCAGCGCCGCCGCGTTGGTCGGATCCCGCGCCAGCACGCGCAACGCCTGCACCGCCGGGATACCCTGCTCGATTCTGCGCCGCGCCTGGCGCTCGAGCGCATCGACGCCGAGCACCGTGCGGTCGAGGGAGTGCGTGACCAGCAGCGATAGCAGATCCGGCACCTGCACCACGCCGTCGTTCTTCTGCTCGGTCTGGCTCGGGAAGGCGATGAGATTGAACGGCATGGGCGCGGCCTGGGCTTTCCACAGCCCTTCCATGGCCGCGAGTTTCGTCGGCTGCACCCGCGCGGCGACGAAGCCCAATGCATCCCCGAGCGTGATCACGCCGATGGTCGCCAGCACACCGAACAGCGCGGCCATGCGCAACGAGCGTTTGGCCAGGGGCACGTGGCGCTTGCGCAGCAGATAGAAGGCGCTGACGCCGGTGACGAAGACCGCCGCCGTCACGTAACCGGCGATGCTCGTATGCACGAACTTCGACTGCACGTCGGGACTGAAGATGAGCTTCTGGAAGCTGGTCAGTTGCATGCGCATCGTGAACGGGTCGAAGGTCGCGCCCACGGGATCCTGCATGAAGCCGTTGGCCACCAGGATCCAAAGCGCCGAGAGATTCGACCCGAATGCCACCAGCCAGGTGGCGGCCAGGTGCTGGCCCTTGGACAAGCGCTCCCAGCCGAACACCATCAGACCGACGAAGGTCGATTCCATGAAGAAGGCCATCAATCCCTCGATGGCGAGCGGCGCGCCGAAGATGTCGCCGACGAAGCTGGAGTAGAACGACCAGTTGGTGCCGAACTGAAACTCCATGGTCAGACCCGTGGCCACGCCCAGCGCGAAGTTGATCATGAACAACTTGCCCCAGAACTGCGCCATCTGCTTGTAGATCGGCTTGCCGGTCGTGACGTACACGGTCTCCATCGCGGCGAGCAGAAAGCTCAGGCCCAGGGTGAGGGGTACGAACAGGAAGTGATACAGCGCGGTGGCCGCAAACTGCACGCGAGACAGATCGACCACGGTTCCGTTGATCATGACTCTGACCCTCGACTCGTGTCGCCCAAGCACCCCGCCGCCGCGGGAGACGCACCCGATCAAGCGCTGCGCCGGACCCGGGCAATCCCGCGCCGGGGCCGCCCAATCGGTCCATAATGACACCGGACGGTCCGCGCGCCGGTATCGACCCGAGAGATCCGGAGCCGGCGCGGCCGCCGCGTCATGGCGCAGGAGGCAAGAGTAGTACACTGGAGCGCCGGCGGAAAATACGAACCGCCGCAGCCGGGCCGCGGAAAAGCGCCGGCTTGCGCTTGGCGTGCGCCGTGCCGCCGGCAAGTGCTTGAAACCAGGCGGGTTCTCCCGGAGAATCCTCCGGGCCCGCAAATCCCTTCCATGCGGCGGAGCGTGAGGCGCCCGCAGCCCGATCCGGCATCGGGCGCCGCGGCCCGGTCAGCTGATGAACGACACGTCCACCCAGACCGATACGCTCGAGCAGCTTCTGGCGCGCACCGGAACGGGCGACCGCGCCGCATTTGCCCGGCTCTATCAACAAACCGCGCCACGCCTGTTTGGCCTGTGCGTGCGGCTGATGCAGGACCGCAGCGAGGCCGAAGACGTCCTGCAGGAGGCATTCGTCTCGGTCTGGCGCCGCGCGAATCGCTACAACTCCTCCCTGGGCGGCGCGAACACGTGGCTCACCGCCGTGGTCCGCAATCGGGCGATCGACAAGTTGCGCCAGAGGCGCGAAGCGACCAACACCGATCCGCTGGAGTTCGAGCGTCTGCCCGACGCGAGCCACGGGCCCGACGCGCGCGCCATGGCGAGCGCGGACTATTTGCGACTGGAGCGCTGCCTCGAGCAGCTGGACCCCAAATACAGCCGTTCGGTGCGTGCAGCTTTCTTTACGGGAGCAACGTATAAGGAACTGGCGGAACGTGGCCAAGTGCCGCTCGCCACCCTGAAGAGCTGGATCCGCCGCGCCCTGCAGCAATTGCGCACCTGCCTCGAGACATGAGCACTCCCACCGACGACGACAAGGGCGACCTGCGCTACGCCGAATACGTGCTCGGCGTGCTGGATGCCGATGCGCGCGCCGCGGTGGAACGGGAGCTGGCCGCGAGCCCGCAAGCCGCCGCGGCCGAGGCGCAATGGCGCCAGCGTCTGTTGCCGCTCGCCGAAGAAATCGGTCCCGAGACGCCCCCGCCGCAAGTCTGGGCGCGGATCCGCGCGGCACTCGAATTCGATGCGCCCGCCCGCGCCGCGGACGCGCGCGGCGGCTGGTGGGAAAACATCCGGCTCTGGCACTGGCTGACATTCGGTTCCGGCGCGCTGCTCGCCGCCGCATGTGCCGCTCTGGTGGTCATGGCCACCCACCGCCCACCCACCCCGCCGATCCCGTATATGGCCGCCACCCTCATGGAGACCAACGGGCAGGTCGGCTGGACCGCAACGATGGATGTCGGCAAGGCGCGGATGATCGTGGTGCCGGCGGCGCCGCAGGCGATTCACGCCGGCCGCACGCCGGAACTGTGGCTGATCCCGCAGGGCGCACGTCCCATCGCCGTCGGCCTGATCTCGACCCACGCGCCCATGACGCTCACGCTCAGCGCGAGCCTGGTTGCCCGCCTCGGGCCGACCGCCCGGCTCGCCGTATCCATCGAGCCGCGGGGCGGCTCACCCACCGGGCAACCCACCGGGCCGGTCGTCGCCGCCGGCGCCATCGGCGCCGCACCGGCCTCGGCGCTGCGCCTCGTGGGCACCCCGCAGCGCCCCGCCTGAGGCGCCCCCCGCCGACCCAAACGACCGAGCAGGCGCGGCCTGCATCCAAACGGGCGCCCGCACCGTATAGAGCACCACCGTCACCGCGGGTGCCCTACCGTGAGCCGTCCCACCGCCATTGCGCAAACCAGCCAGAAGCCCCCGTCCGCGGTGCGCACGCTGAGGCACTGGTTCGACACCCGCGACAGCGGCGCGCCGCTGAGCCCCCAGAGCGCCGATCGCATCGACTGGCTGCGCGCCGCGCCGTTTCTCGTTCTGCATCTGGCCTGCCTCGGGGCCCTCTGGACCGGGATATCGGCGACAGCGCTCATCGTGGCCGCCGTGCTGTACGCGGCGCGCATGTTCGCGCTCACCGGCTTCTATCACCGCGGGTTCTCGCACCGCACGTTCCGCGCCTCGCGCCCGGTGCAGCTGGTGTTCGCGGTGATCGGCGCGGCGTGCGTGCAGCGCGGACCGCTGTGGTGGGCGGCGCATCATCGCAATCATCACCGCAACGCCGACACGCCGCGCGATCCGCACTCCCCGCGGATCCACGGCTTCATCTGGAGCCACATGGGATGGTTCCTCACCCGGCGCGCGTTCCGCACCGATCTGGCGCGCGTGCGGGATCTGGCCCGGTATCCGGAGCTGCGTTGGCTCGATCGCTACGACGTCGCAGTGCCCTCGCTGCTCGCGGCGGCGCTGTACGCCCTCGGCGGCGTGCTGCATCGCTTCGCGCCGCAGCTAGGCACCGACGGTCCCCAGCTCCTGGTGTGGGGCTTCTGCATCTCCACGGTGGCGCTGTTCCACGCCACCGTCACCATCAACTCGCTGGCGCACCGCTGGGGCTCGCGCCGCTTCCCGACCTGCGACGATAGCCGCAATAACTTCCTGCTCGCGCTGCTGACCTTCGGCGAGGGGTGGCACAACAACCATCACCGCTTCCCCGGCACCGCCCGTCAGGGTTTTCGCTGGTGGGAGATCGATCTCACCTGGTATGGGCTGCGGCTGCTCGCCGCCCTCGGGCTGATCAGCGGCTTGAAGCCGCTGCCGGCGCGCGTTCTGGCGGCCGCGAGGCGCTGACGCCGTGCGCATCGCGGTCATCGGCTCCGGCATCGGCGGCCTCGCCTCGAGCTGGCTGCTCTCGCGCCTGCACGAGGTCACCCTGTTCGAGGCCAACGACTATCTCGGCGGCCACACGCATACGCACCGGGTGCGCCTGGGCGGGCGTGATTACGCGGTCGATTCCGGCTTCATCGTGTTCAACCCGCGCCACTATCCGCTGTTCACGGCGCTGCTCGCCGAGCTCGGGGTCGCTTCGCGGCCGACCACCATGAGCTTCTCGGTGCACAACGAGGCCAGCGGACTCGAATACAACGCCACGAGCCTCAATACGCTCTTCTGTCAGCGGCGCAACCTGCTCGCGCCGCGCTTCCTCGGCATGATCCGCGACCTGCTGCGCTTCTATCGCGAGGCGCCACGCCTGCTCACGGGCGACGCCCCGGGGCCGACGCTCGCTGAGTACCTGACGGAGGGCCGATATGGCGCGGCATTCCGCGACGATCATCTCGTACCGATGGCCTCGGCGCTGTGGTCCTCGCCGCCGGCGCAGATCCTCTCCTTCCCCGCGCGCTTCCTGGTGCAGTTCATGGCGAACCACCAGATGCTGCGCGCACGCGGCCGCCCCGAATGGCGCGTCGTGAGCGGCGGCTCGGCCAGCTACGTAGACGCGCTGCGGGCCCGCTGGCCCGTGCGCGAGCGCCTCGGCTGCCCGGTCCACTCGGTGCGCCGCGATGCCCGCGCGGTGAGCGTCGCCCACGCCGGCGGCGCCGAGCGCTTCGATCACGTGGTGCTGGCCTGCCACAGCGATCAGGCCCTGGCGCTGCTGGCGGACGCGAGTGCGGCGGAGCGCGCCGTGCTCGGCGCGATCGCCTATCAGGCGAATGAAGCGGTGCTGCACACCGACACGTCGATGTTGCCGCGACGGCCCGAGGCATGGGCGGCATGGAACGCCTTCGTGCCGCGCGATCCGGGCGCGCCCTGCACGGTGAGCTACTGCATGAGCCTGCTGCAGGGCTTGGACTCACCCGAGCCGCTCATCGTCACGCTCAATCGCACCGCGGCGATCGACCCGGCCAAGATACTGCGCACCATGCGCTACGCGCACCCCGTGCACACCCATGACGCGCTCGGCGCGCAGCGGCGGCGGCGCGAGATCCAGGGCGTCAACCGCACCTGGTTCGCCGGTGCCTATTGGGGCTGGGGCTTCCACGAAGACGGCATGCGCAGCGCAACCGCCGTGGCGGCGGCGCTCGATGCGCGCTGCGCCCAACCGTCACGGCGCCAGGCGGCCGCATGAGCCGCGGCGTCATGCTCAACAGCGCGATATACGAGGGCTCCGTGCGGCACTGGCGGCTATCGCCCCGGCGGCACGCGTTCGGCTACCACATCGCGCAGTTGTGCCTCGATCTTGACGAGCTCGATCAGGTCTTCGCCGGGCGCCTGCTGTGGTCGGTCGACCGGCGCAATCTCGCGGAATTCCGCCGCGGCGACTACCTGGCGCCGGCCACGCTGCCGCTCGCCGAGGCGGCGCGCGCCCTGGTGCAGCGGCAAGTCGGGTTTCGGCCCCGCGGCGCGGTGCGGCTGCTGACCCATCTGCGCTATGGCGGATACGTCTTCAATCCGGTGAGCTTCTACTACTGTCACGACACCGGCGGCGCGCTCGCGGCGATCATCGCCGCCATCACCAACACGCCATGGAACGAGCGGCACGCCTACGTGCTGCCCGTGTCGGAGGCGCAGCGCCGTGGCGCGCTATGGGAATGGGAGTTCGACAAAGTCTTCCACGTCTCGCCATTCCTGCCGCTCGATCGCCGCTACCGGTGGCGGTTCAGCGCGCCCGGCGAACGGCTGCGTGTGCACATGTCGGTCAGACGCGGCGAGCGGCCCGAGCTCGAGGCGAATCTCGATCTGCGCCGCCGGCCGCTCACGGACGCGAATCTTGCGCGCGTGCTGTGGCGTTACCCGCTGATGTGCACCCAGGTGATCGGCGCGATTTATTGGCAGGCGCTGCGCCTTTGGCTGAAGCGCGTGCCGCGCCACGACCATCCACACGGCTGAAGACCGTTGCGGAGAGACACATGAATACGACCGTCAGCCCGATCACGCGGCCGCGCGCCGCGACACTGGATCGCTTTCTGCGCGCCCGTCTACTGTCGCGTCTCAGCAGGCTGGAGCACGGCCGGCTCGAGCTGCGCGACGCCGCCGGAACCGTCGCGCTCGGCTCCACCGGCGCGGCCGATCCCGGGGTGCGTCTCGAGGTATCGGATCCGGCTTTCTACCGCGCGGTGGCGGCCGGCGGCAGCGTCGGAGCCGCAGAAAGCTACAGGGACGGGATGTGGCGCTGCTCGGCGCCCGGGCTCGATGGATCGGATGCGCTGGTGGCGCTGGTCAGACTCCTGGTACGCAACCGGGCGCTGCTCGACGGTCTCGAGTCCGGCTGGGCGAGCCTCGCCGGCGCCATGCGCCGCGCGTGGCACGCGACGCGGAGCAACTCCCGGGCCGGCAGCCGGCGCAACATCGCGGCGCACTATGACCTGAGCAACGCGTTCTTCGCGCTCTTCCTGTCGTCGGACCTGATGTATTCCTCGGCGCTGTGGCGCAACGATGCGGATACGCTCGAATCCGCCTCGACGCGCAAGCTCGAGGCGGTCTGCCGCAGGCTCGCGCTCACCAGCTCCGACCACGTGCTCGAGATCGGCACCGGCTGGGGCGGCTTCGCGCTGCACGCGGCGCGTCACTATGGCTGCCGAGTCACCACCACGACGATCTCGCGCCGGCAATACGAGTTTGCGCGCGAGCGGGTCCGCGCCGCCGGGCTGGACCACCTTGTCGAGCTGCGCCTCGAGGACTACCGCGATCTCGGCGGCCGCTTCGACAAGCTCGTATCGATTGAAATGATCGAGGCGATCGGCGCCGCTCACCTCGAGGAGTACTTCGCGACGATTTCCCGCCTGCTGCGCCCGCACGGCGCGGCGCTGTTGCAGTCGATCACCATCGAGGATCACCGCTACCGGCAGGCGCTGAAGTCGGTGGACTTCATCAAGCGTCATGTGTTTCCCGGCAGCTTCATCCCCTCGGTGAGCGCCATGATGGCGGCCAAGACGCGCGCCAGCGATCTCGCTCTGGTCGCCCTCGATGACTTCGGGGACTCGTATGCGCGCACCCTCGAGGCGTGGCGCCGGCGGTTCATGGCGCGGCTGTCCGACGTGCGCGCCCTCGGCTTCGATGAGCGGTTCGTCCGTCTGTGGGAATTCTATCTGGCGTATTGCGAGGGCGGTTTTCGCGAGCGCGCGCTCGGGGTGGCGCATCTGCTGCTGGCGAAGCCCCGGTGGCGTCATGGGACAACGGGACCGGCCGCGTGACCGCCCTGCTGACATTTGTCGCCTACGAGATCGTGTGGTTCGCCGCGGTGATCGGCGCCGGCCACGGTAGTGTCTGGCCGGGCGTGGGCGCCGCGGTCGTGTTCGCCGGCGTGCGCCTGCGCGCCTCGGCCCATCGCCGGGTGGAGACGCGATTGCTGGTCGCGGCGCTCCTGATCGGCGCCCTACTCGAGACCTGCTGGGTGCGTGCCGGCCTGATTCGTTACGCGGCAGCCTGGCCGCTCGCCTCGTCGCCGGCGTGGCTGCTCGCACTCTGGGCCACCTTCGGCCTGACGATCGTGCCCTTGTTCGGCTACTTGCGGACCCGCCCGTGGCTGGCGGCACCTCTGGGCGCCGTCGGGGGACCGCTGTCCTACTCGGCCGCCGCGCGCGGCTGGCATGCCGTGCACTTTCCCGTTCGCCCGTGGCCGTCGCTGCTCGCCCTCGGGCTCGGCTGGGCGCTCGCCCTGCCGATCCTGAGCCTGCTCGCTCGCCGTTGGCTCGCGGCCGAAGCCCTCCGGAGCGCCCCGTGAGCCCGGCGAGCGTCCTCGGCCTGCTCTGGCTGGTCGCGGCCGCGGTCATGCTCGCAGGCTGGCTCCACCAGCGCCGTCACCACAATGCCGGCCTGGCCGACGTGTTGTGGGCCGCGCTGCTGGCGCTGTGCGCCGGGGTGTTGGCCGCGACGGGCGCCGGCGCGGGTGCGCCGCGCCTGTTGCTGGCGGTGCTGGGCGCGGGCTGGGCGATCCGTCTCGGGGCGCACCTCGGCGCGCGTGTGAGCCGCGAGCCCGAGGATGGCCGCTATCAGGCGCTGCGCGATCGCTGGCGGGACGATCAACGCCGCTGGTTCGTCTTTTTCCAATGTCAGGCGCTGTCGGTGCCGTGGTTCGCTCTGCCCTTCGCCGCCGTGGCGGACAACCGCCATCCGCACGCGGCGTGGCTCGCCGCCGGAGCCGTGATCTGGCTCGTGGGCGTGCTCGGAGAAACTCTGGCCGACCGGCAGCTCGCGCACTTTCGCGCGCTGCCCGCGCATCGCGGCCGCGCCTGCCGCACCGGCCTGTGGCGTTACTCGCGCCACCCCAACTATTTCTTCGAGTGGCTGCACTGGTTCGCCTACCTCGCATGGTCAGTCGGCTCGCGCCTCGCGCCGCTGGCGTGGCTCGGACCGGTCTCGATGTTCGTGTTCCTGCGCTATCTCAGCGGTGTCCCGTGGACCGAGCAGCAGGCGCTGCGCTCGCGGGGCGAGGACTATCGGGAGTACCAGCGCAGCACATCACTCTTCTTTCCATGGTTTCCCCGCCCGCCGCAATCAGGAGCCGATCGATGAGCACGGTATCGACCCACGCCGCGGAACTCGACACCGCTCGCCCCGCCCGGGGACTACTCGGACTCGCCGAGCGCGGGCTGCTGCCCGACGCGCTGGTGCGCCTCGGCATCCGCCGCCTGTGCGCCGAACGCCTGCGCACCGAGCGCCGCGGCGGCATCGACGCGCAGGCCGAGCGCTTCGCCGAGCGCATCGATTCGCTGCGTGCCGCGCCGGTTGCCCTGCACACCGAAACAGCCAATGCCCAGCACTACGAGCTGCCGCCGGCGTTCTTCGAGTTGTGCCTGGGACCGCGTCTGAAGTACTCCTGCTGCTATTTCCCGAGCGGCCGGGAAACCCTGGCGCAGGCCGAGGAGGCGATGCTGGAGCTGTACGCGCAACGGGCCGAGCTCGCTGACGGCCAGCAGATCCTCGAGCTCGGCTGCGGTTGGGGATCGCTCACCCTGTGGATGGCGGGCCGATTTCCGCGCGCCCGGATCCTGGCGGTTTCCAACTCCAACGGCCAACGCCGTTACATCGAGGCACAGTGCCGGGAACGCCGCCTCACCAACGTGCACGTCCTGACGCGCGACGTGAATCTTTTGCGCCTCGATCCGGCCTGCTTCGACCGCTGCGTATCCGTCGAGATGTTCGAGCACGTGCGCAACTACGCGACGCTGATGCGGCGCATCGCCGGCTGGCTCAAGCCGGGCGGCAAGCTGTTTACCCACGTGTTCGCGCACAGGACACTGATGTATCCATTCGATACCGTCGGAGCGGACAACTGGATGGGGCGGCATTTCTTCACCGGCGGATTGATGCCCTCGGCCGAGACCCTGCTGCACTTCCAGGACGATCTCGCCCTCGAGCGCCGCTGGCTGATCGACGGCACACATTACCGGCGCACCGCCGATCTGTGGCTCGCGCACCAGGATGAGCGGCGCGGTCGGATCCTTGCGGTACTCGACGAAGCCTACGGCGCGAACGGGCGACTGTGGTTCGAGCGCTGGCGTCTCTTCTGGATGGCGTGCGCGGAGCTGTTCGGCTATGCGCACGGCACCGAATGGCTGATTGCCCACTACCGGTTCACACGGCGATGATCCGCGCACGCATCACGATCGTGCTCATCGCCGGGCTTGGCTTGGCCGCATGCCGGATGTGCGCTTCCGCCCAGCCGCCGATCGCTCCGGTTGCCCACGTCGATCTGTCCCGCTACATGGGCCGCTGGTACGTCATCGCGGCCATCCCCACCCGCATCGAGCGTGACGACTACGATCCGGTCGAAACTTATCGTCTCGAGCGCGATGGCTCGATCTGCACCCTCTTTCGCTTTCGGCGCGGCGGCTTCGCCTCCCGGCTGCGGACCGTCCACTCTACGGCCACGGTCGTGGCGCATACCGGCAATGCCGAATGGCATGTACACCTGTTCTGGTTCCTGCGCCTGCAGTACATCGTCGCCTGGCTTGCGCCGCACTACAGCAGGGTGATCGTCGCACGCGATGCGCGCGATTACGTCTGGCTCATGGCGCGCACACCGCACATCTCCCGGCACGATTATGTCGCCATGGTGGCGCGGGTGGCCGCGATGGGTTACGACGTGAGCAAGCTGCGCAAGAGCCCGCAGCGCTGGCCGGAACCCACCGGGCCACGCCCCGCGGACGCGAGACTGTGCCGTTGATGGCGGCGCGAGCTGCGCCCCTTCTGGAAGATTGGCCTCTCGTAGGGTAGCTTACGGGCTCGACTTGGCGACACGGGGCCGACCGTGAAGAAATCCTCGCTTGCATTGTTGTGTGCCGGTTTGCTCGCCGCGGCGGGGCTCGTCGCCTGCAGCTCCTCGAACGCCGCCTGGCAGAAGGCCTCGGCGCAGGGCACGATCGCCGCCTACCGCGGCTTCATCCGGCTGCATCCCGAGGATTCGCGGGTACAACAGGCGCGCAATCGCATCGATGCGCTGGAGGATGCCCGCGCCTGGCGGGCGGCCAAGAGGGCCGGTACCGAGCCGGCCTATCGGCACTACCTGGCGCGATACCCGGCCGGCGCATACACGGCTCAGGCGCAGGACGCGATCACCGCCCTCAAGGAGTCGAGCGCGTGGCGCACCGCGCGCACCGCCGGCACGATAACGGCCTACCGGACATTCCTGCAGACGTTCCCCGGCGCCCCCGAGGCCAACCAGGCCCAGGCGCGGCTCGATAAGCTCGCCGGCTATCAGGTGCAGCTCGGCCGCTACCGCACGGCGAGCGCCGCCAATGCGGCCGTCCGGCACCTCAAGACGCGCTTCGCGAGCCTGCTCGGTACGATCCGGGTCGTCCCGCCCGGCGGCGCCGTCAAAGTCACGACGGTACGCTCCGAGCAGATGAGCCGGCCGGCGGCGCTGGCGCTGTGCGCCAAGCTGCGGCGGGCTGGGCAGGGATGCTCGGTGGTCCCGATCCCGAGCTCGAGCGGCCTGACGCTCTCGGGCCTGTAGCTCAATCGTGGTCGGACGCGGCTCGGTGCAGCGGCGCGACCCGCCCGCCGGCGGCCAGTAGCAGACGGATGGTGTCGAGGTACTGGCCCTGCTCGGCGTCGAGCAGGCCGAGCTGAGCGCGTTCGCGTTGACGCTCCGCATCGAGGACGGGCAAGAGGCCTGTGTTGCCGGCGAGGTAGCTCTCCCGTTCGAGGACCAGGCGTCTGCGGGACAAGGACAGCGCGCGCGCCTGGGCGGCGCGCAGCTGCGCGTCGTGCTGCAATGCATCGAGCGCATCGGCCACCTGCCGGAAGGCGTTCACAACCACCTGCCGATACAGGTCGGCTCGCTCGTGCAGCACATCCAGCGCCGCCCGACGCTCGGCATGCAGCCGCCCGCCGTCGAACAGCGGTGCGGTCAGACCCGCGATCAGCGACCAGGCGGCCGAGCTGGCATTGAACAGCTGGCCCGGCTGCAGCCCTTGCTGGCCCAGCGAGGTGGAAAGCTCGATCTGCGGATAGAGATTCGCCGTGGCGACCCCCACGGCCGCAGTGGCGGCCCGCAGCTCGGCCTGCGCGGCAAGGATATCCGGCCGGCGGCGCAGCAGCCGCGACGGCACCGTCACCGGCACACGACGCGGCAATGTCAGCTCGCCCAACGTCGGGTCCGGCTGGCGCCAATCGGCCGGCGCGCGGCCCAACAGCGCCGCGAGCGCGTGACGCGCCATGGCCAGTCGCTGATACAGCGGGGGCAGCAGCGTCGCATCGCCCGCGAGCTGCGTTTTGGCGGTGAGCACATCCAGCCGTGGCACCGAGCCCGCCGAGACCGCCTCGCGCACCAGCTCGACGTTGGTCCGATCCGCGCGCAGCAGACCGTTCACCGCATGGATCTGGGCCTGGGTCGAGGCGATCATCACCGCCTGCGAGGCCACCTCCCCGCTCAGAACGAGCCGCGTCGCCGCCAGCTCGCAGCGCCGGTATCGCTCGAGCGAGCGCCGCTCCTCGATGCGCTCGCGCGTGGCGCCCACATAATCGAGGTCATACGCGACACTGATGCCCGCCTCGAAATAGGTGAATGGGGGAAAATGCTCAGGCCCCAGAAACGCCGCGCCATACTTCTTCCGTCCGGTGCCCAGGCTCCCATCGATCTGCGGATAACGGGCGGCGCCGGCGATTGCAACACCCTCGCGCGCCTCGGCCAGCGCCTGCGCCGCAGCGGCGACGTCGTGATTGTCGGCCAGCGCCCGCGTGATGAGCGCGTCGAGCCGCGGCGAGTGGAACAGACGCCACCACCGCCCGGCCGCGCCCGCCCCGACGATCGTCCGCTGGCGATACCGCGCCGGTACCGCGGTCTCGTCCGCCGCCCGCTGCGCGGGCGGCCGGTAGTGCGGCGGCGTCGGCACGCGCGGACGCCGATACACCGGACCGACCGCGCAGCCGGCGAACAGCAGCGCCGTGAGCGCCAGCGCATGACGCCAGCCGATGTGTCCGCGGTTTCGCGATCGTTTCATGCGCTCACTCCATCACCACCGTTTCCTCGCTGGCGCGGGCCCTGCGCGGCCGCAACAGCAGCACCAGGGGGATGATCGCCAAGGTCATCAGACTCATCAGCTTGAAGTCGTCGTTGTAGGCGATCATGGTCGCCTGCTGCGTCACCACCTCGTTGAGCGCCGACAGGCCGAAGACCGAGGTGAAGCTGAACGGCGCGTGCAGCTGCAGCTGACCCCCATACGGCACGATGTGCGACACCAGACTCTCGTGCACGACCTGAGTATTGTAGGTCAGCAGTGCGCTCGTGCCCGCGATGCCGATGCTGCTGCCGACGTTGCGCAGCAGATTGAAGATCGATGTGCCTTCGGAGCGCTCGTGGCGGCCTAATGTACCGAAAGCCACGGTCGTGATGGTGACGTAGGTGAGGCCGATGCCCAAGCCCTGAACGAAGGTCTCGCCCCAGATCAACATCTGGGGTATCTGCAAGGAAAAGTCATTGGCCATGCTCCACAGCGAGCCCGCGGCTATCGCCAATCCGACCGCGATCAACACCCGCGAATCGACGCGCCCGATCAACCGACCGCCGAGAAACATGGCGAGGAAGCTGCCGGCGCCGCGCGGCGCCATGGCGATACCGGCCGTGAGCACCGGATAGCCGAGCACGTTCTCCATCAGCGGCGGCAGCAGCGCGAGCGTGGCGAACAGCACCATGCTGATGACCAGCATCAGCATGTTGCCCACGGTGAAATTGCGGTCGCGAAACAGCTTTGGACTGACGAAGGGCTCGCGCGTGGTCCACGTATGCACCAGGAACCAGTACAGACCGAGCAACGCGACGGACGCTTCGATCCAGATCTCGGTCGAGCCGAACCAGTCCTTGAGCGAGCCGCGGTCGAGCACGATCTGCAGCGCCCCGACCGCCAGGCTCAGGGCGGCGAAGCCGAAGAAGTCGAATGAGGAGCGGCGCCTGCTGGTCTCGCGCAGGTATGCGACGATGAGGAGCGCCGCGAGAATGCCGAACGGCACATTGATGTAGAACACCCAACGCCAGCTGTAATTGTCGGTGAGCCAGCCGCCGAGCACCGGCGCCAGCATCGGCCCCAACACCACCCCCTGGCCCCACAGCGCCATCGCGCGGCCATGGCGCTCGGGAGGATTGATGTCGAGCAACACCGCCTGCGACAGCGGCACGAGTCCGGCGCTGAACCCGCCTTGCAGCAGCCTGAACAGCACGATCTGATCGATCGAGCGCGCCAGACCGCACAGCGCGGAACAGACCGTGAAGCCGATGACGGACACCAGCAGAACCTTCTTGCGCCCGAAACGCACGGCGAGCCAGCCCGACAGCGGCGTGACGATGGCCGCCGCGACGATGTACGAGGTGAGCACCCAGTCCATCTGCACCAGGGTCGCGCCCATGCTGCCGCCGATGTGCGGCAGCGCGACGTTGGCAATCGTGATATCGATGGACTGCAGGACAGTCGCGAGCGTCACCGCGATGGTGATCGGAATGCGATGCGGATGGGCGCTGTCGGCAGTGTGCTCCATGTTGACGGGAAGGTCGCTCGGTCCTTCGACTCAGCCGCGCGCGCGGTGCGCGCCAGGCCCGGACTGCGTGTCGATCGTCACCTCGGCGCTCAGTCCCGAGCGCACCGGCGGCGGCGTCCCCAGCAGCCGCAGCCGCACGTCGAGGCGCTGCACCACCTTGACCCAATTGCCGGTGGCGTTCTGCGGCGGCAATATCGCGAACTGCGCGCCGGTGCCGGGCGTGATGCTGGCCACGACCGCATGAAAGGTCCGACCCGGATAGTCATCGATGGTCACCGTGGCCTTCTCGCCCGGACGGACGTTGCTGAGAACGTCTTCCTTGTAGTCCGCTGCGATCCACACGTCGTGCGTCGAGACCAGCACGAAGGCCTTGGTGGCAAGCGGCAGGTAATCACCCACCTGCAGGTGCTGCACTTCCGTCACGATGCCGGTCATGGGAGCGCGCACGGTGGTATAGGACAGCTCGAGCAAGGCGTGATCGAGCGCGGCCTGCGCTTCGGCGACCTGAGGGTGCCGATCCAGGGGAATGTCGGGACTGCCGCCAAGCCGGGCGAGCACCGCCTGGATCCGCTGCCGGGCGCCCGAAACCGCCTGGCGCGACTGCTGCAGGACCAGCTGCGCGCGGTCGAATTGGGATTTCGAGGAGACGCCGATCTTGAGCAGCCGCACCTGGCGGTGATATTCCCGTTGCGCGTAGGCCCGCCGGCTCCGGTCGGAGGCGAGCGCGGCCTCATCGGCCCGATAATCGGCCTCGAGCGATTCGACGGCGAGCCGGGCGGCGGCGAGGCGCGCGCGCGCGGCCTGCTCGGCAATCACGAACGGCCGGTCATCGAGCCGGAAGAGCACCTCTCCGCGCCGCACCCGCTCGTTGTCGTGCACGTAGCGGGCGACCACGCGGCCGGAGACATCGGCACTGACAGCCACCTGCGCCGCCCGCAGATAGGCATCCTCGGTCGACACATAACGGCCGCTGGTGAGGTAGAAATAAAGGGCGGCCGCGATCGCCAGCAGCGGCACGCCCCACAGCAACAGGGGACGCAGCCGCGCGCCGAGCGGGCGCGCCGCCGGATCCGCCGCCGACACCGCCTCGCCGTCCTGCGCTGAATCATTCATCGCTCACTCCTCGTGGCCTTGCGGCCGGTACCGGCGCCGTCCGCCGAGTCCGCCGGCAGGGGCGGCAGCGCGTTCAGGTTCGCATGCACGCGCTCCAGCAGCGCCACGAGCTGCGCGCGCTCCTCGCCCGACAGACCCTGCAACATCTCCGCCCGCGTCTCGCCGATGAGCAGCCAGATCTGCTCGAGCACGGTTCCCGCCGCGACGGTCAGCCAAATCGTGTGTGCGCGCCGGTCGGCCGGGTCGAAACGACGCTGCACCCAACCGTCCGCTTCCATGCGATCGAGGATGCGCACGAGGGTCATCGGATCGAGCTCCGCCAGCTCGGCCAGGCGCTTCTGGCTCACGCCTTCGTTGCCCTGCAGGAGAATCAGCACCCGGCATTGCGGCAGGGTGAGCGCGAACCGCTGCGCCCGCTCCTCGAAGCGGCGCGTATACCGGCGGCTGACGTCCTTCAATAGAAAGCCCAGCTGGCGAAAACGATCGGGGACCATTTACGGTGAATTAGAGTTAATGATTTATTATCACTATAGAGATGATATCATGTGATAATATCTCGACACAATACCACCGGGACGAGAGCGCCGGGATCGGCGTTGCGGGTCAGCGAATCCGCAGCGCTCGACACGGCGCCGATACGGGACGCGGGGGCGCGCCGCGCAGTAGCGGCAGCATCGGCCGGTGAACCTCAGGGGCGCCGAACATCGGTCTGCCGCACGGCGCGAACCCGATCGGCGGCACGTACAATGGCGGCAGGAAAATCGCGCTGCGGGAGCGCGCCATGGCGAATGGCTGGGCCGGCGACGGCGCCGTGAATGAACAAATCGACGCGACCGTGACCGACGGCATCAGGCGGGCCCGCAGCCGCCTGCCGCAGGGGGCTGGCCTGTCCCATTGCGCGGAATGCGATGAACCCATCGCGCCGGAGCGCCGCCAGGCCCTCCCGGGGGTGCGCCTCTGCCTCGCCTGCCAGAAGCTCGCAGACCGCGACGACCCGGGCTGCAGCGGTTACAACCGCCGCGCCAGCAAGGACAGTCAACTGCGCTGAGCGCCTCGTGCGCACCGCCGCAGCCACGCTCCGGGTGATGTCTCATTCGCCTCGGCGAGCGCCGAAACCGGAGGGTCGTCATCGCTTGAACCCGTGCCGCGCCCCAGGCTGCGACGCGCGGGCCGCAGCGGACTTCAGCTACGCAGATCCCGCTTCTTCTGCTCGAACTCCTCGCTGCCGATCTCGCCCCGCGCATAGCGCTCCTCGAGAATCGCCCGCGCGCTCTTGCGGTGACGCGCGTGCTGCGCGGACGAACTCTGCCGCCGGACCAGCACCAGAGCCAGCGCCACGACCGCCGCCAGAACGAGAACCCAGAACAGGCCCATATACAAGCCCATGCCCCACCAGGCACCACTCATCATCTGATTACCCCACATCGCACGACCTCCACTGCGCGACCGTCCGCCGGACGCACACCGCGGAACGAATCCGCGCCGCGAATCCCGCGCATCAAGTGGAGCACCGCCCGCGGCGCGCGGCCATACGGAAATGTCACATCAGGGGCGCGCAGCGACGTCTCGAGCGCATCCATCAGACCCGCAATCTCCCCAGCGGTCGTGCAGTGCACGAATGAAATGCGCGCGACACCTTGATCGAGCATCGTGGTCACCAGCACGCGGCCGTCGACGCTGACCTCGCGCACAATCAGCTCTGCGGGAGCAGCATTGTAATCGGCTCGAGTCATCCACTGGGGTCGCGCTTTGGGTTTTCCCAACGGGCGAGATGGTCGCGAGTACCGAGACGCTCGCCGCGGCGAAAATCGGTGTTCCGTGCTCCATTCTGCTCAAACAGTACGCCGATCCCGCGAGCCTGCAGGCGGACGACGAGGAAGTAGTTGCAGTAGAGAGCATCGGCGAGAAAAACGTCGCCAGCCTGAAAAACATCCTCGAGCCTGCGATTGAGCGACAGCTCGCCGCTTCCCTTGCCCGCATACGGTCCCACGGCCGCATCCAGCACCGCCCCGGTAGACGGACACACCACCCCGGCCAACCTCACTTGCGGAAAGCCCACGCCCTCGGCCTGACTGGAGGGCTGCGGGTACCGAGATTGGTTCTCTTCGGTGTCCGGCATCACGATCCCGGTCCCGTCGCCAAGCTTTACCGGCCGACCCCGCCGGCGCCGGCCCGCGCGAGCCTGACGGCACAGCAGTTCCCCCGCTTCACGCGTGAGAGCCGTGACCATCTGTATCGGCACGCGAAGGCGCGCCCGGCAGTAACCTCCCGGTGCGCGCACTGGGAGCCTTGAGGCCTTCGGCCGCGCACTGGGCGATCCAGCCGTTGACCGCTCTCTGGCACGAACGATCCTGCGAGAGGGCCTGCTTCAGGAACATCGCCAGTACCACCGTCGGCGGATACTCTCGTTCCCGGTGCTGCGGCAGCAGCGCCTCGGTCCTCTCCAGCAGCTCGGGACCGGTGAGGGCATTGAAGAAATCCACCACCTCGAGCCGTTGCGCCCGGCCCTCGATGCGAGATTGATGTTGCCGGGATCGAAAAGCGGCACTACGATCTCTCAAGGCTGGCCTCGGGGTTGGTGGGCTCGACGTCTGGCAACAAACATCT
>JAJYFU010000024.1 GCA_021790795.1 Pseudomonadota bacterium
TGACCAACCGTCTCGGCATCGCCATCGCCGGGCGCACCTACCGCGCGGCTCAGCAGCTGTTGTTCTCGGCGCGCGCGCGGCGCTTGTACAACGCCGGCGCGCGGCCGCAGCGGTTGCTCTGGGCCAGCACCGGCACCAAGGATCCCAAGGCCGACCCGGCTCTGTACGTCAACGCGCTGGCGGCGCCGTTCACCGTCAACACCATACCCGAGGCCACGCTCAAGGCTGTGGCGGAACGCGGGGAGATCGGCACCGGTCTGGCCGAGGACGGCGGCGATTGCGAGCAGGTGCTCGCGCGATTCACCCAGGCCGGCATCGACGTGCTCGCGCTCGCCGAGCGATTGCAGGAAGAGGGCGCCGCGGCGTTCGTGAAGTCGTGGCAGGAGCTGCTCACGGTCATCGCGTCGAAGAGCTCCGCGCTGGGCGCCGCGGCCTGACCGCCATGAGGGTGCTCGCGGTCGATGTCGGCGGGACGCATGTGAAGATTCTCGCCACGGGCGAGACCGAGAAGCGCGAGTTCGATTCCGGCCCGACTCTGACGGCCCGGCAGATGGTCGCTCGTGTGAAGCGGCTGGCGCGCGGCTGGCGCTACGATGCGGTCTCGATCGGCTACCCCGGGCCGGTCGTGCACGATCACGCGGTGGCCGAGCCGCACAATCTCGGCGCCGGCTGGGTGGGATTCGACTTCGCGCGCGCGTTCGGCTGCCCGGTGCGCGTCGTCAACGATGCGGCGATGCAGGCTCTCGGCAGCTACCGGGGCGGCAGGATGCTGTTCCTCGGCCTCGGCACCGGCCTCGGCACCGCGCTCATCGTCGACGGCCTGGTCGAGCCGATGGAGATCGGGCATCTGCCGTATCTGAAGCATACCTACGAGGACTACGTCAGCGATCGGGCGCTCGAGCGCCTGGGAAAGAAGAAATGGCGCAAGCACGTCGCCGATGTCGTCAAGCGGCTCGGAGCGGCGCTCGAGCCCGATGAGATCGTCATCGGGGGCGGCAACGTCCGGCACTTGAAGACGCTGCCGCCGCACTGCCGGGCGGGTGACAACGCCAACGCCTTCAAGGGTGGATTCGCGCTGTGGGAAAAAGCGGCCGCGGCGCGCGGCACGCGGGCGCGGCGCCCGGCCGGGGGCCGCGGAAAGCGGGGAAATCGGACATGAGCAAGACGGACCAGAGCCAGACCCCCGGTGAGCGGCCCGCATGGCGTGCGCTGGCCGACCATCACCGCAGCATCGCCGGCGCACATCTGCGCCAGCTGTTCGCCGAGGACGGCCGCCGCGGCGAGCGGCTGACCGCGGAAGGCGCGGGGATATTCCTCGATTACTCCAAGAACCGCGTCACCGACGAGACGTTGAAGCTGTTGCTCGCGCTCGCCGAGGAAGCGGGCCTGCGCGAGCGCATCGACGCCATGTTCTCGGGTCAGAAGATCAACGTGACCGAGAATCGCGCCGTGTTGCACGTGGCGCTGCGTGCGCCGCGCGACCAGACCATCCGGGTCGACGGCGCCAACGTCGTGCCCGAGGTGCACGCGGTGCTCGACAAGATGAGCGCATTCGCCGAGCGCGTGCGCAGCGGCCAGTGGCTCGGCCACACCGGCCGGCGTATCCGCAACGTCATCAACATCGGTATCGGCGGCTCGGATCTCGGTCCGGTGATGGCCTACGAGGCGCTGCGCCACTACAGCGAGCGCTCGATGTGCTTTCGCTTCGTGTCGAACGTCGACGGCACGGATTTCGTCGAGGCGACGCGCGATCTCGATCCGGCCGAGACGCTGTTCGTCGTCTCGTCGAAGACCTTCACCACGCTCGAGACCATGACCAACGCGCACACCGCGCGGGACTGGCTGCTCGAGGGTCTCGGCGGCGATGCCGCCGCGGTGGCCAAGCATTTCGTGGCGGTCTCGACCAACGCGGAGAAGGTCGCCGCGTTCGGCATCGACACCGCCAACATGTTCGGCTTCTGGGATTGGGTGGGCGGACGCTACTCCATGGACTCGGCGATCGGCTTGTCGACCATGCTCGCCGTGGGACCGGACAACTTCCGGGCCATGCTCGCGGGCTTCCGGCAGATGGACGAGCACTTCCGCAGCGCGCCGTTCGAGCGCAACCTGCCGGTGCTGCTGGGGCTGCTGGGCGTGTGGTATTCGGATTTCTTCGGGGCGCAGACCATCGCCGTGCTGCCGTACGAACAGTACCTCAAGCGCTTCCCGGCGTATCTGCAGCAGCTGACGATGGAGAGCAACGGCAAGCATGTCACGCTCGCGGGCAATCCCGTCGGGGTCGATACCGGCCCGATCTACTGGGGCGAGCCGGGGACCAACGGGCAGCATTCCTTCTATCAGCTGATCCATCAGGGGACGCGGCTCATTCCCTGTGATTTCATCGCGTTCGCGCATGCGCTGACGCCGCTCGGGCGCCATCACGACATGCTGCTGGCCAACGTCATCGCCCAGGGCGAGGCGCTGGCGTTCGGCAAGACCCTGGAGCAGGTGCGCGCCGAGGGCATTCCACAGTGGCTGGCGCCGCATCGGGTATTCGAGGGCAACCGCCCGTCCAACACGATTCTCGCCGAGCGGCTCACCCCGGAAGCGCTCGGCAAGCTGGTCGCGCTCTACGAGCACAGCGTGTTCACCCAGGGCGTCATCTGGAACATCAACTCCTTCGACCAGTGGGGCGTCGAGCTGGGCAAGGCCCTGGCGCAGGCGATCATCCCCGAGCTGCAAGGTCCCGACGCCCCGGCGCTGCGCCACGACAGCTCGACGAACAACCTGATCCGCCGCTATCGCAAGATGAAAGGCTCGCAGTGAGCCCGCCGAGCGGCCTCGCGGCGCCGCGCCGCGCGCGCGGCGCGGCTCATTCGTCGCTATGCAATTATTGAGGAGCGATTCATGCAACTCGGAATGATCGGCCTTGGGCGCATGGGCGCAAACATGGTGCGGCGGCTCTTGAAGGGCGGCCACGAATGCGTGGTGTTCGATCGCTCGGCGGCCGCGGTCGCCGAGCTGGTCAAGGAGAAGGCGACCGGCGCCGCTTCGCTGACCGAACTGGTGCAAAAGCTCGCGGCGCCGCGGGCGGTGTGGCTGATGGTGCCGGCGGCGGCGGTGGACGACACGCTGGCGGATCTGGTGCCGCTGCTCGGCAAGGGCGACATCGTCATCGATGGCGGCAATTCCTACTATATCGACGACATCCGCCGCGCCCGGGCGCTGGCGGACAAGGGCATCGAGTACGTGGATGTCGGTACCAGCGGCGGCGTCTGGGGCCTCGAGCGCGGTTACTGCATGATGATCGGCGGGGGCAACGCGGCGGTGAAGCGCCTCGATCCGTTGCTGGCGCGGCTCGCGCCCGGCGCCGGCGAGATCGCGCGTACCGCGGGGCGCTCGGGCCCGCCGAGCCCCGCGGAGCTGGGTTACCTGCACTGCGGACCGAATGGCGCCGGCCATTTCGTCAAGATGGTCCACAACGGCATCGAATACGGCATCATGGCCGCGTATGCCGAGGGCCTCGGCATCCTGCGTGCGGCCAACGTCGGCCGGCGCGCCGAGGAGGTGGATGCGGAGACCACCCCGCTGCGGGATCCGCAGAACTACCAGTATGAATTGAATCTGGCGGACATCACCGAGGTCTGGCGCCGCGGCAGCGTGATCGCGTCCTGGCTGCTCGACCTCACGGCCGACGCGCTGCAGCGCGACCCGACGCTGGCGAAATTCGCCGGCCACGTGTCCGATTCGGGAGAGGGACGCTGGACGATCAAGGCGGCGATCGACGAGGGGCAGCCGGCGCCGGTGCTCACCACCGCGCTCTACGAGCGCTTCAGCTCGCGCGGCGAGGCCGACTTCCAGGCGAAAATTCTCTCGGCCATGCGCTTCGAGTTTGGCGGCCACCTCGAAAAGCCGGCGAAATAGGCGCGGGGGAGGCGAAGCTCACATGAACGACACCCATAGCGATGCGCTGGTATTCTTCGGGGCCACCGGCGACCTGGCTTTCAAGAAGATCTTCCCGGCGCTGCAGGCGATGATCAAACGCGGCACGCTCACCGTGCCGGTGATCGGCGTGGCGAAGGCCGGATGGGGCATCGAGCAGCTCAAGGAGCGCGCGCACGCGAGCCTGGAGCAGCACGGCGGCGGCGCCGATCCGGAGGCCTTCGCGAAACTCACCTCGCTTCTCTCGTACGTGGACGGCGACTACGCCGATGCGGCGACGTTCCGCGCGTTGCGCAAGCTCCTCGGGCAGGCGAGCCGGCCGGCGCACTACCTGGCGATTCCCCCGTCGCTGTTCGGCAAGGTCGTCGAGCAGCTCGCGCAGGCGGGCTGCACCCAGCCGGGCACGCGCGTGGTGGTGGAGAAGCCTTTCGGGCACGATCTGCAGTCGGCGCGCGCGCTCAATCAGATCCTGCTCGGCTCGTTCGATGAGGAGCACATCTTCCGCATCGATCACTACCTCGGCAAGCGGCCGGTGCACAACATGGTGTTCTTCCGCTTCACCAACGCGCTCCTGGAGGCATTCTGGAGCCGCGAGTACGTCAAGAGCGTGCAGATCACCATGGCCGAGGACTTCGGCATCCAGGGACGCGGCTCGTTCTACGATCCGGTCGGGGCGGTCCGCGACGTCGTGCAGAATCACCTGTTCCAGGTGCTTGCCAACCTCGCCATGGAGCCACCGGTGCGCACCGACAGCGAATCGATCCGTGACGAGAAAGTGAAGGTGCTCAAGGCGATTCGGCCCCTGACCCCCGCGGATCTGGTGCGCGGACAGTTCAGCGGTTATCTCCAGGAGAAGGGCGTGGCGCCGAACTCGCAGACCGAGACGTTCGCGGCGCTGCGGCTCGAGCTGGACAACTGGCGTTGGCAGGGCGTGCCCTTCTATATCCGCACGGGCAAGTCCCTGCCGGTGACGTGCACGGAAGTCGTCGCCCACCTGCGTCGGCCGCCGTCGGTGTATCCGGACTGCAGCCCGCAGCACAACTACTTCCGTTTTCGCATCAGCCCGCAGAACGAGATGGCGATCGGCCTGAACGTGATGGACGAGGCCGAGCTCGGTATCGGCCAGACCAACGAGCTGCTGGCGAGCCGGCACGCCGGCGCGAACGAGATGGAGGCCTACGAGCGTGTGCTCACGGACGCGATGTCCGGAGACCGCACGCTGTTTGCGCGCGAGGATTACGTCGAGGAGGCCTGGCGTATCGTCGATCCGGTGCTCAAAGCCGGCACGCCGGTGCACGATTACGAGCCCGGAACCTGGGGTCCCAAGGAAGCCGCTCAGCTCGCCCCGCCCGAGGGCTGGTACGATCCGGTCCTCGACCAGTGAGGGCGGCCGGCATCGGCCGGCCCGAAGTCAGCCCGCGGCCTGATCGCGCAGGAACAGGTCGTGCAGCCGTTGCGGCTGGGCGCGCAGGTACTGATGCGGCGCGCGGACCTGGGCGCCGAGCGCGGCGGCGGCATGCCAGGGCCAGCGCGGGTCGTAGAGTATGGTGCGGGCAAGGGCCACGAGGTCCGCGTCCCCGGTGGCGACGATCGCCTCGGCCTGCTCGAATCCCGTGATCAGTCCCACGGCCACCACCGGAATGCGCACGTTCGATTTGACGCTGCGCGCGAGGGGTACCTGATAGCCGGGTCCGGCGGGAATCTGCTGCGCTGGATGCAAGCCGCCGCTGGAGACGTGAATGGCTGCGCAGCCGCGCTCCTGCAGCGCCTGTGCGAATGCCACCGTTTGCTCCAGGTCCCAGCCGCCGTTCGTCCAGTCGGTCGCGGACAGGCGCACGGATACCGGCCGGTCGGGCGGAAACGCGTCCCTGACCGCGGCAAACACCTCGAGTGGAAATCGCATCCGGTTGTGCGGACTGCCGCCGTACTCGTCGTCACGATGATTGGCGAGAGGGGAGAGAAACTGATGCAACAGATAGCCGTGCGCGGCATGTATCTGTACGGCGTCGAGGCCGATGCGCGCGGCGCGTGTCGCGGCCGCCGCGAAGGCGTCGCGCACAATGCGTAGGCCGTGGCGATCCAATGCCGCTGGAGGATGCTGCTCCGGCGTGAAAGGAATTGGCGAGGGCGCCACCGTTTGCCAGCCATGATGGTCAGTGACGCCGAGCTGGCGCCCTCCAAGCCACGGCACTTCCGTCGACGCTTTGCGCCCGGCGTGCGCCAGTTGGACCGCGATAGGGATCGGCGACCAGCGTCGGATGCTCTCGACCGTCCGGCACATGGCCGATTCGGTGCTCTCGTTCCACAACCCGACGTCGGCATAGGTGATCCGCCCTTCGGGCAGAACCGCTGTCGCCTCGATCGTCAGCAGCGCCGCGCCCGAGAGCGCCAGATGGCCGAGGTGGATCAAGTGCCAGTCGGTCATGCGCCCGTCCTGCGCCGAGTACTGGCACATCGGCGCGATGACGATCCGATTGGCGAGCTCGAGCTGGCCGACGCGCAAGGGGGTGAACAGCGTTGGCGGGGTCACGTCGTGGTGCCGTGCGAGTGCAGCCGATTGATGGGCAATGATCGGATGCGCGTGCCGGTGGCGGCGAAGAGGGCGTTGCACAGGGCCGGCAGGACCGGCGGCAGCGCCGGCTCGCCGAGGCCGGTCGGCTCGTTGTCGCTGAGCAGGAAATGCACCTCGACCGGCGGCGCCTCGTCCATGCGCAGCAGATGATACGTGTCGAAGTTGCCTTGCACGATGCGGCCGTTCTCCACGGTGATCAACAGGTGCAGGGCCTGTCCGAGTCCGTCGAGCACCGCGCCCTGCACCTGATTGTAGGCGCCGGCGGGATTGACGATCTGCCGGCCGATGTCGACCGCCGCCCAGATCTTGTGCACCCGGGGCGTGCCATCGGGATTCACGCTCGCCTTGACGACCTCGGCGACGTAGCCGAAGTGGCTGTAATAGAACGCGAGTCCCATGCCCGTGCCCGCCGGCAGCGCAGTGCGCCGCGACCAACCGGACTTGCGCGCCACGAGCTCGAGCACGCCGCGAACCCGGCCGGTGTCGAAGGGCGGTATCCGCAGGCCACCCTGGGACGGCGGGGTCGGGAGCACGCGCGGCGGTCCGTACAGATCGAGCCGCAGCGCGAGCGGATCGAGGCCTCCGGCATGGGCGAGCTCGTCGATGAAGGATTCGAAGGCGAACGCGAGGGCATTGCCCCCGGGGTTGCGCATCGGTCCGGTGGGCACGTCGAGCTGGATCAGGGATTGGCTGAACTCGAGGCTCGGGACATAACCGGCGGGAAAGTGATCGCGCGGCAGGTTGGCCGAGGAGGCGACCCGCCCATTCTGGGCGAAGGTGACGAAGTGATCCCTGAACGCCACCGGCTTGCCGGATGCCGCGAGTCCGGCCGTGAAGGCATGGAATCCCGCCGGCCGGTAGGCGTCGTGATGGAAATCCTGCGTCCTGTCCCACAGCAGTTTCACCGCGCGTCCGGTGCGCTGGGCGATCATGGCCGCTTCCACCATGAAATCGCTCTGCAGTCGCCGCCCGAAGCCGCCGCCGGCCCGTGTCATGTGCACCTTGACCTTGCCCGGATCGATGCCGAGGGTGCGGGCGACCAGGCGCGCGCCGGCGCCGGGGTTCTGCGTAGGGGCCCAGATTTCCACGCTGCCGTCGGGCTTGGCGTGCGCCGTGCAGTTCTGCGGCTCGAGGGTGGCGTGCGCGAGGAATGGATACGAGTAGGAGGCTTTCAGCACCTTGGCCGCGCGAGCCAACGCGGCGTCCACGTCCCCATCGCGGCGCAGGATCGAGTGCGCAGCGCCCTGCATGAGTCGCGCCGCCTCTTGCTCGAAGGCCTGGGTGCTCTGTCGCGGCCGGTGTTGCGCAGTCCACTCGACGCGCAGCTTCCTGCGGGCCTTTTCCGCATCCCACCATCTGTCGGCGACGATCGCGACGCCGTCGACCAGACCCATCTCGATCGCGGCGTCGGGCGCGGACCCACGCGCGATGAACGCGGCGCGAACACCGGGCAGCGCGCGGATTTCCTCGATGTTGGCCCGCACGACACGGCCGCCGAATACCGGCGCCTTCTCGTACACGGCATAACTCATTTCCGGCACGATCACGTCGATGCCGAACAGCCGGTCGCCGTCGAGAACCCGTGCGCTGTCAACGCCGCCGGTGAACTTGCCGATGATGGTGTAGTCCCGCGGATTCTTCAGCGTGACGCTGTCCAGCTCCGGCGGCGTCAGCGCGGCGGCCTTGCGCGCGAGCGTTCCATACGGCAACGCCCGGCCGCTTGGCCGGTGACGCACCAGGCCCTTGGCGGCGTCACACTCGGCCAGCGGGACATTCCAGGTGCGCGCCGCGGCCTCGATCAGCATTTGGCGCCCCGCGGCGCCGACCTGCTGCATCGGAATCCAGTTCAGCGGCGTGCCAACGCTGCCGCCGGCGAACTGCGGCCCGTAGATCGGATCGAGCATCGCCTGCTTGGCGCGAACATTTTTCCATTCGACGTCGAGCTCCTCGGCGATGAGCATCGGCAGCGTCGTCTTCATGCCTTGGCCGATTTCCGGGTTCTTCGCCATGATCGTGACGATCCCGTCGGGCGCGATGCTGATGAAGGGGTTGATCTCGGCGGACGCGGGACGCCCGGCGGGCGCGCCGGCGGCGCGGGCCGCGGCGGGCAGATGCAGTGTCAGCAGCAATCCGCCGCCGGCGGTCACGCTCGCGGTCAGGAACGCGCGGCGCGAGAGCCGCGCGGGAGGAGACGGCGCGGACCGCGGAGGATCCCGCAGGAGGGAGGCGTCGTCGCTATTCATGGTCGGCCTCCCGCGTGTCGCCCGCCGGCAGGCCGGCCGCCCGCTTGATCGCCGCCCGAATGCGCGTATACGTGCAGCAGCGGCAGATATTGTTGCTCATCGCCTCGTCGATGTCCGCATCGGTGGGGCGGGGATTTTTCGCCAACAGCGCGGTCGCCGACATCACCTGGCCCGCCTGGCAGTAGCCGCACTGCATGACGTCCAGGTCGAGCCATGCCGACTTGACCCTGCGCCCCCATTCGCTGCGGCCGATGCCCTCGATCGTGACGATCGCCGCAGTGCCCACGGCGGAGATCGGCGTGACGCAGGCGCGCGCGGGCACACCATCGAGATGGACCGTGCAGGCGCCGCAGTAGGCGATGCCACAGCCGAATTTGGTGCCCGTGAGCCGCAGATCGTCGCGCAGAACCCACAGCAGCGGCGTATCTGCATCGCTTTCCACGACGCGCCGTCTGCCATTGACCCGAATGGTATACCGCATGAGCGCCTCCGCCTGATCGGTCCCGCCTCTGCACGCGCGGACGTATTCGAGTCCTCAGTATAGGCGATGCCGCGCCGCGGGTCAGTCGGTCGGTCCGGCGCCGTTCGAGCTTGCGGCCGTCGCGATCCCGGCGAGATCCTCGGCCGTGTCGAGATCAAATGCGGCATTCGGCATCTCGACGGCGATCACCTCGGCGCTGTGCCGCGCGATGAGCGCACGCGCGCCTGCGTCGCCGCCGAGGCGGCCGAGCGCCCCGAACCATCGCCGCGGGAATACGGCAGGTGCGCCGAGCACCGCGCCGTGGCGCGCCGCCACGATCGAGTGCGGTGCGGCGCGCCAGGCGAGCGCCAGCCGCCGCAAGTCCTCGATCTCGATCAACGCCTGGTCGCCTAGAATCAACATGACACCATCGCACGTCACGGGCAGATGGCGCACCCCCGAGCGGATCGAGCTGGCGATCCCTTCGATCCAGTTCGCATTCGTTACGACGGACGCCTCATAATGTGTGACGAGGGGCGCCAGCCGCTCGGCGTACGCGCCGAGGACCACCCAGGTCCGATCGGCCGCCGCGCACGCGCGCGTGAGGACACGCTGCAGCAGCGGCTGACCGTCGACGGCCGCGAGCTGTTTGACCGCGCCGAAGCGGCTCGAGGCGCCGGCCGCGAGCACCATGGCATGCAACTCGAGCGGGCCGCGGCTCATGGGTCAGCCGGCCGGCGCGATCCCGCCTGATCCAGATGCCGTTGCGCCAGGATCTCGGCGGCGATGGACACCGCAATGGCCTGGGGGGAGCGGCCGCCCAGGTTCAGACCGACGGGCGCATGCAGGCGCCCCGCGAGACGCTCACCGTCTTCCCCGAGCTCGGCGAGCAGCCGATCCCGGCGCGCCGGTGGACCGAGCAGTCCGACGTAGGGCACCGCACTGCGCGCCAGTGCACGCAGATATTCGCGATCGGCCTGCAGTTGATGACTCATCACGACGGCGGCCTCGAACGCGGACAACGTCAGTGCTTCGTCGAGCGCCTCCGGGCGTGCCTGAACGATCCGGTGGGCCGAGGGAAAGCGCTCTGCGGTTGCGAAGGCGGCCCGGTGATCGGCCACCGTCACCTTCCAGTGCAGTTCGCGGGCGATGCGCGTCAGGGGCACGGCGTCGGGGCCCGCTCCGAGCAGCAGCAGGCGCGGGGGCAGCGCGAGCGGCAGCAGAAACAGCGCATATCGTCCCGGCTCCCGGTGCCAGAGCGGGCGGTCGGCCTGCGGCGCCGCCGCCAGCGCGGCGCGCGCGGCATCCGACAGCGCATCCGGCCCCTCGCCCGCGCCGAACACGGCGCCGAGGGGCAGTTGGGGATCATCCGTCTCGGCAATCAGACCGACCGCAGCCGGACTGTGCGCCGCGTACGCCTGCGCGAGGCGCCTCAGGGGCTCCCACTGCTCGGCGGGCCCGACGCGCACCAGCAGCACATGCATCGCGCCTTCGCAGCCGGCGCCCAGCCCCCAGATCAGGTCATTCGGGTCGCGCAGATCATAATCGATCACGCGCGCCCGGCCCGATTCGATGACGGCGCGCGCGTGCTCGGCCAGATCGCCCTCGAGACAGCCGCCGGAGATCAATCCCGCGTATTCGCCGCGCGAGCTGACCAACAGCAGCGCGCCCGGGCGCTGATAGGTCGAGCCGAGAGTCCTCGTCAGGATCCCGAGCGCGACCGGACGTCCGGCGGCGCGCTCACGTTCCCAGAGCGGCAAGAGGGGGCCGAGGTCGGATTCCATGGCCGTGATCCTAGACTCACCCCGCTCGTGCGGCCAGGGGTCGCGCCGACCCTCGCCGCGGCTCCGGCCGGCGGCGGCTCACGTGGCGGCTCCCCGCTGCAGAGGCTCGAGCGCCGCGGCATCGTCACGGAAAATCGCCTCGCTCAACCGCGTCTCGCGCTCGCGGATCGCCCCGAGCAGCGGCTCGGCGCTGTTCATGTCCCGGAATGCGGCGAAGCCGCGCTCCAGGGAATCCTGCAGCGCGCCGAATCCCAGGGCGTGCGCGGGAAAATGCGCGACGCGCAGCGCGAGGCCCACGGCCGGGCGGCGAACGACCCGCTCGAGCGCGGCGCCGATGGCGACGATGAGTTCGATCTGCCGCTGTCGCGCGTCGCGCTTTCCCGCCGCGCGGTAGGCGGCGGCGTACGCCGATGCCGTGATCGCGCCGGGCGCAAGCCGCTGCGCGACGGCCCGGTCGAGCTCCGAGGTGATGACATCGAGCTCGACGGCCATCGCGAGCAGCTCGAGAAGCGCGCGCGGGAGGGTCCGCCGCAAGCGGTTGAGTGCGCCGATCAGATCGGTATCCCGGCGAGCGAAGTCGTGCGGTCCGTACAAGTCGGTGAGAAAAAAGGCGATGGCTTTCGCGTGGCGGGGATCGTGGGCGAAGTCGCCGTACGTGCCAGCCAGGCGTGCGGCCTGCCAGTGGCGAAGCTCGCGGATGCGAGCGCTCAGCTCGCGCTCACAGGACACGCTCGCCTCGAGCGCGAGCTTCCGTGAGAGAAGCTGTTCGAGCGCCTTGCCGTCCGCGCTCACCGACATTCCGCGCCGCCCGCGGTCTGCTCGCGGCCGAGCGCCCGCACAATTGTCTCCTGCGCGCGCCGCGAGGTCAGCAGGCCGAGATGCCCGACGCCACGCAGCTCGATGTTGTGCGCACCCTCGAGCCGCGCACTGGAGGGCGGAACGACGAGCGCGTCATCGAGGCTGTAGAGGCAGGTCACCGCCGGTGCGCCCGGACCGCTTCTCGCGGGCGGATCCGCCCCGAGCGCGCCCAGCCATGGCGAGCCGGGCGACATTTGCCGCAGGGGCGTCGAGCGCAGCAGGCCCGCCACGGCCGAGCCATGATGCGGTGTCGCGACGGTGACGATGCGGCTGACGGTCGCGGGCGCGGTGCCGCTCACGCGCAGCGCCGCGCGCGCAACCAGACCGCCCATGCTGTGCGCGACGATGGCGATGGGCTCGCCGCATTCGTGATGCAGCGCGCTCAGCTCGCGCGCCACCCGCTGTGCGTGCGAGTCGATGTCGGCGCCGAGCGGCTCCAGATCGAGTGTGCGCACCGGCCCGAATCGAGCCTTACGCAAAGGGCGCACCAGCGGCCGCCATACCCCGCTGTTAGACAGGATCCCATGGATCAGCAGCACGGGACGCGGCCGCCGCGGGCCGGCGAGCGCCTCGAGACGGATCGGCTGGCGAAAAGGCTCGGCGCTCATCGCAAGCTGCGCGCGCGCGAGCGCCGCACCCTCGGTGGCGAGCGAGCGCAGCGCGGTCCATGCGCCGCGGCCGCCCGGCCGCGGCGAGCGCTGTCCCGAGCGGCGCGCGAGTGTCCGAGCGACGAGCCACGCCGCCGTGGCGAGTAACCAGGGCAGGGCGGCGAGGAGCGCCGCACCGATGGCGACAGCGGCGCGCGCCGGGAGCCTCGAGGTGATCGCCACGAGCCAGGCCACCGCCGCGGAAAAGGCGATCTCGCCGGCGAGAACATACTGCCAGAGGCGCGCGGCCACACACCCTAGCTCCGCCGGTTCGCGCGCCGCTCCGGACGCTCGAGCAACCGCTCGAGCCGATTCAGGGCGCCGCGAAGATCCGTGGTCATTCGACGCGCGTGTGCGGTCCGCTCGCGCCCGGCGGCGGCAAACGTCCGACGGCGCTCGCGCAACCGATCGAGATCGAGCTGCAGGCCGTGCGGCTGCAACAGGCGCCCGAGCGCCGTGGAATGCTCGAGCAGATCGCGCCGAGTCTGCTGATAGGCGTGCTCCGAAAGCCGACGGCGACCCGAGTATCGGAACACGTTGGTGAAGAAGAGCGTTTCATCGTGGCGGTCCGGCTCGAACAGCAGCGTGTCGGCCCGCGGAAACCGCGCGCCGTAGCTTGCCATGCCGACTTGCATGCGCGAGTGGATGAGCGCGCGGAAGGTCTGGCCGAGAATGGTGTCGAGCCCCTCCTGCACGAGACGGCGGCGGCGCATGCCGCGGGCCGCATCGAAGGGGACGAGCGGATTGATGCAGATCACCAGCTCGCAACCGGCCTCGAGGGCCAGCGAGGCATGCATGGTACGGATCAAGGCGCCGTCGACGAAATGCCGCCCATCGATCTCGACGGCCGGATACAGACCGGGGAGCGCCGCGCTCGCGACGACCGCGCGCGAGATGCGTACTGCGTCATGTCCGGGTGCCCCGAAATCGACGGACTCTCCCGTGTCGAGATCCGTTGCCACGACGTAGAGCCGCGCCGCGAGCTCGCGGAAGTCGTCCGTATGACCGTTGGCGCCAAAAACGCGCCGCAGATACCGCTCGATGGGCGCGGTGTCGAAAGCGGCCGTGGGTAGTATTTTCGTGAACGAGCTGGCTACCGCGGCCCACCCCATGCGCAGCGGGTCTCGCGCGTACTGACGCACGCCGTCGACGAGCATCGCCGGCAGGCGCGCCAGGCGGTTGGCATATTCACCGAGCGCCGGAGTGAGCAATACGCCCGGCGAGAACGGCACACGAGTCGACTCGCCGCGGATCAGCGATGTGCCCATCGTCGTCGTGTCGAAGCCGTTGGCGAGCCCCGCGGCGAGCAGCGATCCGGAGCTGACGCCGACATACACATCGAAGTCCGTCAGGCTGCGTCCGACGATCGACTCGGAGAGCGCGTGCAGGGCGCCCAGCTCGTAGAAGCCGCCGAGCGGTCCTCCACCGGCCAGAGCGATGGCGAGCTTGTGCGTGCCCGCGTGCCGCCGACTCGCCGGCTCGATCGTCAACATGCACTCAGGGCGCCGGCGGCATCGCCGGCTGGGTCTTTCTGGCCGCGGACGCCCGTGATCTCGGTTTCGGCGCGTGGTTTCGCGCGCGCGCGAGTTTGTCGATGCTCGTGTTGAGCGCGTCGACCCGCTTGCTGAGCGCTTCGATCTCCTCTGAGCTCGGCACGCCGAGTTGGCTCAGGGCGCGATGCACGCGCACCTGAAACATCCTCTCGAGGTTGTCCAGGGCTTCGGAGGTCCGCCCTCGTACTTGTCCGATGCGCGAACGGACTCCTTTCTGCATGGTCCCGAGCACGTCGGTCACGGCCTTGCGCGCGGCACCGCGCGCTTGCGTGTCGAGCCGCGCGCCCTCCTCGATCAGGTCCTCGAGCAGTTGCGGTGCGCCGTGTTGCGCCTTGGAGACGGCGCCGAGACCCGCAAGCCAGATCCGGTGGAGCATCTCGACCATCTGTACCTCGGCGCCTGTCCGGCTGGCCCGGGCGCTCTTGCGAGGCTTTCTCTTCGCGGCCATCTCGACCTCCTCAGGGTTGCCCGTCTATGCGTAGTTGTCCCGACTCGGGCGGGACGGTCTCGCCCTATCATCGCGCTGAAAACTATAGGCGGCGAGCGAGCGAGTTGGGATGCGTAATTGCCGCAGTGACGCGGCAACATGCGGCGGCGTACGAGGTGTGCATCCGTGACGACTTCGACGGGCAAAGGCCGCGCGGGCGCGAGCAGCCGCGGCGCGGCGTCGCGCCGGTATTTCTATCGCGGCGAGGTGCTGCACGATCGGTGGGAGGAGCTGCATCGGTGCGATCGGGAGCCCTGGCCCGACGCGCAGTGGATCTCGTCGCTGGTCCACGGTCAGCGTCCCGCGGCCTCCGAGCTGAAAGCATTGGGTGGAGCGCTTCCGGTCGCGACGCAGCTTCAGGAGGCGTGGCGCGCCTTTCATGCCGGCGACTACGCGCACGCGATCGGGCGCGGCGTGAAGCTCGGGCCGTTCGGTGCCGCCGTGGCGAGCAAGGCCGCGGCCGTGCAATCGCTGAGCGCCGGTCAGGGCGGCGCGGCGGTCCTGGAACTGCTGACTTCGGCGGCGGCGCGGGGCGAGCAGGCGGTGAGCCTGCTGCCCGGCTACGTCAACGTGCACTTCACGCTTGCGCTCGTTCTCGGTCGTTATGCGCAGCACATCTCGATACTGCGGGCGCTGGCGGAGGGACTGGCGGGCCGGGTGGAGTCCCGCCTGCGGCGGACACTCGAGTTGGAACCCGGGCATGCCGAAGCGCAGGTCGCGCTCGGCCTCTACCAGGCCGAGATCATTCATCAGGTGGGGATGCTGGCCGGCCTCGCTTACGGCGTGTCCGCGAAGGCGGCGCTCGAGCACTTGCAGCGCGCCGAGCGGCTGGCGCCCGCCTCGCCGGTCATCGCGGTCGAGCACGCCCGCGGCCTGATGTTGCTCGATGCGACGGGGCACCGTGAGGAAGCACTGGCTTTGCATGAGCAGGCGGCGCGCCGCGAGCCTCGGGACGCGATGGAGGCGCTCTACGTGGAGCGCGCCCGGTCGGCGCCCACGTGATCAGTCCTCGAGCACCGCTGCGCCGAGCAGTACGAGATACACGAGCCGTTCGAATTCGGCGGCGATGAGCGCCACGAGCTCGGCCGGTCGCGTCATGAGGTTCCGATCGGCCATGACTCCGAGCTGCACGCGGCCGGCGTAGCTCAGCATGCTGACACCGACGCCGAGACTGCCCGACTGGGGTACCCAGAAGAGAACCTCCGAGACACGCGCGCCGCCGATGTCGATCGGGTCGGCCGGTCCCGGCAGGTTGGACGCCACCAGACTCGCCTTCGCGCTGAAGAGGTCGATCGCGGCATCCTCCACGGGCCGGGGCAGGTTTCCGACCGCCCACAGCAGGCGCAGCGTCACCCGCGGCTGAGCCGAGCGCTTGAGTGTTCGCATCGCCGCGCGTACGGCATAGAGGCGTTGCAGCGGATGGCGGATACCGACGGGCAGTTCGACGAACACGAGGCCGAAGCGGTTGCCGAGCGGAGGCTCCGACGCGGCGCGCAGGTTGACCGGCACCACCGCGCGAATCACCCGCTCCTCGGGCACGGTTGTCGAGGCGCCGAGCAATCGACCGAGCGCGCCGGCCAGTGTCGAGACCAACACATCATTGACCGTGCAGCCGAGAACCCGACCGATCGTCTTGACCTCCCGAAGAGAGAGCGGATTCGCCCATGAGGCCCGCCGGATTCCGGAGAGCGGCTGTTTCAGACGCGTCGGCGGATCGTCGGGGAGCGCCGCGATGTGGGCAAGCTCGGCCGCGAAGGCCGCCATGTCAGTGGCCGCTGTCGCCGCTTCCTGCGGATGCAGGAGGTAGTGAAGTCCTTTCTCGAGGAGGACGGCGCCTTCTCCAAGCGTTTCCGCCACCGCCGCCGGTACGGCGGTCAGGCGTTGCGAAGTCATTGGACTGCCGGGGGCGAGTGCCTCGGCCTGGAGCCGAAGCCGGTCGGTCCGCGGCTGCCGGCGACGCGCCTTCGCGCCGGCTGCCCGATCGCCGAGTCCGAGCAGTACCTGCACGAGCGCGATGCCATCGGCGTACGCATGGTGAATGCGTACGACGAGCGCGCCGCCCGTTCCGTACCGCTCCAGGAGATGAAAGCTCCACAGCGGCCGCGCGGGGTTGAACGGAGCGCTGGCGAGCTCGCCCACCAGGGCTTCGAGCTCGCTGTGGCCGCAAGGTTCGGGCAGGACGGCCGAGACGACATGATCGGTGACGTCGACCTCCTGCAGGGGCCGCCATCGGGCTCCGGTTGCGTCCGCGACGGGTATGCAGCGGAAGCGCTCGATTGCAAGCAGCCGGTCGCGCACCACAGTCCGGAGCCGATCGAGCGGCAGCGGTGTGGTGAAGACGATGAGCGCCACGATGGTCATCGGGTTGGTCGGGCGCTCCATATTGAGCCATGCCCGATCGACGCCCGAGAGGCGCTCGCCTGGCATTGACGGTTCGGTCGTCATCGGGGTGGGGTGGGGGATCCGCGGCCTGGCGCGTACTTTCGCAAGAACGCACGGGCGCGAAACTCGCGGTTTGCCACGATGCGCAAGCCCGCTGCGTATGCGTAGGCTCGGTTTGGCTGCGGCATGGGTCGGACAGGCGCATCATGGGGTATTTCGTCACCGGCGGCACCGGATTCATCGGCCGCCACCTCGTTGCCCGGCTCACCGCGCATGGCGAGCCCATCTATCTGTTGGTCAGGCCGGGCTCGCGGCCCCGCTTCGAGCGTC
This sequence comes from Pseudomonadota bacterium, assembly GCA_021790795.1. Taxonomy (GTDB): domain Bacteria; phylum Pseudomonadota; class Gammaproteobacteria; order Steroidobacterales; family Steroidobacteraceae; genus 13-2-20CM-66-19. Next base: position 17,238 of record JAJYFU010000024.1, read on the forward strand.
TGGTGCGCGACTGCGATGACCGCGGCCGGCTGCTCGTTGCGCTCGAGGGCGATCTGACGCACGAGGGACTGGGCCTGGCACCGGCGGACCGCGCGCGGCTGCGCGGTACGGTCGCGCATTTCTTTCATCTCGGCGCCCTTTACGACCTTTCGGCGGAAGCGGCGGATCTGGAGCGGGTCAACCTCCTGGGCACGCGGCACGCGATCGCGCTGGCCGATGATCTGCGGACCGGCTGCTTCCACCTGGTGAGCTCGATCGCCGCGGCGGGACGGTATCCCGGGCGGTTCACGGAGGAGATGTTCGAGGAGGCGCGCGACCTCGATAATCCGTACCTGCGCACCAAACACGACGCCGAGGCGCTCGTGCGTGCGGACTGCCGCCGTCCGTGGCGCGTCTACCGGCCCGGAATGGTCGTCGGGCATTCGGTCACGGGCGCAATGGACAAGATCGACGGTCCGTACTATTTCTTCGAGGCGATCCGCGGGCTGCGCGACGTTCTGCCGCGGTGGGTTCCGCTTCCGGGGCTCGCGGGCGGACATATCAATCTGGTGCCGGTGGACTTCGTTGCGGCGGCGCTCGACCATCTGGCGCACGTGCCGGATCACGACCGCGAATGCTTCCACCTCACCGATGCCCGGGACCGGCGCGTCGGAGAAGTGCTGAATCTTCTGGCAACCGCGGCCCATGCTCCGATGATGAGCGTGCCGCTGGACGCCCGGACATTGACCGCTCTGGGTTCGGCGCTGCGCCTGCCGTCGGCCACCCTCGGGCCGCTGGCGCGGGTCGCGCAACGGCTGCTCGCCGACATCGGGATTCCGCGGCCGGTCCTCGGGCTGCTCGATTATCCCACGACATTCGACAACACGCGGGCACGTCGACTGTTGGACGAGGCCGGCATCCGTGTTCCGCCGCTCGAGGACTATGCGTGGCGGCTGTGGGATTATTGGGAGCGTCAGCTGCATGCGCAGTTGCCGCGATCGGCTCGACTGCGGCGGGCCGTCGCCGGCAAAGTCGCACTCGTGACCGGCGGCTCATCGGGCATCGGTCGCGCGGTCGCGCTGCAGCTTGCCGCCGCGGGGGCGCGCGTGATCATCGTCGCTCGGGATCGGGAGCGGCTCGAGCTGGTGCGCGGGGAGCTTGCCGCGACCGGCGCTCAGGTGTCGGCCTACGCGAGTGATCTGGCGGATCCCGAGGCGTCGCAGGGCTTCCTGACCAGCGTCCTTGCCGACCACGGCCACGTCGACATTCTCGTCAACAACGCCGGCCGCTCGATCCGGCGCGGCATCGACGCGACCTACCAGCGCCTGCACGACTACGAGCGCCTGATGCGCATCAATTACTTCGCGGCGGTGCGCGTCACCCTCGGCCTGCTGCCGGCGATGGTCGCGCGAGGCGGTGGGCACGTCGTGTGTGTCTCCTCGATCGGCGTTCTGACGAACGCAACACGTTTCGCCGCCTACAACGCATCGAAAGCGGCTCTGGAAGCGTTTGCACGCTGTGCCTCCGGGGAGTATGCGGACCGTGGCGTGCGCTTCACGGTCGTCAACCTGCCGCTGGTGCGCACGCGCATGGTGGCGCCGACGAAGCTGTACGACGGCTTTGCGCTGCTCGAGCCCGATCAGGCGGCCGACATGGTCTGCGAGGCGCTCGTGACGCGGCCGGAGCGGCTCGCCGCCGGTCTCGGCACGCTCGGGCAGCTCACCGAAGCGATCGCGCCGTGGCTCGGGCGCGCGATCAATTCGGAGAGCTTCGCGCTGTTTCCCGACTCGGAGGCCGCGGGCGGTCCACCGCAGCGCGGCGCGCGGCCCTCGGCGGAGGCGGCCGCGATCGCGGCGCTCGCCAAGGGAATGCATCTTTGAGGATGCCTGTCCGAGTGATGCTGCGCCGCGTCGTGGGGACAGATCCCCGGCGGCTTGCGCTGCTTCGGGCCGTGGCGTTGGACGTCACACGGTGGAGCTCGGCTCGCCGCAGTGTTGCAGGATGAAGGCCCGCGTCTCGTCGCGCAGGCGCACGGCCGCCGCGAAACGATCCTCGTCCGCGCGTGGCAGGAGCGGTGCGCCGAACACGGCCTCGACGGGCCCGCGGCGGGGCAACCACCGTCCGTCCCGCAGTACCGAGCGGGTGCCTTTCAGCGCGAGCGGGATGATCGGGACGTGCTCGGCGGCGGCCGCCTGAAACGCGCCGAGATGGAACTCGCCCAGTCCCGTCTGGGATGTGAAGGTGCCCTCGGGGAACACGATGGCGGAGTCGCCGCGGCGCAGCGCCTCGCGGACCCGGCCGATGTCCGCCACGCCCTGCCCGGGCACGAACCGCTCGACAAACAGTGTGCCCAGCTTGCGCAGGTAACGCCGCAGCACCGGCATGCGAGCCAGCTCGGCTTTGGCGACGAAGCGGTGGGGCTGCGCGAGCAGTGCGGCGATCAGCAGGCTGTCGGCGTAACTGGCATGATTCACGGCGACGATGTGCGGGTGCGGTGAGTCCAGCCCGGCGCGCTCTGCGTCCGTGACGGCCGCGGGCATGCGCAGCAGGCGCCAGAACAGCCGCGCGGCCCGGTGATTGACGCGCCAGATATGGGCGGGATTGCGCAGCAGCAATGTCAGTCCGATCGCCAGGGCGCCGGTCGGGAGCAGGAGACACCAGGCGTAGATGCCGAATGCGAGGTGCAGCGCCGAGTCGACCCGGCGGCGCACGGTCAAGTGGGCGCTTTCTGCGAGCAACCGCAGCATCTGCAGCGTCGGAGGGCGTACCGCCCGCCCGAGCGTTCCGTCGAGGTAGGCTTCGCGCGTGGCGGCGCGGCGCAGCTTGCCGCTGGAGGTCTTGAGCACGGCATGGGGCGTGGCGAGGACGATCTCGTCGGCCGGCTCGCCGGCGGCGGCGGTTACCCGCTCGATGATGCGGGCCTTGAGCTCCAGGCTGCGCAGCGGGTCGGTCAGCCGGGTCTCCGCGACGACGATCAGCCTCTCGGTGCCGGCCACCTCGTCCTTCGTGCCGAACGCCACGACACAGCCTCGGCGCACACCGGAGAGCTCGCCCACGGCGTTTTCGATCTCTTCCGGATAGATGTGCCGCCCGCGCCGGATGACGATGTCCTTGGCCCGTCCGGTGATGTACAGCTCTCCGGCCGCCAGGTACGCCCGATCGCCGGTGTTGCGCCACATGCCGCAAAGCAGACGCTCGGTCGCCTCGACATTGCGGAAGTATCCGCTCGTGGCGGAGGGGCCGGCGAACTGCAGATTGCCCTCGATGCGCTCGCCGACTTCGGTGCCCCGCTCATCGATGATCCGCAGCCGATAGCCGGGCAGGGGAGCGCCGCACGAGACGATCATCGCCGGATCCGGGGTGTTTGCGGGCACCGGCTGCGCCAATCCGCGGCGCGCCAGCTGGTCGCGATCGACGCGGTCGATGATCGGGCCGCGGCCGGGGGGCGGGAACGTGAGCCCGACACCCGCCTCGGCGAGACCGTACACGGGTGTCATCGCCTGCGCGCGAAAGCCGTAGGGCGCAAAGCGGGCGCGGAAGCGCTCCAGCGTCCCGGGTTGCACCGGCTCGGCGCCATTGAAGCTGACACGCACGGAGGCAAGATCGAGGCCTTGCAGCTCTTGCTCCGCCGGACGCCGAGCCGCGAGCTCGTAGCCGAAGTTCGGCGCGGCCGTCAGGGTCGCGCGGTAGTCGGCGAGCGTGCGCAGCCAGCGCGCCGGTTTCGCCAGGAACGCCGTCGGCGGCATCAACACCAGCAGACAGCCGTAGTAGAGCGAGGCGAGCCACGCGCCGATCAGACCCATGTCGTGGTAGAGCGGCAACCAGCTGACGAAGACGTCGCGATCGGTTGCCCCGATCGACGCTCCCATCGCGCGAATGTTCGCCAGCAGCTGCGCGTGCGTGAGCACGACGCCTTTGGGCGAGCCGGTGCTGCCGGAGGTGTACTGCAGCAACGCGGTCGACGCGCCGGACACCGGGCTCGCGTCGCTGCGGTCCCGCTTCGGTGGTGGTCCGGGGGCGCGCGGCGCGAGCTCGGCCACCGAGAGGATGTGGCGCAGCGTGGATGCTCTGGACTTCAGCAGGCGCGCGACCGGGCGGATCTCCCGGATCGTGATCAGAACCTCCGACTCGGCATTGGCCAGGATCTCGGCGTGCCGGCGGACGTGTTCCGCAAGCTGGGCGCGGTGCGCGGGGGGGTAGAGCGGAACCGGGACGGCGCCGGCGAGCAGCACACCGAAGAGCGCATACAGATAGTCGGCCGAAGTCGGCAGCATCAGCGCGACGCCCGCCCCGCGGGCGAGTCCGAGTCCCCTCAATACCGACGCCACGGCCTGCGCGCGCTCGAGCAATTGCGCGTAGCCCACCACCTGCGGGGTGCCGTCGCGCAGCACAATCGCATGCGTGGCTTGCGGATCCCGCGCGGCGCGCCACTCCAACACTTCGAGCAGCGTTGCCGCCGAATCCGGCCGGCCGCCCGCGCCGTGATCGGCCGGCCGGCTCGCCGCGGCCGCGACCAACCTTGCCTCCCGGCCGCTGTTCGCGGGGGCCTTCGGGGCGCTCGCCGCCGCGCGCACGAGATCGGCGATCGTGTCGACCGAGGCGAGGGCGTCCTCCGGGATCTCGACGTTCAACCTGCGCTCGAGTCGCGTGAGCAGCTCGGCGCGCACCAGACTGTCGAAGCCGAGATCGGCGTCGAGCCGGCTGCGCGGGCCGAGGGGGGCCGGCGGGCGCGTATGATGCAGCTCTTCGTAGAGCGTGCCGACGGCATCCTCGACGACCCGCTGTATCGGCTCCAGGGCGGGCGCTGAGCTGGACACGGCTCTCAGATCGAGCCGACAGTGATCTCGTTGTTGACTCGCGTGACGCCGGGGGCGGACCAGGCGGTGTGTTGCGCCTCATCGCGCTCCGTCCACGTGGGCACGCGCCCACGCAGGGTCACTTCGCCGCCCTGCGCCTCGACGGTGATCCGATTCGCGTCGACTTGCGCGCTGCGCCGGAACGCTTCCTCGATGAGCAGTTTGATCTCACGGGGCTTGGCGCTCGGCGTGACGGCGATGGAGTTGGTGACGCCGGTCACGCCGCGCAGCCGGCGGACCGCGCTCTCGGCCAGCTCTCGCAGGTAGTACCACTCCACCTTGCCTTCGAGCGTGACATAGCCGCGGTGCACCAGGACCTTGATTTCGTCGCTGGCGGTGGGCACCTCGGCGCGAATGGCGTGAACGGCCGCGCGGGTGATCTCCGGATCGATGGTCGCTTCGCCGTCGCCGCGGCGAACCTCGATGTCGTTGGCGACCCCGGCGACTCCGGACACGTGCTTGACGGCTTCCTCGGCCCGCTGCTTGTCGAGGAAGGTGCGTGTGAACCCGGTCAGTGTCACGACCGAGCCATTGACCTTGACCGCGATGTCCCGTTCGTCGATATCGGGTCTGAAGCGCAGCTCGGCTTCCACATCGCGCTTGATGTCGGCGTCGGTTTTCATGGGCATCTCCCGTAGAGGCCGCGAGGGTTCCTCGCGATACTGGGCCTCTATCAATCATCACGACGCCGATCGAGTGCAATCGGTAGTTCCCGCACCGGCGCGCCCGGCGGGATGCGGATCGGGTTGTGGCCGAGGAATGCGGCGAACGGCGCCGGCGCCCTCACGGCATCCGTTCCTCGATCTGACGTGCGAGCTCGTTGAGGTCCACATCCTCGTCGATGGAGATCTCCGCCTGCGGCTCCGGGGCGCCGCCCTGCACGGCGGCGGCGCGCGCCGGTGGCGGGCTGGAGGATGGCTTCGGGAGGTTGACGACGTTGACGGTTTCCTCGGCGAGCGCCGACGGTGTGACAGCCGGTCGCGCCCAGTCCGACTTCTGCTCCATCCAGCGTTGGTATCGATCGAAGGTCCACATGCCCTCCTCGCCGCCGGAGAGGATCACGTTCGGGATCTGACTGAACTGACCGGCGCGCAGCGTCCCCTTGGCGGCCGTGCTCGCCAGCAGCACCTCGCAGCGGGGCGCCCGCAGGTGATGCGCCGCCACGAAATCGAGGCGTTGGCACACCACCCCGACGAGCACATCGGCGAGCTGGGCGCGGATGCTGCCCTGGATCTCGGCGGGGAAGGACATGCAGATCCGGCTCAACGCCTCCGCGCAACTCGCCGAATGCATCGTGGCGAGGACGAGGTGCCCGGTTTCCGCGGCGCTCAACGTGAGCCGGAGGACTTCCGGGGTGCGCATCTCGCCGACCACCAGAACGTCGGGGTTCTCGCGCAGTGCGTCGGTCACGGCCTGCTCGAAAGTCGGCGAGTGCGTCGGGATCTCGCGCTGGCGAATGAAGGAACGGCGGTTGGTGTAGACGTACTCGAGCGGACTCTCGAGCGTAATGATGTTGCGGGCGCTCGATGTGTTGATCTCCTCGATCAGCGCCGCGAGCGTCGTCGACTTGCCGCAGCCCGTCGGGCCCGAGATCACGGCGAGACCGCTGCCGGCCTCGATGAGCTTGCGCAGGTCCGGATGCAGGTTGCAGCCGCGCAGGTCGTTCACGGAGGGCGTGAGCAGCCGCACGGCGATGGCGATGCCCCGGATCGTGCGAAACAGGCTCATCCGGCAGCGTGTGCCGGCCGCCGCTACCGACACATCGGCGGAGCCACGCTCGAGAAACTGTGCCCAGGCCTCGGCCCCGAGCAGCTCCTGCCCCGCCTGGATGACGCGCTGTGCGGGGAGGGGCTCGCCGACGGTGACAAGATCACCGCGGACCCGCGCGACGAGGGCGGTACCGGACTCCAGATGCAGATCGCTTGCCCCGAGTTCGCGACCCTGTTGAATCCAGTCGTTGAGCGACATGGCGGCCTGACGGAACCTTCCTCGACACCGGGATGGCGGGGCTCGAGCCCCGAGCCACCATACCACGGCCGCCGCTCGCGGGCCGTCTTACCCCGGCACTCGGCAAGCTACGGTCGGGCCCGCGGTCGATGGACCCTGGGCCCATGTTCGCCGGGCCCGCGACATCCGGAGCATCGAGCGCTCGAGGCGCGGTGACCTCGGCCGCTATTGAACCCGCTTGTGCGAGCAGTCCATCGGCTCTTTGTAGATGGATGGCAGCGTGCGGTAGATCTGCTCGAGGACGGCGTATGCCGGGCCCGTGCGCGGCGGAGTGACCGACTGTGCGGCCGCTCCGACGATCGACCGGTCGCTGTAGTCGGCCATCGGGCGATGACTGGCCAGAAATACCGCGCTGTAGCCCGAGTCAGCGCCCGCCAGGCGCCAGGCGACGTCCCGAAGCAGCTCGCGTTGATTGTGCGGCAAGGAGCGCAGATTGATGCCCCGCAGCGTCTCCATGTCGGTGAGGATATCCGGATTGCTCGCGCCGCAGGAGCTCGCCCAGTCCTTGCGTCCGAGCGCAAGCTCGATTTGCGCAACGGTGTGTACGGTTCGCGCGGTGGGCGGCCGCGGTACGGGCGGCTTGTGGGGCCGCTTCGCGCTCCACAGCTCGAAGCCGAGCGCCACCGCAACGATGACCAGTGTCAACGAAATCAACGGGCATATCGCCTTTTTCATTTTGTTGACTCCAGGAATCCTTCAAGTGGTTTTGGACGCATGCACCCGGAACGCCCCCTCGCGTCCGGCGGCCGCATTCCCGGCGCGCATCAGTCGGCCTCGGCAGGCACGGCGGCGACGTTGATCCCCCCGCGACGATCTCGCCCAGCCGTGGTCCTTGCGACTGTTTCATCATCGGACCGCGGGCTCGCGCGCGCGGCCCGGTACAGGCATGATGACACATTACGCGGCGGCTCTGAACCCGGAGCGCGGAAAAGCCGCGATTCGGCCGAGATTTTCGCATGTGGTCCGGTACGCGCACCCGGTGACCCGCGCGTTTCGGCCGCGCCGCCGGGACGTGAAGAGACCGCCGCTGTCACGTCCGGGCTGCCGTCAGTCGCTCGAGATAAGCTCGTCCAGCAGGCTCAACATGGCCTCGGCCGTCAGCGGCTTGCTTGCAATCCGCAGGTGCGGGTCGCGCGGCAGATCGCGGATCTCGGTGGAGGTGTCGCCCGTAATGAGCACGGATTTCAGCGGTGCGCCGAGCGCTTGCCGGACGGTGCTGATCACCTGGGTTCCAGTCTGTCCGTGGCTCAGGTGATAGTCGGTCATGAGCAGATCGATGCCGGCATGGGCCGCCTCGAGCGCCTCCGCAAGGGAGCCCGCGGCCGTCACGTGATAACCCTCGGCGCGCAGCAGCATGCGTATCGCATCCAGGACGGCCGAATCGTCCTCGACCAGAAGCACACGCAGGTTCGCGCGTGGCGCCGCGAGTCCGCCGTGCGGGCGCGCCGTGTCCGATGCGTCCGGCGCGGCGGGCGGCTGTCCGGTGGCGGCGGGCGCGTACAGCGTGAACACCGAACCCACCCCGACTTGCGAGCTCACTTCCAGCGTCAGTCCGAGCAGCGCCACGATTCTCTTGACGATCGCCAGACCGAGGCCATACCCGTCATGCGAGCTGTTGGCCGGCACGCCGACTTGATAGAACTCGTCGTAGATGCGCGAGATCTGGTCCGCGGGGATGCCGGCGCCGGTATCGATCACCTCGAGTCGCACCAGCGATTCCGTGGCCCGCAGGCAGCGCAACGCGATGGAGCCGCGCCGAGTGTATTTGATCGCGTTGGAAACGAGATTTCTCAGAACCTGTTCCAGCAGGGCCGGATCGGTGTGCAGGCGGATCGCCGGGGCGTCCATCTCGAGCGACAGACCCTTGTCCGCGGCAACGCCGGCGAACTCGCGCCGCAGCGGGTCGAGGATCGTCGCGACCGCGAAATCCGCCGGCTCCGGCTTCACCGCACCCGACTCGAGCTTGCTGATGTCGAGGAACGCGTTGAGCAGCCGCGACATGGTGCCGATGGCCTGTTCCTGCTGCATGACCGCCTCGGCCGATTGGGCATCGAGCGGCGCCAGGCGCAGGATCCCGTTGAGCAGCGCGAGCGATTGCAGCGGCTGGCGCAGATCGTGGCTTGCCGTCGCCAGGAAACGGCTCTTGCTCCGGTTGGCCTGATCGGCCATCTCGCGCGCCTGCTCCGCCGCGGCCTGCGCGCTCTCGGCGCCGCGGCGAGCCTCCTCGGACGCGGCCCGGGCGGCGATCAGTTCCGCCTCGATGAGCTTGCGGTCGGTCACGTCGCGGATCGCTGCGGCGATGAGCAGCTCGTCATCCTGTTGCTCGATGGGGCTCAGGCTGATCTCGACCGGGAATTCGCTGCCATCGCGTCGCCGGCCGAAGAGCGGAAGGCTCTGGTCCATCAGCCGCGTCCGCATGTTGCGGCCGTAGTCGCCGCGATGATGGACGTGCCGGTCTTGAAATCGCTCGGGCATGAGCAGCTCGACGTGCCGCCCGACGAGTTCGTCGTGAGAGTAGCCGAAGAGGGTGGATACGCGACGGTTGACGAAGCGGATGATGCCCGCCGAGTCGATGAGGACCATTGCGTCCGGCGCCGCATCGAGCGTGCTGCGCGCGAGTTCCGGAGCTGCAGAGCGCATGTCGAGACACGTCCTCCCGATCGATCCCGGTCGTTGGGGCGCACCGCTGCCGAGAGGCTGGCGTTCGACGGCCGCAGGCACGGCAATCCGTGTGCTCCTCGAGCTCCCGCCACCGGATCTTTGCGGAAAGGATAGCGGTTGCCTGGGCAAATATCAAATAGGGTCAGCGGGCGTCGCGGTCGGACCGGGGCATGCTGCCGGTGTCGGCGCGCATCCCGGTACGCCGGGCGTCAGTGCTGTCGGAAGTCTCCCCTGACAGGGAGCGCAGGAGTCTTGCGCCGCGCGTTCGTCCGCCGCAGGTCGCGTCAGGCCTGTTCGTGCGCGGGCAGCTCGGATGCGAGCAGCCCCTTGAGCAGGCCGAGCAGCATATCGGGATGCACGGGCTTGTTCAGGAGGTGCAGATTCCTGTCGTCATCGAGCTCTCGGGCGGCCGTTGAGGTGTCACCGGTGATCAACACCGCCTTGACGTTGGGCCCGAGGATTTGCCGCGCCGACGCGATGACCTGCCTGCCGGTCTCGCCGCGGGCCAGATGGTAGTCGGTGATCACCAGGCCAAGATCCGCTGACGTGGCCACGCGCTCGATCGCCTGGGCGAGAGAATTCGCCGTGCTCACCCGATAGCCTTCCGCGCTGAGCAGCAGCCGGGTCGCATCGAGGACGGCCGGCTCATCATCGACGACCAGGACGTGGCATGCACTCTGGGCGCTTCTGGGCGCAGCGATCCCGGCGTCCGCCTGACTGTTCGATCCCACGACCGCGGCGCCCGCGGGCAACGTCAGCACGAACGTCGAGCCCTGGCCGACCTCGGAGTGAACGTCGAGCTTGAGGTTCAGGAGCTTGACGATCCGGCTCACGATGCTCAGGCCCAGCCCGTAGCCCTCTCGGGTCGCGTTCATCGGCACCCCGATCTGGTAGAACTCCTCATAGATGTGTCCGATCTCCTGCGCCGCCATTCCGATGCCGGTGTCGCTCACCTCGATACGTACCGCCTCGCCCTCGCTGCGGGCGCGCAGCCGTACCCGGCCCCGTGACGTGTACTTGATGGCGTTGGACAGCAGATTGCGAAGCACCTGGCCGACGAGCGACAGGTCGGAACGCACCCATACGGGGCCGGCCTGCACCTGCACCTGCACGCTCTTGTGCGCCGCGACGTCCGCGAACTCTGCGCGCAGCTGCGCGAAGAGCGTATCGACTCGCCAGTCCGTGAGCGCCGGCTTTACCGCGCCGGACTCGAGCTTGCTGATGTCGAGCAGCGCGTTGAGCAAGTGCGACATGACATCGATCGCGGCGCCCTGTTGTGTCAGGGCTTCCTGCGGATCGGCGGCCCTGTCCATGCGGCGCAGCGCGCCGTTGAGCAGGGAAATCGTCTGCAGCGGCTGACGCAGGTCATGGCTTGCCGTGGCCAGGAATATGCTCTTGGCGCGGTCGGCCCTTTCCGCCTCGGCGCGCGCGTCGCTCAGCTGCTGCAGCGCTCGCTTGCGATCGGAGACATCACGAATGGCGCCGACGACGTGCAGCCCTGCGGGCATGGCGACCGGGCTCAAGGTCACTTCGACGGGGAACTGAGACCCGTCGTGGCGGCGCGCGAAGAGCTCCGCGCCCGAGTCCGCGGGGGATGGGGTGGGCGCGGCGATAGCCGCATCACGGCGGGCAGAGGGGCCGGCGCCGTATCCCGTGGGCATCAAGATCTCGAGCGGTTTCCCGATGAGCTCCCGCCGTTTGTACCCGAATAAGGTCTCCGCGCGCACGTTGACCAGCACGATGCGGCTGTCCCGGTCGACCACCACCATCGCGTCCGGGGCGCAGTCCATGAGCGCCCGGAAGCGCTCCTCGGCTTGCTGCAGGGCGCGAAAGTCCCTGCGGACGCGCACGCTGGCAACCAAGCCGATGAGCACCGCGAGGCCGCTGCCGACCAGAATCAAATCGAGAGCCCTGCTGCTGGCGCGGGTCATTTGCAGTTGCCGTTGCGCCAGGTGCCTGCGCGCCTGGGCGATGATCGCGGCGACATTGGTGTTGATGGCGTGCTTGAGCGCTTCGGCGGCGCCGCTCAGCAACAGCGCGGCCGCAGGAGGGAACCCCCGAACGCGCCGAACGGCCATGGTGTGGGCGGTCAAGGTCTCGAAACGACCGATCAGGCCGCTGATCAATCTCAGGCGGCCCTGTTGCCAGGGATTGTGAGTCGTGAGTTGACGCGCTCTGCGCAGGGGCTCGCCCGTGGAAGCGACGGCCTCATGGTAGGCCCGTAGATAAGCGCGGTTTCCGCTGACGACGTAATCCCGCTCGGCGGTCGACAACTCGTCGTCGACACCAATGACCGTTTCCAGAGTGTTGACAACTTGTTGGTTCCGAGCCAACAGGACCGCCGCCTCGCGCGTGCGGGACGCGCTCCAATAAGCGAGCGCTCCAATGACGACGACAATGATTGCCGCCGATGTGAACGCAGTTGTGATCTTCTGCTGTGGTGTGAGCCGCATGAGCGTGATCGACCGCTGTCGCCCCCCCGGAGGGCGGCTGCAACCAACCCTCCTAAACAGCGCAAACTAGGGGCCCCCAGAGAGGGTCGCAATACGTAAAAACCCGCAATTGCGGTCCGCGCGTCGGCGGCCCGGGGTGATGCGCGCCGGAGTGGCGCCGCGCGGACCCGCGCGCGGTTACGCGCAGGTTCTGCGCGCAGAGATCATCGGCGGGGCGTCTTGGCGCGACCCTTGGACAATCGGCCCTGTCGTTGCGCCGCGCCCTTGCGAAGGGGCGGATGGGCTTGGCGTGC
>JAJYFU010000106.1 GCA_021790795.1 Pseudomonadota bacterium
TCGTCCCGTGCTGGATGATCGGTCCTCGGGACGGCGGGGTCGCCTACGAGTTCATGACCGACTTGGCCAGCCGGCTTGCCTCTCGCGTGCAGCTCACGACGGACGGGCTGAAAGCGTATCTGGAAGCCGTAGAAGGCGCGTTCGGGGCGGACATCGACTTCGCGCAGCTCGTGAAGCTCTATGGAGACGCACCGAATGCCGGCCCGGAGCGCAAGTACAGCCCGAACGTCTGCCTCGGGGCGCGCCCGACCACCGCGTGACCGGGCACCCGGACATGACGCACGTCTCCACGTCCTACGTCGAGCGCCAGAACCTCACCATGCGCATGAGCATGCGTCGGTTCACGCGCGTGACGAACGGCTTCTCGAAGAAGCTAGAGAACCTGGGATTCGCGGTAGCGCTGCACTTCATGCACTACAATTTCGGCCGTATCCATCAGTCGCTCCGGATCACCCCGGCGATGGCCGCTGGCGCCTCGGATCACGTCTGGTCGCTGGAAGAGATTGCCGCCTTGGCGGACGAAAACTCAAACTGACCCATTACCGATAGCCGCGATTCGTGGCGACCGTCCCGACGTTCTCGTATAGTGGTCGGATCTCATGTCGGCCGGTTCCCATCTCAAGCGACTTAACGAGCCGCAGCGCCGGGCGGCGGCCTACGGGCGGCCGCTGCCCGGCCGTGGTGTGCACGCCGGCCCGCTGCTGATCGTGGCCGGGGCGGGTACCGGAAAAACCAACACGCTGGCGCATCGGGTGGCGCATCTGCTCATCCACGGAGTGGATCCGGCGCGCATTCTGATGCTGACGTTCACGCGGCGTGCCGCCGCCGAAATGCGGCGCCGGGCGGCTGACATCGCCGCAGGCGCGCTCGGGCCGGGACGCGCTCCGGGCGGTGCGGCGCTCGGGCAGCGGCTCGCATGGGCCGGCACCTTCCACTCGATTGCCAATCGGCTGCTGCGTCACCACGCCACAGCGCTGCGGCTCGATCCGCAATTTACCGTCCTGGATCGCGGCGACGCCGCCGATGTGCTGGACGCGCTGCGCACGGAGCTCGGCCTGGCCCAAAAGGAGCAGCGATTCCCCCGCAAGGATACCTGCCTGCAGATCTATTCCCACCGGGTCAACACGCGCGGGGCGCTGCGTGCCACGCTCGAGGGCCAGTTCCCTTGGTGCGCGCACTGGGAGGAGACGCTCACCGGGCTGTATCGGGCCTATGTCGAGCGCAAGCAGCGCGAGAGTTTGCTCGATTATGACGACCTGCTGCTCTACTGGCACGTCATGATGAGCGATGCGCGGCTCGCGGCGAGGATTGGCGCGCAGTTCGACCATGTGCTAGTCGACGAATACCAGGACACCAACACACTGCAGGCCGACATCCTGCATGCGCTGAAGCCCGACGGCGCGGGCATGGTGGTGGTCGGCGACGATGCGCAATCGATCTATTCATTCCGCGCCGCGTCGGTCGAGAACATCCTGGGATTTCCCGACCGCTTCACGCCGCGCGCCGAAGTGATCACGCTCGCGCAAAACTACCGCTCGACGCAGCCGATTCTCGATCTCGCCAATGCCGTGATGGCCGAGGCGCCGCGCCAGTATCGCAAGGACCTGCATGCCGAGCGCGGCAGCGGTGCGCGTCCGCGGCTGGTGACGGTGGCGGACCTGCGTCAGCAGGCCGAATGCGTCTGCGACGAGGTGCTGCGGCGCCGCGAAGCGAACGTCCCGCTGCGCCGCCAGGGCGTGCTGTTTCGCTCGTCGAGCCACAGCGATGTGCTGGAGATCGAGTTGGCTCGCCGCGGCATCCCCTTCGTCAAGTACGGCGGCCTGCGCTTTCTCGATGCCGGCCACGTCAAGGACCTGCTGGCGCTGCTGCGGTGGGCGGACAATCCGCGCAATGCTCTCGCGGCGTCGCGCGTCCTGCAGTTGTTGCCGGGCATGGGGCCGGTGAACGCCCGCCGGGTGTTCGAGCGTCTCGAGGGTCTCGGCGCCCGGTTGGGTGCGCTGCGCGAGCTGGAGCCGCCGGCGGGCGCCGCGGCGAATTGGCCGGCCCTCGTTGATCTATTGACGGAGCTCGCCGCGCCGGACTGCCCGTGGCCGGGACAGGTGGAGCGCGCGCGCCTGTGGTACCAGCCGCATTTCGAGCGCCTCTACGAACAGGCGCACACGCGCGGCGGCGATCTGGAGCAGCTGACGCTGCTGTCGGGCCAATTCCCGTCGCGCGAGCGCTTTCTCACCGAGCTCGCGCTCGATCCGCCGGCCGCGGCCGGCGATCTGTCCGGCCCGCCGGCGCTCGACGAGGATTATCTGGTGCTGTCGACTGTGCACTCCGCCAAGGGAATGGAGTGGGACACTGTCTATCTGCTCAATGTCGTCGACGGCAGCTTTCCGTCGGAGTTCGCCGCCGGCCGAGCGGAGCTGCTCGAAGAGGAGCGGCGGCTCTTCTACGTGGCACTGACGCGCGCGCAGAACGATCTATTGCTGTTTGCGCCGTTGAAGTTCTTCCTCTCGGGTCAGCATCGCCACGGCGATGCGCACGTCTACGGCGGCCGCAGCCGGTTCTTGACCGATACGGTGCTGGCGCATCTGCAGACCGTGGCGCCCGCCGTGACGGTTGGCGGCGAGCACTCGATCCCGCCCACCCTCGAGCCTCAGCTCGATGTCGGCGCCCGGTTGCGCGACATGTGGTGACGGGGGACCACCGTGAGCGGCTCAGGGATTGCCGGCTTTGACGAATTTCAGCGTGAAGCGGTCGGCTTCGCCGATCTTGCGGTAGCGCCGGTGATGGAGTGCGCCGAGCCGATAATCCGGCGGCAGTGTCCAGACGCCCGCCGGATAGTGCTTGGTATCGCGCGGGTTGGCGTTCACCTCGGATGTCGCCACCAGTCTGAAGCCATGCGACTCGATGAGGCGGATGGCATAGGACTGGTTCACATAGCCGTTGCGCGCGCGCCGGTCCACGGGCGCCGCAGGGTCGGCCCGATTGTCGACGACGCCGAATACCCCGCCGGGGACGAGCGCGCGGTTGATCGTCGTCAATGCTTCGCGGGCGATGCCCTCAGCGAGCCATTTGTGCAGCGCGCCGAAGGCCAGCACCATGTTGACCGAACCCGGTGCGACGGCGTTGCCGCCATTCGTCGGGAAAGTGACGACCCGAACGCGGTCGTACAGATTGGGCTGGGACGCCAGCAGCGTACGGTAAGCCGCCGCGCGCTTCCTCAGGAAGGGGCTGTCGCCGGGGGCGATCCGGGCGGCATAGAACAGACCGTGCCGGCGCACGAGCGGTGCGATGATCCGAGTGTAGTAGCCCGACTGCGGCCACACCTGCATCACGTGGGTCGTCGGGCGCAGGCCGAAGAACAACAATGTCTGTACCGGGTGGCGGTCGCGGTCGCATGAGCGGTCCGCCGTGGGCCGAGGTCCCGCCAGGATGGCATCCAGATCGACGGCCGTGGCATGCCGCCCGCTGATGGTGGCGCAGCCGGCCAGCAGGAAGACGGCGGCTACGGCGGTCGAGGCAGCTGTGGGAAGCGCTCGCATGAGGTCTGTGATTGTGGACGGGAGCCCGCCCAAAAAAAACCCCTGCTTGAGGGCGAGCGGAGCTGCGGGTCCCATTTTTGGGGTGGAACCCCACTCCGGTACCCGGTATGGCGGGTCTGAGGGGCGCAGCGGGCCCGCCAGCCGCTTTGCGCGAGCCCTGGGTACACCAGGGTGCGGCTGGTCATGAGAACCCAATAAGGTTGAGCCCATCCCCGCACACTCGCCGTGGTGCGATTCAGCTCAGCCGCCCCGCCCCTGGACGTAAGACGAATCCAAGCCGGAGAGCGCCCGCCCTGACCCGGCTACGTCGGGGGTCCGTGGCCGGTCAATCGCCGCCGCGGCAGCGAGTGACCGGCCGGATCTAATCAGCGGCGGAACGGCCCGCCGCCGGTGCGGGGTCGCGGTGCGCGCTCCTGCGCCTCGTTGACCCGCAGCGCTCGGCCGTTCATTTGAAAGCCGTTCAGCGCCTGAATGGCCGCCTGAGCCTCGCCCGGTGACATTTCCACGAAGCCGAAGCCGCGTGGCTTGCCGGTTTCCCGATCATTGATCATCTTGACGGAATCCACCTTGCCATGCCGCTCAAAGAGCGACTTCACGTCCTGCTCGGTGGCCGAGAAAGGCAGATTGCCCACGTAAATCGTCGTCATCCGGAGGTCTCTCTTGGCAGCGCGGGCCGCGAGCCACCGAAGCGGGCCGCGGGGATCGCAAAATCAATCGGGTGGTCCAGCCCGTGGACGCAGTGGGGTCCGGCGTGATCCAAGCGTGCGCCACAAGGCCCGGTAAACTGGATCGGGAAGGTGCACGAACGATGCATGGGGTGGAGCGGATCGAAGAAGCCGGAAACGCAAACGTGATCAATCCACTGCGGGCTAGGAACGGCCGGATGCTACTCCCGGCGTTTGCGGGAAGCAAACAGGACCCTTTCCACACACATTCCCCCGACGCCGGACATGTCGCAGAAACGCAACAATCAGCGGCCCGCCGGCTCGAGATAGGCGTAGCCGTCGAGTTCCCGCTCATAGAAGCGCTTGAGCACCTGGCTCTCGGCAATGGTCATGCGGCCGTCGCGGATGGCGCGCTCGCAGTCGCGCATCAGAGCGGGGGAGAGTTCGGCGACATCGTATTCCATGTACTCGAGCACCCTGTTGGCCGTGTCGCCTTTGACCACCTCTTCGATCCACCAGCCGCCCTCGTCGTGACGTCTGACGTGCACCACGTGCGTATCGCCGAAGAGGTTGTGCAGGTCCCCGAGTGTCTCCTGATAGGCGCCGACGAGAAAGGCCGCCAGATAGTATTTTTCCGTGGGCCGCAGCTCGTGCAGTTCCAGCGTGTGTTTCACGTCGCGCAGCGAGACGAAATGATCGATCTTGCCGTCGGAATCGCAGGTGATGTCGGCCAACACCCCGGTACGGCTCGGGCGTTCGTCCAGGCGGTGGATCGGCATGATCGGAAAGAGCTGATCGATCGCCCAACTGTCCGGCAGCGACTGAAATACCGAGACGTTGCAGAAGTAGGTATCCGAGAGGATCGACTCCAGCCCCTCGAGCTCCTCCGGCTCTCGCTCGAGACGGCGGCAGCAGTCGCGGATCTTGGCGCACGTGGCCCAGAACAGACGCTCGGCGAGTCCGCGAAACTCGAGGGATAGCAGCCCGAGATTGAACATCTGCAGCACCTGGTCGCGCGCCGTCAGCGCATCGTGGTAGCACTCGACCAGGCGGCGGCGGCTGACGGAGCGAAACGCGTCGAACAGGTCTCTGACCGGTTGGGGGAGTTCGTCGTCGCCGCCGTAGTCTTCCTCCTCGCGGCCGGTCACGTGGAATTTGTCGAGAGCCGATGACCCCAACGCGTCGAAGATCAGCACGCTGTGATAGGCGGCGATCGCGCGCCCCGATTCGCTCACGATCATCGGATGCGGCACCTCGCGGGCGTTGCACACGCTCGCGATCCGATAGACCACGTCGCTGGCGTACTCGTTCAGCGTGTAGTTGATCGACGACGAGTAATTGGTGCCGCTGCCGTCGTAGTCGACGCCCAGCCCGCCCCCGACGTCGATGTATTGCAGTCCCGCGCCCATGAGCCTGAGCTCCGCGTAGACGTGAGCGAGCTCATTGATGGCGTCCTTGAGCCGGCGGATGTCCTGCAGCTGGCTGCCCGGATGACAGTGCACGAGCTGCAGGCAGTCGAGCATGCCGCGCGCCCTCAGCTCGCGCACCAGCTCCAGGATCTCGGTGATGAACAGGCCGAACTTCGATTTCTCTCCCGTCGAGTCGCGCCACTTGCCCGAGCCTTCGGTCACCAGCTTCACGCGCACGCCGATGCGCGGGCGGATCTGGTATTTCTCGGCGTGCTTGAGAATCAGCGGCAGCTCTTCGAAGTTCTCGACTACCGGAATGATGGTCCGGCCGAGCTTGGTCGCGAGCGTTACTGCCTCGATGTAACTGTCGTCCTTGAATCCGTTGCACACGATCAAGCGATCCGGAGCGTTTTCGGTCATCGCCATCACGGCGAGCAGCTCCGGCTTGGAGCCCACCTCGAGCCCGAAACCGAATGCTGCGCCGTAGCGGTACACCTCTTCAACCACCAGACGCTGTTGATTGACCTTGATCGGAAACACCGCCGCATAGCGGTTGCGATAATCGTTCTCGGCGATCGCCTGAGCGAACGCATCGTGCAGGTGCTTCAGGCGATGCGCCAGGATGTCCGAGAAACGCACCACGACGGGCGTGGCGAGCTCACGCAACTGCAGCCCCTCGATCACCTCGTACAGATCGATGTCGCTGCCGGATTGCGTGTCGGGCCGAACCACCACGTGTCCGGCCTCGTTGATGCCGAAGTAACCCTTGCCCCACTCGTTGACGTGATAAAGGTCGAGGGAGTCCTCGATGCGCCAGGGTGCGGTCGGGTTGTATTGGCGATTGCCGATGCGCTGAGGGTCTACGGCCACGTCGGTGATTTCCGTGCGACGAGCGGGAGTGCGTTGCGCCCGCAAGATATCAAAACCGGGCGGCAGCGATAGCCCCATGCCAAAATTTTTCCGCTGTGCCGATCAGGCGCCACGCGTCACCGGACGGCGCGGATCACGGATCCACTCGCTCCAGGAGCCGGCGTAGAGGCGCGCACCGGGCAGGCCCGCGATGCTCAGGGCGAGCAGGTTGTGGCAGGCGGTCACACCGGAGCCGCACATGCAGATGGCCGATTCGGGCGTGCGGCCCGCAAGCGCCTGGCGAAAGCGCCGGCGCAGGCTGGCCGGCGGCAGAAAGCTCCCGCCACCGAGGTTGCCGGTGAACGGCAGGTTTATCGCCCCGGGAATGTGGCCCGCCACCGGATCGAGTGTCTCGTTCTCTCCGGCGAACCGGTCCGCGCCGCGCGCATCGAGCAACAGGATCTCGCGCCGCTCGAGCCGGCCGGCCGCTACGTCCTGCTCGATCTCTTCGGTTTGCGCCAGCATGTGCGGGTCCGGCTGCCCGTCGAAGCAGCAGGGCACCGCGGCGGCGGGCCCGCCATGCTCGAGCGGCAGACCGCAAGCCTCCCAGGCGGCGAGTCCTCCGTCGAGCACCGCCGCCCGCTCGTGTCCCATCCAGTGCAGCAGCCACCACAAGCGAGCCGCATAGGCGCCGGGTCCCTGGTCATACGCCACCACCTGCGTGTGCGCTCCGATACCCCAGCGTCCGAAGGACTCGGCGAGCGCCGCCGATGCGGGCAGCGGATGGCGGCCGGTGGCGCTCGACGGCGTGCCCGACAAGTCGCGATCCAGGTGCGCATAAAGCGCGCCGGGGATGCGAGCCTCGGCGTATGCGTGCTCGCCCCACCGCGGCCGCGTCAAATCGAAGCGACAGTCGACGATGGCGAGGTTTGCCTCGCCGAGCCGTTGTGCGAGCTGCCGCGCGCTGATGACCGTATCGAGCATGGGCCTGCCACCATTCTATGCCGTGCGCCGCATGGGGTCGGCGCACAATCGGTAATGATCGCCCCGGGGACGAACCCGGTACAATTCCGGACACAAATTCACCTAGAGGGGCTCATGGCGATCGAGGTCTACTGGGGCAGCGGAAGTCCGTATGCATGGCGGGTGCTGCTGGCGCTCGAGCACAAGGGGCTGCCGTACACCGCGCACCTGCTGCAGTTTTCCAAGCAGGAGCACAAATCGCCGCACCTGCTGCAGATGAACCCGCGCGGTCGGGTGCCGGTGCTCAAGGACGGCGACTACGTGTGCTTCGAGTCGCTCGCTATTCTCTACTACCTCGACCTGAAATATCCGCAACCGCCGATCTTCGGGGCGACGCCCGAGGAAGGCGGCACGATCATGCGGGTGATCAGCGAATACCAATCCTACATCGAGCCTCATCTGCGCACGATTACTCACGCGGTGTTTTCGGGCGGCGCCGATCTGCGTGCCGACGAGATCACCCGGGCCATGCACGCGGTGGCCAGTGAGGCGCGCACGATCGAGGGACGGCTGTCGAAATCGGACTGGGTCGTCGGCGAGCGTTTCTCCGCGCTCGACATGGTCATTTTCCCAGGCATTCAGTTGTTGAGGCGCGCACTCGAGCGCCCGGCGGCACGCGAGCTCGCCTCGCGCTTTCTGCCCGTGGAGGTCAACTATCCGGCGCTCGGGCGATGGCTGGCACGCATCGAAGCTCTGCCAGGCTACGAGCGAACCTACCCGCCGCACTGGCGCGCGAGCTAGACGCGGCGTTTCACCCGCAGGCCGGCTTTGATACTCTGCGGCCAGCCCGCGAAGCGGGCGGGACGGCGCCGTTGGCTGCGGCGCCGGGAGGTCACTTCCGAGATTCGTGAGCGAGATGAGCGAGCACAAGATCCACGTCGAGTTTCCTGGCCGAATCATCATTGTCGGCTTCGGCAGTATCGGGCAGGGTGTTCTGCCGCTGCTGCTGCGGCACCTCGGTG
>JAJYFU010000107.1 GCA_021790795.1 Pseudomonadota bacterium
GCTCGAGCGGCGCCAGTCTCGAGCGCTGCAGGACCTCGGCGGTCGGCAGAGGCCGTGGGTAGTAGCTGCGGAACAGCTCGATGTGCTCGCGTACCGTCAGCATGTCCGGCGCCCGCGCGTCCTGCAGCATCGCGCCGATGGCGGCACGCGCCGTGCTGGCTCGGGGGTCGCGGCCCAGCACCTCAACGCGCCCGTCATCGGGCGCGAGCAGTCCGAGCAGCAGCCGCACGGCGGTGGTCTTGCCGGCCCCGTTCGGGCCGAGCAGGGCGCATATCTCGCCACTGCGCAGCTGCAGCGAGAAGTGCTCGAGCGCCGCGTGGTTCCCGAACCGCTTGCTGACGCCTTGCAGCGCGGCGATGGGGCGTCTGGATGAGGCGGCGAGCAGGTCATGGGCGGGTGTGGCGGACATGGACGTGTCATCGGTTGGCCGGCAGTGGCGCCAGGATGGCCCGCCCTCGTGCGAGTGTGCAGTGCGTCCTGTCAACACTCGCGAGTGACACTTGTCACGCCCGCACACTCACGTCCAAGTCTCGAGTCCCTCGAGCGCCGAGTCGGGGCGGATGCCGTCCGGACGCCGGGAATCCGTCGATCCGGCGGCGCGGCGGATCCCCCGCGGCGATCGCGCCGGTGGGATTACAATACGGCGATGAAAATCTCCGGCACTCCCTACCGCACCCTCTGGCCGCTCGCCTCCGGGACCGTGCGGGTCATCGATCAATCCCGGCTGCCGTTCGAGTTCGAGACCCTCGATCTGGCGACACTCGAGGATGCGGCGCGGGCCATCCAGACCATGATCGTGCGTGGCGCGCCGCTGATCGGCGCCACGGCGGCCTACGGGCTGGCGCTGGCGCTGCGTCAGGACGCCTCGGATGCGAGGATTGCGGAGGCGGTGCAGGTGCTGCGCGCGACGCGCCCTACCGCCGTGAATCTCGCTTGGGCGCTCGAGAGGGTGCGCGCGCGCATCGCGCATCTGCCGCCGGCGCAGCGCATGGTGGCGGCGTTCGCCGAGGCGGGGCGCATTTGCGACGAGGATGTTGCGCAGTGCCATGCGATCGGCGTCCACGGCGCCGAGATCATCCGCGCCATGGCGCACGCGGCGCGCCGCCGCATCAACGTCCTCACGCATTGCAACGCCGGCTGGCTGGCGTGCGTCGATTGGGGTACGGCTCTGTCGCCGGTTTACGTGGCGCACGATGCGGGAATCGACGTGCACGTGTGGGTCGACGAAACCCGGCCGCGCAACCAGGGCGCCTCGCTGACCGCCTTCGAGCTGGGGGCTCACGGGGTGCCACACACCGTGATCGTGGATAACCTCGGGGGACATCTGATGCAGCACGGACAGGTGGATCTGGTGATCGTCGGCAGCGATCGGACCACGGCCGCCGCGGATGTGTGCAATAAGGTGGGCACGTACCTGAAGGCGCTCGCCGCGCGAGACAACGGCGTGCCGTTCTACGCGGCCCTGCCGGTCAGCACCCTGGACTGGAATCTCGAGGACGGCCACGACATCGAGATCGAGGCGCGCGATCCGCAGGAGGTCACGCACATCAGCGGGCGCACCGCCGCGGGCGCCCTCGAGCGCGTGCGCGTCGTACCCGAGGGCAGCGCCGCGCTCAATCTCGCCTTCGATGTCACGCCGGCACGTCTCGTGACGGGTTTGATCACCGAGCGCGGCGTGTGCGCCGCGAGCCGAGCCGGCCTCGCCGCGCTGTATCCGGAGCGCGCCGCATGATCGAGGCGGACGCGGACGAGGTACAGCGCCGTGCCGTGATCACCGGGTGCCGGGAGCTGTCGCGTCTGGCGCTTTCGCACGGCACGTCGGGAAACGTCAGCGTGAGACGCGACTCACGCTCGTTTTTCGTCAGTCCCACCGGACGGCTCTACGAGTCGCTCGAGCCGCAAGATGTTCCGCTGATGAGCCTCGAGGGGCTGTGGCATGGCCGCTGCCGGCCCTCGAGCGAGTGGCGTTTCCATCGCGACATCTTCGCCGCCAGACCCGACGTGGGCGCGATCGTGCACGCCCACCCCCGCTTCGCCACGGCGCTTGCCTGCACGGGCCGCGGCATCCCGGCGTTTCACTACATGGTCGCGGTCGCGGGTGGAGCGGATATCCGTTGTGCGCCGTACCACACGTTCGGCTCGCAGGCCCTGTCCGAGGCGGCCCTCGCGGCGCTGCGCGACCGCCGGGCGTGTCTGCTCGCTCATCATGGGCTCATCGCCGTCGGGGCGGACCTCGATGGCGCCTTGCGCCTCGCCGGGGAGGTGGAGAATCTCGCCGCGCAGTACTGCGCGGCGTTGGCCATCGGCGCAGTGGAGCTGTTGGATGCTTCCGAGATGACACGCGTCCTCGAGAAGTTCCGCACCTACGGCCGTCAGGATGCCGTCGATCCCGATCTGCGCCACGGCGGTGAGCGGCTGCCGCCGCAGTGAGCGGCTCAGCGGCGGATGCGGCGCCGCTCGAGCACGAAGCGGGCCAGGATATTGATGATGAGCACGAACCCGGTGACCAGCAGCGCCGCGGCGTAGGCGAGCGCGTTGGCCGAGGCGAACGGCTCGTTGATGAAGGTCCAGATCGCGTACGTGAGGTAGGCGATCGGCGAGTGGGTCAGATGGCCGTTCCACATGAAGTTCGACCAGCCCGCGGTATACAGCAGCGGGGCGGTCTCACCCACCGACACCGCGAGCGCGAGCAGTACACCGGTGAGAATGGCGGGCAGGGCCGCCGGGACGCACACCCCGAAGATGACCCGCCGCTCGTTGGCGCCGAGCGAGTAGGCCGCGTCGCGCAGATCGTTGGAGACCTGCCGCAGCGCCAGCTCGGTGGTCCGGCAGATATAGGGCAGGCTGATGATGGCGAGGGAGATGGCGCCGGCGGCCAGCGAGAAGTTCCAGCCCAGCCATTGCACCAGCGCGACGTAGCCGAAGTAGCCGATGACGATCGAGGGAACTCCGACCAGCACGTCGGCCAGGAACCGGATGGTGATGGCCCAGGAGGTGAAGCGGTATTCGGCCGAATAGATTCCGGCGGCCACGCCGAACGGCACCGCCAGCAGCAGCGCGCCGCCGGAGAGCACCAGCGTGCCTTCGATGGCGTTGAGCAGTCCGCCGCCGCTGCCCTGCGTGATGGTCGTGAGCACCTTGAAGTTCAGCGCCCCGACGCCGCGCACGAACACGACCGACAGAATCCACACCATCAGCACCGACAGCACCGCCAGGCACAGACCGCTCAGCGCCCAGCCGGTGATGCTCACGATGCGGCGCGAGAGGCGGATTTGCCGTGGGGCCGCCGCGATGGCGTTCATGCGACTACACCATTACCGAGCGCTGGTTGCTGTTCCACACCAGCAGCAGCAGCCGGGCGAGCGCGTTGACGATGATGGAGATGATCGCCAGGACGAAGGCGATCTCCGCCAGCGAGCGCACCGCGAGTCCGGTCGGATCCTGCAGCGCGCTGTCGAGTTGCGAGACGATGAACGCCGCCATCGTCGAGATCGGATCGTAGATCCGGTGCGGCAGGATGTTCAGCGCGTTGCCGCTGACCATCAGCACCGCCATGGTCTCTCCGAGCGCCCGGCCGAGCGCGAGGAAGGTGGCTCCGATCAGCGTCTTGCGCGTTCCCGGCAGCATCACTTTCCACAACGCCTCGAAGCGCGTCGCGCCGAGTCCGAGCGCCGCCTCGCGCAGCGAGCTCGGCTGGCTGACCAGGGCATCGCGCAGCGTGGCGGCGATGATCGGCACGATCATCAGGGAGAGCACGACGCCGGCGGTGAGCAGACCGTAGCCGCTGCCGCTCGGCTCGCCGAAGAGGGGAATGACACGGCCCACGGTGTGGGCCAGCACCGGGTACAAGTGCTGCCCGAGGAAAGGGATCACCACCACGTAGCCCCACAGCCCGAACACCACGCTCGGGATGGCCATCAGCAACTCGACGAAGAACGATATCCAGGTGCGCAGCGCATCGGGAACCACTTCGGCGAGGAAGATGGCCGCGCCCACGCCGAGCGGCAGGGCGATCAGCAGTGCGATCGCCGTCGAGAGCAGTGTGCCGACGATCAGGAAGAGTATGCCGTAGGTCGCGCCTCGCGGGGCCTCGGTGCCGTGCATCATGACCGGGTTGGCATAGAGATTGCCGAGCCTCCAGGTGTCGCGCGTGACGAACCCGAAGCCATTGAAATGCATGGCGGGCCAGGAATAGATGGCCAGGAACGCCACAATGGCAATGAGCGCGAGGGGCAGGATGCCCGCGATGATGGCGAGCCAGGCTCTGAACTTCATGGCGGGCAAGGATGGCCGCTCGGCTGCCTCGATGCAACGGATTCGTGGGAAAACGAAGCCGGCATCGCGCCTCATCCTTGAGGTGGATACCGGCTTCGAGGGGGCCGTTGTTTCAGTGGATCTTGGCGATCTGCGCCTGGCTGAGCCGCACGATGGCCGGCGGCAGAGACACGAAGCCGACTTGCTGCATGAAGTGCGGGGAGTTCCCGCCGTCCGGGCTCAGGGCCCACGCGAAGAACTGCTTCAAGGCCTGCGCGGCGGCCGGGTTCGGCTGCCCGGCATTCACGATGGCGTACTCGTAATTGATGATCGGGTACGAATCGGCGCCCGGAGCGAAGATCAGGCTGGTGCGCTCATCGGCCGGCGTGTGGGCCGCGGTGGCATTGACGGCGGCCTGGATCGTCCGCGGGGTCGGCATGACGAAGCGGCCGCTGCGGTTCTCGAGCAGCGCCTCGCCGAGCCCGGCCGCTTGCGTGTACTTCTTGTAGCTGATGCCGATATAGGCGATGGAGTACGGTGTGCCCTTGCAGGCGTCGACCATGCCCGGGTTGCCTTCCGCGCCCACGCCGCCTTCGACCGGCGGCCAGCTGATGCTGGTGCCGTAGCCCACCGAGTTGTTCCACGACGGCGTGCTGAAGGACAGGTACTGGGAGAAGATGAAGGTGTCCCCGCTGCCGTCGGTGCGGTGGATCAGCACGATCTGCGCATGAGGCAGGCGCACGCCCGGATTGAGCCGCTGGATCGCCGGAGCGTTCCAATAACGGATCGTCCCGGTGTACATGGCCGCGAGCACCGGGCCGCTGAAGCGCAGGTGAACGCCGTTCAGGCCCGGGATGTTGTAATTCACCATCTGCGAGGAGATCGCGAGCGGGATGTTCAAGATGCCCGGATGCTGGCGCACCATGAAATCGCTCATATAGGCGTCGGAGGCGCCGATCTGCGCAATGCCGGAAGCCGCCTCGGAGATGCCCGTGCCGCTGCCGGTGGATTCGGTGGTGATCTGCACGCCCGGATGGGTCTTGCTGTAGACCGGAACCCAGAGGTTGAACAGTGGATACAGCAGCGAGGAGCCGGTCTCGAGCAGCTGTTCCCCGGCCATGGCGGCGTGGCCGGCCGTCATCGTGCCCAGAGCCAAGACGGCTGCCAGGACCAGCGAAGCGCTCCGGCGGTGACCGGCAGTTTTCGTGCTCAAAGGGTGACCTCCGATTGCTTTTGGGAGTGTGCCATCGGCGCGTACTCTACGTCCGCAATATGACACTTATGTGACAGGCGGTATCAAATATTAAAGCCCATAAAAACAAGTGGTTAAAGTAATTTCCACAACGGTTTTCACGTTCCGGTCCCCGGCGCTCGGGTGCTGCGGTTCCGGCCGCGGTAGGGGGGGATTGGCCGCTGCGGCAGACACCTTGGCGCGGATCGGTTAAGGTGCCGCCCCTTGGGGGCTCTCCGCGCCGGGGGCGCGGGGTCTCGCGATCGAAAGAAATTCAAAGTGAGTACACCCGCAGCGGAGCGCGCCGGTTCGCACGGCGAGTTCACCTTCCGCGGCATGGTCATCGGGGTGCTGATCACCCTGGCGTTCACCGCGGCCAACGTCTACTTCGGCCTCAAGGCCGGCATCACCTTCTCGACATCGATCCCGGCGGCGGTGATCTCGATGGGCATCCTGCGCGCGCTCAAGGACGCGACCATGCAGGAGAACAACATCGTGCAGACCGTGGCTTCCGCGGCCGGCACGCTCTCGAGCATCATCTTCGTGCTCCCGGGGCTGGTGATCGTCGGCTGGTGGACCGGCTTCCCGTTCTGGATGTCCTTCACGGTGTGTGCCGCCGGCGGCATTCTCGGAGTGATGTACACCATCCCGCTGCGCCGGGCGCTGGTGACCGATTCGGACCTGCCCTACCCGGAAGGGGTGGCTTGCGCCGAGGTGCTCAAGGTCGGCTCGGGCCAGGCCCAGAACGCGGACATCGAGGCGGTCGAAACCGGCGGGGCGGGTCTGAAGGCTGTCGTGGTCGGCGCGCTGGTATCGGCCGCTTTCTACGTGGTGGTGCAGACCCAGATCTTCGCCAGCGACGTGGCCCGCTATTTCCACATCGGCCGCTCGCGCGCCGCGAGCGGCTTTGATTTCAGCTTGTCGTTCGCCCTGTTCGCCATCGGTCACCTGGTCGGACCGGCCGTGGGCGTGGCGATCCTCGTCGGGGCGCTGATCGGTTGGGGCTGGGCCGTGCCGCATTTCCTGCTCACCCATGCGGCGGGCGGTTCGGCCGCCGCCGCCGCGCAAGGTGCCTGGGATCATTACGTGCGCTTCGTCGGCGCCGGTGCGATCGGCGTTGCCGCGGTGTGGACGCTCCTCACGCTGATCAAGCCGGTGATCAAGGGTCTTGCCGGCGCGATCGCGTCCTCGCGGGCGCGCCGCGGCGGCCAGGCGCACCTGCTGCCGCGCACCGAGCATGACATTCCGATCCGCACGGTCGCGGTGATCTCGCTCCTGTGTCTGGTGCCGGTGGCGTGGTTGCTGTGGCACTTCAGCCGCATCAGCGGGCTCGGCGCCCACGCCTGGGGGCTTGCCATCGGCGGCGTGATCTTCATCGCCCTGATGGGCTTTCTGGTCTCGACCGTGTGCGGCTACATGGCCGGCCTGATCGGCTCATCCAACAGTCCGCTCTCCGGAATCGGCATCCTCGTCGTGGTGGTGTTCGCGCTGCTGCTGGTGGCGGGAATCAGGCTGGGCCTGCCGGCGACGGCCGGCCGGGCGCTGGTGGCCTTTGCGCTGTTCGTGACTTCCGTGGTATTCGCGGTGGCCTCGATCGCCAACAATAATCTGCAGGATCTGAAGACCGGCCAGCTGGTCGACGCGACGCCCGCGAAGCAGCAGTGGGCGCTGGTGGTCGGGGTCATCGCCGGGGCGCTGGTCATCCCGCCGGTGCTCGACCTGCTGAACCATGCCTACGGCTTCCTCGGCACGCCCGGCGTCAATCCCGCGCGCGCGCTGCCCGCGCCGCAGGCCGGGCTGATTTCGGCCCTCGCCCAGGGAGTGATCCAGCACAACATCGACTGGAGCGCCATCATGGTCGGGTTCGGCATCGGCGCGCTCCTGATCGCGCTCGATGAGGGCCTCAGGCGCGTGTTCAAGAACGTGCGGCTGCCGCCGCTGGCCGTGGGGCTGGGGATCTACCTGCCGACGTCCACCACGTTGATGATCACGGTGGGTGCGCTCGTGGGTTGGTGGTTCAACCGCCGCGCCGAGCACAAGCCGCACGGCGAAGCGATCAAACAACTGGGCGTGCTGCTTGCCTCGGGGCTGATCGTGGGGGAGAGCCTGCTCGGGGTGATCTACGCCGGCGTGGTGGTATTCAGCGGGCGGCCCGAGCCGATCGCGCTGGTCGGCAAGGAATTCCACACCGCCGCGCTCTGGCTCGGCGGCGTGACGTTCGCGGCCGTGGTGATCGCGCTGTATCGCTGGGTCGGGCGGCTGGCGCCCGCCTGAGGCGCGCCTCAGGAGGCCGTCAGGCGGTCACGCCCGCTGAGCTCCGCGCCGGTGTCCTTGGGCAGACTGGCGTAGCCGATCAGGCCGAACACCGCGAGCGCGGCCATCAATGTGAGCGCGACGCGAAAGTCGAGCGCCCCGAGCGCGCTGCCGTGACGCAGCAGCCGCGAGAAGTTCAGGATCAGCGCCGAGCTCGCCACGCCCGCGGCCATGGTGACCTGCTGGGTGAGCGATGACAGGACGCTCGCCGGCGCGCGCTCCTCGGGGCTCACCTCGGCGAACGTGGTGAACGTGATCGCGGTGAACTGCATCGAGCGGCTGGCGCCGGCGAACAGCAGGATGATCACGGTCAGCGCCATCGGCAGCTGCGGCGAGATCCACGCGCAGGCCGCGATGCCGGCGGCGGTGATCGCGCCGTTGACGATCAGCACCGAGCGCAGTCCGAAGCGGCGGATGATGGGATTGGTCACCGTCTTCATCAGCAGATTCGCCAGCATGTACACCAGCAGCAGCACTCCGGCCTGCAATGGTGTCAGGCCGTAGACCACCTCGAGCATGATCGGCAGCAGGAACGGCGTGGCGCTGATCGCCGCGCGCGTCAGGCCGCCGCCGGAGAGCGTTGCGACCCGGAACGCGGGCCTGCGCATCACATCGAGCCGGATCAG
>JAJYFU010000025.1 GCA_021790795.1 Pseudomonadota bacterium
GGCAGTGGGTAAACACGTGATCGAGCCCGCCGATCACCCGCGCGCGGGCGTCACCGGGCCATCCCAGCGCCGCGGCGCGTGCAAAGCAGTGGATCTGGCGCAGCTGCACTCGGGTGCGGCGCGGGTCCGTCAGCACGGGGCCGTCGGCTGCGAGGCGCTCGTGGAAGCCGCCCCGCACGCTATCCCAGCCGCGCTGCCACCACAGAGGGTAGGCTGCCTCGAGAAGCCAACGATGCAGTGCGTCGTAAGCGCCGCGCGCAGCCTCGGGGCCCTCGCCGCCCATGCGTCTACCTCCGTTTGCGACCGAGGACTGCCTCCCGATGGCCGGTGCCGCCGCTTGCAGCCGGACCTGCCGATGGCGCGGACAGCGCCTGCGCCAAGGGCTGGTCGGCCAGCTCCGTCGACCGCAGCAACACGCTGGTCACCCCCGGTCGGGTGCCGAAGGCGAGACGCGAGACCGCAAGGCCCGTGTGGCCGAGCACTGAATGTTGCATGACAGGAACTCCTGGTCGGTCGCCGATCTCATCGTCCCGGCCGAGGGCGGCGCGATGAGCCGCGGCCATTTTAAATCCGGATCCGCTGCCAGGCGCACGAGCGCCAGCGCAAGAACAGCGCCGAGCCCAGCAGCACGACGTAAATGATGACGGCGCTCCAGCCCCCCCGGGCGCCCCAACCGAATTGCGGCAGGAAGTGGAACCAGCCCTGTCCGGGCGCAAACGTGAACGCGTGCGCGAGGGGCAGAAAGACGAGCCAGCACACCGGGAATATCAGCGCCGCCGGAACGCGCACATCGCCCGCGCCGCGCAGGCACATGCTGCTGCCGAGATTCAGACCGTCGAAGAACTGGTACGCCGCCGCGAGCCACAGCAGTTGCACGCCGAGGCGCGCCGCCTGATCCGAAGCGCGATCGTGCGCGCCGGCGAAAAGAGGCATCAGCCAGGGGCCCGCCAGGGCCAGCGCGAGACCGATCCCGCCCATCACCAGCGCCGCGAGCAGGATGATCCGGGTTCCGAGCCGCAGCGCCCAAGGCCGAGCGCCGGCCCCGATCGATTGGCCGACCAAGGTGGCCGCGGCCGTAGCGATGCCGATGCCCGGCATGTACGCGATGGAGGTAAGTACGGTGACCATCTGCGTCGCGGCACCGCTGATCATCCCGTAGCGCACCTGCATCATCTGAAATACCGCGAAGCCCAGCACGTCGGCCGCCGGCATCAGCCCCAGCGGGAACCCCAGCCGAAGCTGCCGGCGCACGGTGTGCCAGCGCGGCCGCCACGTGAGGTGCGAATTGAAGGCCGCGCGAATCGGCGAGCGCAGGAACAGCACGAAACCGAGCACGAAGCCTGCCGCTTGCGCCGCGTTGCTCGCCCAGGCCGAGCCGGCCACCCCCCAGCCGAAATGAAAGATGAACAGATCGTTGAATATCGCATTGGCAACCGCCGCGGCGGCGGCCACCATGAAGCTGATCCGGGTGCGGCCGATGCCGTTGAAAAACCCCATCACCGCCCAGGCCGCCACCGCGATCGATGCGCCGCCGATGCGCGGCAGCCAGAACTGCTCGGCCAGCCGCGCGATCCGTGGCGCAAACCCGAAGGGCATCAGGATCATCCGGCCGGCCAGTCCGAGCAGAATGCAAATCGGCACGATGCACAGCGTGATCCACAGCGCCGCCCAGGCAGCCTGCGCGGCGCGGCGAAATCGCCGCGCGCCATGCGCGTGCGATGCCAGAGTCTGGACCGCCATGCTGCTGCCGCCGAGCACGAACATGATTCCGAGAATGAGCCACTGCACCGAGCCGACGGCAGCCAGCGCCGCGGTGGAGATACGCCCGATGAACCACATGTCCGTGAGGTTCAGCAC
Source organism: Pseudomonadota bacterium (assembly GCA_021790795.1). GTDB lineage: Bacteria > Pseudomonadota > Gammaproteobacteria > Steroidobacterales > Steroidobacteraceae > 13-2-20CM-66-19. The sequence goes on from JAJYFU010000025.1 coordinate 1,858, forward strand.
CACCTGCACGGCGCTGTTGGCCATGAGCGGCAGCGCGAGCGCCCAGACGGCACGCAGATCGATGTGCGCGCGGCCTTCCCGGTCGATACGCTGGGCCGGTAGGGGCGCGGCGGCCGGGGCGGCGGGAACGATGTCCATGCGGGGACTCGGCGGGATGAGGGCTCATTCTCGCACAGGTCTCTTTACGCGACGCCGAGTCCGAGGCACCGTATCGGGCCATGGCAGCACGCAAGAAGGTCACAGCCGCCCGCGCCCGCCCTGCCCGGCGGGTGGACACCCCGCGCCGCCGGGGCAAGCTTGCGCCCGGCAAGCAGGCCCGCGGCCTTACCGCGGCGGAGATTGTCCTTGCTCTGGAGAATCCGCAGGTGGCGCCCCTCGTGGAAGAGGTTCGCGCCGCCGGCGGCGCGCCGATCGGCGCGTATCGCGAGCCGGTGAACGGCCGCGAGCTGCTGCTGGCAACCCTGCCGCTCGCATCGCTTCAACCCACCCCATTTCAGCGCGATTTGTCGCCGACGCACACTCAGCGCCTCGCGCAGCGTATCGGCCAGACCGGCGCATTCCTCGACCCGCTGATCGTGGTCCGCAGTCCCGACGGCCAGCTCTGGACCCCGAACGGGCGGCACCGGCTGGCGGCGGCCAAGGTACTCGGATTGCGCCAGGTCACAGTCCTGATTTGCCCGGACTCTGCGCTGGCTTATCGCATCCTCGCCCTCAACACCGAGAAGGCGCACAACCTGCGCGATCGGAGCCTGGAGGTGATCCGAATGGCGCGCGGCCTGGCACAGCGGCCGGGCCGTGCGAGCGAGCAGACCTGGGCCGAGCAGTTCGAGGCGCCGGAGCTGCTGACGCTCGGCATGCTGTACGAGACTTCCGGACGCTTCGCCGGCGGCGCCTACAGCGCGTTCTTGCGCAAAGTGGATCGCTTCAGCGACCGGCCGCTGGCGACCAGCCTGCGTGAACGCCAGAACTTCGCGGCACGGCTGCTGGCGATCGACACCGGCGTGAAGCGCATCGTGACGGGCCTGCAAGCACGCGGGTTCCGCTCTCCGTATCTGCGCAATTACGTGGTCGCGCGCATCAACCCGGTGCGCTTCCTGAAGCCGCGCAAAGCCGGCGCGGAGCCGCTGATGTCCATGGCCCAGGCGCTGACGCGCATGGCCGCGGCCGCCCGCACGTTCAAGCTCGATTCGGTGTCGCACCGGGAGCTGGCCTGGATCGCGGTCGGCGCGGCCGTCGAGGAATGACCGGCGCATCCTCGCTCAACGCAGGTGCGCGGCATGTGCCAGCCACCTCGCAGCCTGGCGCGGCGTGCGTTTGTCGTGCCGGCGGTCCACCATGAAATTGGCGTGGCGCATCAGGCTGATCGGAATATGGTCGATCAACGGCTCGAGCGCGCGGCGCAGCGCCGGATCGTGCGCGCCGTGCGGGGACAGCAGGATCACCGCATCGTACGGCGGGATCACGTGCAGCGGGTCCTTCAGCACCACTAGATGATCCTCGGCGATGCGCCCGTCGCTGGAGAAGGCGGCGATGACGTTGACCGCGCCGCTCAAGAGCGCGTGATACATGAACGCGGGCTCGTATTGGCGCAAGGCCCGGAAATGCAGCGCATAACGCCGCTCGAGATCGTGCCAGACCGGGCGCGCGAAGAATTCCAGATCGCCACCCAGCGTCAACCGCGGAGCGAACCGCGCCAGATCGCCGATGGTGCGAATGCCGAGTGCGGCGGCCTGAGGGCGGCGCATCGCGAGCACGTAGGCGTTCTGGTAGCCGAGCGGCCCCAGCAGCACGACGCCGTACCGGCGGCGCAGCTGCGTGCGCAGCTCGCTCAGCATCGTCGCGCGCGGCGGGTCGCTGCGGTGATGCAAGTCATCGTGCCACAGGGTGCCGGTGTAATCGACGTACACGCTGAGCTCGTTGCCCGCGAGCGCCTGGAAGGCCAGAGTCGACCCCAGGCCCGTACGCTCCGTCACCGGATGACCCTCGGCCCGCAGCCGGCTGGAGATCAGCGCCGCGAGAATGTATTGCTCCGTGAAGTTCTTCGCGCCGACCACGAAGCCGCCCCGGCGGCCCGCCGCGAGCGGCACGGCGGCCGCGGCCGCCACGCCCGCAACCAACAGGCACAGGCCCAGCCAGGCGAGCCGTGGGCGGCGGCGCGCCAAGCCGAATTCGATCAGCGCCAGCAGCTGGTCGGTCACGAGGGCCAGCGCCACCGCCGCCCCGCATCCGAACAACACCCAGACCCAGTTGGCAAGCTGCAATCCGGTGAAGATGTAATTGCCGAGGCTCGTCTGGCCGACCGGCGTCGCCAGGGTCGCCGTGCCGATCACCCACACGGCCGAGGTCCGCACCCCCGCCATCAGCATCGGCGCGGCCAGCGGCAGCTCGACGTGCAGCAGACGCTGCCGGCTCGTCATGCCCACCCCGTGCGCAGCCTGCAGTATGGCCGGATCGAGGTTCAGGACCGCGGTCACGCCGTTGCGCAGGATCGGCAGGATCGAATAGAGCGTCAGCGCCAGCAGCGAGGGCAGAAAGCCGAGCGCCTGGAACCGCACGCCGAACAGTCGGCCGGTCAGCCGGGACAGCCCCAGCAGCAGCGGATAGAACAACGCCAGCAGCGCGATGCTCGGCACCGTCTGGATGAGGCTGGCGACGGCGAGCACGGGCCAGCGCAGCCGCGCGCTGTGGCGCGCCGCGATGAGCAACGGCACGCTCAAGGCGACGCCGAGCGCGAGAGCGGCGGCACTGAGCAGAACGTGCTGGCTGAGATAATCCGGGAGAACGGCCAGCGCGGAGTGCAACGGGTCACTCATGCGCGGTGCGCTCCTCGAGCAGCGACCGCACGCGCGCAGCCTGCCGCCGCGGCATGTCCATGAGCGTGCTCACCGCGGGATCAGGATGTCCGGCGAGCAATTCGTGCGGCTCACCGTCGGCGACGATGCGCCCGCGGCGCATCACCACGATCCGGTCGGCGAGCAACACCGCCTCCAGAATGTCGTGAGTCACCATGACCGTCGTCAACTGCATGTGCTCGTGCAACCGCCGGCATTCCCCGCCGAGGCCGTCGCGCGTAACCGGGTCGAGCGCCCCGAACGGCTCGTCCATCAGCACGATGGCCGGTCGCGCCGCCAGGGCCCGGGCAATGCCGACCCGTTGGCGCTGACCGCCGGAGAGCTCGGCGGGCATCCGCGTCAGATAGGCGCGCGGCAGGCAGACCAGATCGATCAGTTCCTCGACGCGTGCGCGGATCGCGTCATCCGGCCAGCCCGCCAGCTGCGGCGTAATACCGATGTTCTCCGCGATGCTCAGGTGCGGGAACAGTCCAACTCCCTGAAATACGTAGCCTATGCGGCGGCGCAGCTCGTGCGGCGGAACAGACCGCACCGGCTCGCCATCGATGCACACCTCGCCCGCCTCCGGCTCGATCAGACGGTTGATGGTCTTCAGCAGCGTCGTTTTGCCCGAACCCGAATCGCCCACGACCGCCACGAATGTGTGCGCCGGGATCTCGAGGTTGACGTCCCGGACGGCATAACTGGCACCGCCGTCGAAAGTCTTGCAGACGCCCTGCAGCGCGATCACGAGGGAACGCGCATCACCTGTGCGTCCGCCCCCCGCCCGACGCGCACGTACCGCGTGCCGATGGTGCGATTTCGGCCGCTGACCACCTTGACGATCTTCGCGAGCGGCGCCGCTTCGACGTCCGCGCGCGGGCGCGACACGAACAACTCCGCCTGAAAGCGTCCCTCGGCTTCGAGCCCCTTGGTATCGATATTGAGCTTCTCGAGCGTCGTCAGACAGTCGGTGAATTCCTTGACGTCGCGAAAGCGGCGCTGCACGAACGTGGCTCCGGACAGCTTCTCGGTCACCAGGCCGCGCTTGGCGAGCTCGGCGGCGATCGGCTCGTACGGAAACATGCGCAGCACGAACGACACCACCCACGGCGGCTTCTCGGTACAGTCGAGAATCGACCCGAAGGTGCGCTCGGTGACGTAACCGACACAACCGGTCGAGAGCACCACGGTGGCCCTGCGCAGGGACTCGCGATCCTGAGAGCTCGGCGCGCCGCTTTCGAAGTTTGCGACTACGCCGGCATCGAGCAATCCGACCGCCACGGCGTAGCGCACCGCCGGCGCCGACACGTCGAGTCCGATGAAACGCGCGGCACCGATCTGCGGCCAGCTTGCGTAGTAACTGCGATCGAGGCGCGCCAGATCGTCGGCGTTGAGCGCCGCCATCTCGGGGTTTGCATAGCGGCGACGCAGCACGCGGACGCTGAGCGGAAAGCGGTGCACGGCCGCGTTGATGCCGTACGAGCAACCCACGTCGAGAACGGTCGCGTCCGTCCCGACGCGCTTGTACCGCGCCGCGAGAATCTGCCGGATGATCGGCTCGGCGACGTCCGGAATCATGTAATCCAGCGCGCCCAGCACCGAAAAGTAGGCGCGCGGATCGGATTGATCATAAATGTTGTCGAAGTTCGCCTTCGACGCATTGAGCGTGGCGAATTGCTGCATACATTTTCTCCTTGCGAGCGATCGCACGATACCGGCGCCGATCGTTTGGATGCCCAGGCAGCCGATCCAGTTGGCCGCCAGACACCATCATAATAATATATTTGTCCGAATATATAAGGATATGACGCAGCCGGCAGCAGCGCAACCCTCAGCGGTGTGGCACCGAGGCCCTGCGACGGCCCCGATCAATCGACCAGGAGGAATTCTCCGGCGGCCGCGGGAGCGGCCTGGCGCATCGCGCCGAGGAGCGTCGCGAGACTGAGCGCCAAAGTGTCCAGATCGGCTGCCGCGATCCGCCGCAGCGCATCGACGAGCGGGCCGCTGTGCGGCCGCGGGGCGCGCGACAGCAGCCGCGTACCGCTCGCCGTGACCTGCAGGTGCACGACGCGCTGGTCGCGACGGTCTCGCGAGCGGCGAACCAGACCGCGTTCGACGAGCGCATTGACGAGATTGCTCGCCGTGGTCTGATGCAGAGCAAGCCGGCGGGCGAGCGCATTGACGGTGATGCCGGCGGCGAGCGACACCTCGGCCAGCGCCCACAGCTGTGAGCCGGCGATGCCGGTGGCGCGGCGGATTCGGCTGTCATGCCGGCGGGTCGAGCCAACCACGGTACGCAGATTCTGCAGCGTATGCAGCTCGAGCGCCGCCCGGCGCGCGAGCGTCATGGCCGGTCCCGGCAGTGCCGCGGGCTTGCGAGAGCGGGGTGATTGACGCATGACCCAACTTGTGACGGCGCGCCTCCGGCGCGTGAAGCCCGCAAGGGTAGCGTGCTGATGGACTCGGTACAACGGAGCAGCGGATATGCCGCTGCACGAGCGCGCCGAGACCGCGTCACTCGATTCGCGCGCATGCCGGCGCGGCGCCGGCGGCATGCGCGGCGGGTCCCGCGCCCCGCGCTTCACGTCGCACCACCCTGCGCCCGGCCATCGCGGATGTGATCGAGGCTGAAGGCATATCCAGGCCTCGAGCCGGACAGGATCGCGCCCTGAATTTTCCTGAATCGCTCGAAAACCGCCTCGCCGGCATTGACCGGCGGATGTAGACGGATATGATCGGGTATATATCGGCGGCATAGAGCGCAGTGGCTGCCCTGGGCCCCCCTGGCGGGGTAGGGCGCGCGCGATCCGCCCCCATCATCTTAGATATGCGGGAGCCGCCGGCGTTGCGCATCCCCGGACCGCCGGGGGGTGTCCGCCGGCGCAATGGATCACGCGCCCGCGAATTGAACCCAGCAGCTCGCCATGCCGGCGGGCGGCCGAGGGGGCGGCTTGCGGCCGGCCTCCCGGCCCGATTCCGGCAGGAGAGCGCTGGGACGACCCGGCGAAGGGCCGCCTCAGGCGGCCTGGGCCGGATTCACCAACCGATGAGGCCGATCATGCGACATCAGCGCCGCCGCGCTGCGGCGCGCTCGCCCCGGGTCGCCCCCGGGCCGGTGCGCCGCCCCGGGAATGCCCCCGCCAAACAGGGACTCTACGATCCGTGGTACGAGCACGAGGCATGCGGCGTCGGCTTCGTGGTCGACATCAAGGGACGCAAGTCTCATCGCATCCTCGAGCAGGGGATCGAAGTGCTGCGCAATCTCGAGCACCGCGGCGCCTGCGGCTGCGAGACGAACACCGGCGACGGCGCCGGCGTGCTCATCCAGATGCCGCACGCATTCTTGCGCGACATCGCCCGGCGCAACCACCTCGCCCTGCCCGATCCGGGCGAATACGGCAGCGGCCTGGTCTTCCTGCCGCGCAACCCCACCCTGCGCCGGCGCATCGTCGAGGCGTTCGAGCACATTGTGCAGTCCGAGGGGCAGGTCCTGCTCGGCTGGCGCACCGTGCCGACGAACAACTCCATGCTCGGCGAGACCGCCAAGTCCGGCGAGCCGTTCATCCGCCAGGTGTTCATCGGGCGCGGGGCGCAGGCGCGTGACGAGCTGGAATTCGAGCGCAAGCTCTTCATCATCAGAAAGCGCGCCTACAGCGAGATCCGCGCCTCCACCATCGACGGCGCCGAGCACTGGTACATCTGCAGCCTCTCGCACAAGACCATCGTCTACAAGGGCATGCTGCTGACCGAGCAGCTCCCGCAGTATTACCCGGACCTCAACGACCCGGCGATCGAGACCGCGCTCGCCCTGGTGCATTCGCGCTTCAGCACCAACACGTTCCCCAGCTGGGACCGCGCCCATCCGTATCGTTATCTGGCGCACAACGGCGAGATCAACACGCTGCGGGGCAACTTCAACTGGATGAAGGCGCGCGAGGCGCTGTTCGACTCCGACCTGTTCGGCGCGGACACGCCGAAGATCCTGCCGGTGGTCAACCCCAACGGCAGCGATTCGGCCATGCTCGACAACACGCTCGAGCTGCTGGTGCTCTCGGGCCGCCCTCTGGCGCACGCCATGATGATGCTGATTCCCGAGCCGTGGTCGAATCACCAGAGCATGGACGAGGACCGCCGCGCCTTCTATCAGTATCACTCGAGCCTGATGGAGCCCTGGGACGGGCCCGCCTCGATCGCCTTCACCGACGGCAAGCAGATCGGCGCGGTGCTCGACCGCAACGGCTTGCGCCCGTCGCGCTACTACGTGACCCGCGATGATCTGGTCATCATGGCCTCCGAGGCCGGCGTGCTCGATGTGCCGCCCGAGAACGTCGTGCAGAAGGGCCGGCTGCAACCGGGGCGGATGTTCCTGGTCGACACCGAGCAAGGCCGCATCATCGATGACGAGGAAATCAAGCGCGGAGTCGTGACCCGCCATCCGTACCGGCAGTGGCTGGATCAGCACCTGGTGCGCCTGGAGGATCTGCCGGCGGGCGAGCCGCCGGACATGCTGCTCGACGCTCGCGCGCTGCTGGCGCGTCAGACCGCCTTCGGCTACACGTTCGAGGACCAGCGCGTACTGCTCGAGCCGATGGCCAGGAACGGCGTCGAGGCGGTCGGCTCGATGGGCAATGACACGCCGCTCGCGGCGCTGTCGGAGCGGCCGCGCCTGCTGTACGATTATTTCAAGCAGCTGTTCGCCCAGGTGACCAATCCGCCGATCGACTGCATCCGCGAGGAGCTGATCACGGCCTCGGAGGTGTGGCTCGGCTCGGAGGGCAACCTGCTGCGGCCGCAGCCGGCCGACTGCCGGCGGCTGGAGCTCAAGGGCCCGATCCTCACCAACGAGGAATTCGCCCAGGTGCGGCGCTTGGCGCTGCCCGGCCTGAAGGTGGGGAGCCTTTCGATCCTGTTCCGCGCCACGCGCGGGGAGAAGGGCCTGATCAAGTCGATGGAAGAGCTGTGTCTGGCCGCGCGGCGCATGATCGAAGACGAGGAAGTCAACATCCTGGTGCTGAGCGACCGCGGCGTGTCGCGGGAATTCGCCGCGGTGCCGGCGCTGCTCGCGGTCAGCGGCTTGCACCATTATCTGATCCGCGAGGGACTGCGCACCCGAGTCAGCATCGTGCTCGAGACCGGCGAGGCGCGCGAAGTGCATCACTTCGCGCTGCTGATCGGCTATGGCTGCTCGGCGATCAACCCATACCTGGCGTTCGAAACCCTCGATCACATGATCCGCGCGGGACTCGTCACGAACGTCGACACCACCCTCGCCTGCCGCAACTTCGTCAAGGCCGCGACCAAGGGCGTGATCAAGGTGATGTCCAAGATGGGCATCTCGGCGATCCAGAGCTACCACGGCGCACAGGTATTCGAGGCCGTCGGCCTGCGCCAGGACGTGATCGACCAGTACTTCACTTGGACCTCCTCGCGCATCGGCGGCATCGGCATGGAGACCATCGCCCAGGAAGTGCTCACGCGCCACCGCGCAGCGTTCCCCGCGCGCGGCGGGGCGCACACGCTGGACACCGGCGGCCGGTATCAGTGGCGCGCCGGCGGCGAGCGCCATCTGTTCAACCCCGAAACCATCCACCGGCTCCAGAAGGCGGTGCGCACCGGCAGCTACTCGACCTACCGGTCGTATGCCCGGCTGATCGACGAGCAGACGACGAGTGTCGGCACGCTGCGCGGGCTGCTGGAGTTCGTCCCGTTCGAATCGGTGCCGCTCGAGGAAGTCGAGCCCCTCGAGAGCATCCTGAAGCGGTTCAAGACCGGCGCGATCTCCTATGGCGCGATCGGCCAGGAGGCGCACGAGACTCTGGCGGTGGCCATGAACCGCATCGGCGGCAGGAGCAACACCGGCGAGGGCGGCGAGGATCCGGCGCGCTACCGTCCGGAGGCGAACGGCGACTCGAAGGCGAGCGCCATCAAGCAAGTGGCCTCGGGTCGCTTCGGCGTGACCAGCGAGTATCTGGTCAACGCCCGGGAGCTGCAGATCAAGATGGCGCAGGGCGCCAAGCCCGGCGAAGGCGGTCAGCTGCCCGGCACCAAGGTGTATCCGTGGATCGCCAAGACCCGTCACACCACCGCCGGCGTCGGCCTGATCTCTCCGCCGCCGCACCACGACATTTATTCCATCGAGGATCTCGCCGAGCTGATTCACGACCTGAAGAACGCGAACCACCACGCACGCATCAGCGTGAAGCTGGTTTCCGAGATCGGCGTCGGAACGATCGCCGCGGGCGTCGCCAAGGCGCATGCGGACGTGGTGTTGATCAGCGGGCATGACGGCGGCACCGGAGCATCGCCTCAGACCTCGATCGCGCACGCGGGCCTGCCTTGGGAGCTCGGCCTCGCCGAGGCTCACCAGACACTGGTTCTGAACAACCTGCGCAGCCGGATCACCGTCGAGGTCGACGGTCAGCTCAAGACCGGTCGCGACGTGGTCATCGCCGCGCTGCTCGGCGCCGAGGAATTCGGCTTCGCCACGGCGCCGCTGGTCGCGATGGGTTGCATCATGATGCGGGTGTGCCACTTGAACACATGCCCGGCCGGAATCGCCACCCAGGATCCCCGGCTGCGCCAGAAGTTCGCCGGCAAGCCCGAGCACGTGGTCAATTTCATGCGCTTCATCGCCGAGGACGTGCGGCACATCATGGCGGAGCTCGGGTTCCGCACGATCGAGGAGATGGTGGGCCGCGTGGACCGGCTGAGGCCGAAGCAGACCGTCGAGCACTGGAAAGCCAAGGGCTTCGATTTCAGCCACATCCTCTACCAGCCGGACGTTGGCGACGAGATCGGCCGCTTCCACCAGATCGAGCAGGATCACGGCATCGGGAAGTCACTGGACATGACGACCCTGCTGCCGCTGTGCCTGCCCGCGCTCGAGCGTGGCGAGCCGGTGCGCGCCGAGCTGCCCATCCGCAACGTCAACCGCGTCGTGGGCACGCTCACCGGCAGCGAGCTGACGCGTCGGCACGGACCGGCCGGACTGCCGCCGGACACGATCCGGATTCATTTCAAGGGCACGGCCGGGCAGAGCTTCGGGGCGTTCATGCCGCCGGGCATGACTTTCGTGCTCGAAGGTGACGCCAACGATCACGTCGGCAAAGGCCTCTCCGGGGGACGCATCATCGTATTTCCGCCGGCGGGCTCGGCGTTCCCTCCGGAGTCCAACATCATCATCGGCAACGTGGGCCTCTACGGAGCCACCGCGGGCGAAGTCTACGTCTGCGGCATGGCAGGCGAGCGCTTCGCGGTGCGCAACAGCGGTGCCGATGCGGTGGTCGAGGCCGTCGGAGACCACGGCTGCGAATACATGACCGGCGGCAACGTGATCGTGCTCGGACCCACGGGACGCAATTTCGGGGCGGGCATGTCCGGGGGAATCGCCTACGTGCTCGACGAGACCGGCGAGTTCCCCGCATGCCTCAACCCGCAGATGGTCGCGCTCGAGCCGCTGCAGGATCCCAGGCAGATCGAGCACGTGCGCGCCATGATCGAGCGGCATCAGGAGTACACCGGCAGCGCCCGCGCACGCTACGTGCTGGAGAACTGGGCCAGACTCATCGGGCGCTTCGTCACCGTGATGCCGAAGGACTACAAGCGGGCCATCGCCTCGCTCGAGCGCGCGCACAGCCAGGGCCTGACCGGCGAGGAAGCCGTCATGGTGGCCTTCGAGGACAACGCGCGCGACCTGGCGCGCGTCGGCGGAAACTGACACACACACCGAGTACCCGATGGGCAAGCCGACCGGATTCATCGAATATCTACGTGAGCTCCCCGTCGACCGCGCGCCGCTCGAGCGCGCAGGCGATTGGCGGGAGTTCCATCACCACATGGACGAGAAGAAACTGCGCAACCAGGCGGCGCGCTGCATGGATTGCGGCGTTCCCTTCTGCCACACCGGCACGCTGGTCTCGGGCATGGCCTCCGGCTGCCCGATCCACAATCTGATTCCGGAGTGGAACGACCTGGTCTACAGGGGCCTGTGGCGCGAGGCGCTCGAACGGCTGCTGACGACGAACAACTTCCCGGAGTTCACCGGCCGCGTGTGCCCCGCGCCCTGCGAGGGCTCGTGCGTGCTCGGCATCAACGGCCCGCCGGTGAGCATCAAGACCATCGAGGCGGCGCTGGCCGACGAGGGCTGGGAGCAGGGTTGGATCTCGGCCGAGCCCCCGCAGACGCGCACCGGCAAGCGCGTCGTGGTGATCGGCTCGGGTCCGGCCGGACTGGCGGCCGCGGCGCAGCTGAACTCCGCCGGCCACAGCGTCACGGTGCTCGAGCGCGAGAACCGCCCCGGCGGCTTGCTCATGTACGGCATTCCAAACATGAAGCTCGACAAGAAGGACGTCGTGCTGCGGCGCATCGGCCTGATGGAACAGGAGGGGATCAAGTTCGTGTGCAACGCCCACGTCGGCGAGAACGTCGAGGCGCATCTTCTGCGCAAGGACTTCGAGGCCATCGTGCTGTGCACGGGCGCGACCCAGCCTCGCGATCTCGCCGCCCCGAACCGCAAGCTGAAGGGCGTGCATTTCGCGATGGAATACCTCACCGCGAGCACCAAAGCGTTGCTTGACGGCGGACCGGAGCGCAGTCCGATTCACGCCGCCGGCCGGCGCGTCGTGGTGATCGGCGGTGGCGACACCGGCACCGATTGTGTCGCAACCGCGATGCGCCAGGGCTGCAAGAGCCTCAGCCAGCTCGAGATCATGCCGCAGCCGCCGCTCGAACGCGCCGCCGACAACCCCTGGCCGGAGTGGCCCAAGGTCTATCGGCTCGATTATGGCCAGGAGGAGGCCGCCGCCCGCTTCGGCGCCGATCCGCGCGCCTACGTGACCACCGTCAAGCGGTTGAACGGCGACGCCGAAGTCGGCGTGCGCTCGGTGACCACCGTGCGCATCGCCTGGGAGCGTGACCGCGACGGCCGCTTCGCCGCGGTCGAAGTCCCCGGCAGCGAGCAGGAGACCGCGGCAGATCTGGTGCTGCTCGCCCTCGGCTTCACGGGCCCCGAGCAGCCGCTGCTCGCCGAGCTCGGTATCGCCACCGACGCCCGATCGAACATCGAGGCGGCGCACGGCGCGTTCGCGACCAACGTCCCGGGCATCTTCGCCGCCGGCGACTGCCGTCGCGGGCAGAGCCTGATCGTGTGGGCGATCGACGAGGGCCGCGGCGCCGCCCGCGAATGCGACCGCTATCTCATGGGCAGCTCGGACCTGCCCTGAGAGGCCCCTTACCCGCAGGATTGCGCATGCCCATGAACGCTGTACCGACCAGTGCGCCGCTGTCCGCCGAGCCGGCGAACGCCGGCGAGCCGGCTCGACTGCGCGAGATCCCATACAACTACACGTCTTTCTCCGACCGCGAGATCGTGATCCGTCTGCTCGGGGCACACTTCTGGGGCGTCATCGAGGAACTGCGGGCCGAGCGGCGCACCGGCCGTTCGGCCCGCATGCTCTACGAGGTGCTCGGCGACATCTGGGTCGTGCGGCGCAATCCGTACCTTCAGGACGACCTGCTCGAGACCCGCGGCCGCCGCTCCCAGCTCATCCAGGCGCTGAACCATCGGCTGAACGCCATCGACCGCCGCCGCGATACCGACGACGGGCCGCTCTTCGAGCGGGTCGGAGAGCTGCTGAAAGCCGCGCGCGGCGCGGTCCAGGCATTCGAGAGCGACTTCAGGGAATGGGAAGCGCTCCGGCGCCGCACGCTGCGCGCCCTGCGGCGACACACTCGCGCCGACAACATCCGCTTCGACGCCTACGCCCGGGTCTCGCACGTCACCGACGCGACCGACTGGCGCGTCGAATACCCGTTCGTCGTATTGATTCCCGACAGCGAAGTCGAGGTACCGGCGCTGGTCCGCGCGTGCATCGAGCTGGGTCTGACCATCATTCCGCGCGGCGGCGGAACCGGCTACACCGGGGGCGCGCTGCCGCTGACTCCGCTGTCGGCCGTCATCAACACCGAGAAGCTCGAGCGCCTGACCGGCATCGAGCGCACCAGCCTGCCGGGGCTGCCGGACCCCGTTGCAACCATTTTCACCGAAGCCGGCGTGGTGACGCGCCGCGTCGCGAACGCCGCCGCCCAGGGCGGCCTGGTGTTCGCCGTCGATCCGACCTCGGCCGACGCCTGCTGCATCGGCGGCAATATCGCGATGAACGCCGGCGGCAAGAAGGCCGTCCTGTGGGGCACGGCCGTCGACAATCTCGCCTGGTGGCGCATGGTCGACTGCGAGGGCAACTGGCTGGAAGTCAGCCGCATCGCCCATAACATGGGAAAGATTCACGACGTCGAGAGCGCCGAGTTCGAGCTGCTCTGGAAAGATGGCCGTCAGGCGCCGGACCAGGCCGCGGAGCTGCGGCGCGAGCGGCTCGCGATCCCGGGACGCAAGTTCCGCAAAGTCGGGCTGGGCAAGGACGTGACCGACAAGTTCCTCGGCGGCCTGCCGGGCGTGCAGAAGGAAGGCTGCGACGGCATCATCACCAGCGCACGTTGGGTGCTGCATCGCAGTCCCGCGCACACGCGCACCGTCTGTCTGGAATTCTTCGGTCAGGCGCGCGAGGCGGTTCCGGCGATCGTCGAGATCAAACAGCACCTGGAAAGCCTCGCGCCGCGCGTGCTGTTGGCCGGCCTGGAACATCTCGACGAGCGCTACCTGCAGGCCGTGGGCTACACGACCAAATCCAAGCGGGCGGCGCTGCCCAAGATGGCCTTGTTCGGGGATCTCACCGGCGATCACGAACCGGACGTCGCCGCCGCCGCCTCGGCCGTCGTGCGCATCGCCAATGCGCGCAGTGGCGAGGGTTTCATCGCCGCGAGCCCGGAGGCCCGGCGCACCTTCTGGCTAGACCGCTCGCGCACCGCCGCGATCGCCCGACACACCAATGCCTTCAAGATCAACGAGGACGTGGTGCTGCCGCTGGCGAGCCTCGGCGCGTACACCGACGAGATCGAGCGCATCAACATCGAGTTTTCGATCGCCAACAAGCTGAAGCTCCTCGATGGGCTCGAGCCGCTGCTCGCCGGAGCTTTGCCCCTGGCGCGCGCCGACGACCCGGAAGTGGGCAACCTGCCGTACGAAGAAGTGATCGGCGAGCGTGCTGCGTGGGCGCGCGCCCTGCTCGCCCAGGTCCGCGAGCGCTGGCGCTGGCTGGCCGAGCATCTCGACGCGCCGCTCGCGCCGGCGCTGGAGAATCTCGAGCGGCTCGGCTACGAAGCGCTGCTGCCGCAGCTGCGGGAACGCCTGGAACATGCACCCGCGGCGCGCCTGTTCGATGTGCTGCAAGACCGCATCATCCGCGTCTCGTGGAAGCGGGAGCTGCGGGCGCCGCTGCAGGAGATCTTCAGCGGCCGCGTGTTCGCGCCGATCCTTGCCGCCGCCGACCAAGTCCACAAGCGCGTTCTGCGCGGCCGCCTGTTCGTGGCACTGCACATGCATGCCGGCGACGGCAACGTGCACACCAATATCCCGGTCAACTCGGACGACTACGAAATGCTTCGCGCGGCGACGGCCGCGGTGGCCCGCATCATGCGGATCGCGCGCCGCCTCGACGGCGTCATCTCCGGCGAGCACGGGATCGGCATCACCAAGCTGGAGTTCCTCGACGAAGCCGAGACCCACGAGTTCCGCGCCTATAAGCAGCGCATCGACCCGCAAGGCCGCTTCAATCGCGGCAAACTCATGCCGGGAAGTGATCTGTCGAACGCCTACACTCCCAGCTTCAATCTGCTGGGGCACGAATCGCTGATCATGCAGCAATCGGCGATCGGCACCATCTCCGATTCGATCAAGGACTGTCTGCGTTGCGGCAAGTGCAAACCCGTGTGCGCCACGCACGTGCCGCGAGCGAACCTGCTGTACAGTCCGCGCAACAAGATCCTCGCCACCTCGCTCCTCATCGAGGCGTTCCTGTACGAGGAGCAGACCCGCCGGGGTGTGAGCGTGCGTCACTGGGACGAGTTCGCCGATGTCGGCGACCATTGCACGGTCTGTCACAAGTGCCTCACGCCCTGCCCGGTCGATATCGATTTCGGCGACGTATCAATGGCCATGCGCGACCTGCTGCGCCGCATGGGTAAGCGGCGCTTCAATCCCGGGACGACGGCCGCGATGTTCTTTCTCAACGCCACCTCGCCGAAGACGATCCGCCTGACCCGCAAGCTGATGATCCAATGGGGTTACAAGGCGCAGCGCACCGGCAATCGGCTGCTCAAGGGTCTGGCGCGCGCCCAGACCCGGCATCCGCCGGCGACCACCGGCAGGCCCGTGATCCGTGAGCAGGTGGTGCATTTCATCAACAAGAAGATGCCGGGTGGACTGCCGAAGAAGACCGCGCGCGCGCTGCTCGACATCGAGAACTCCGCCTACGTTCCGGTGATCCGCAATCCGACGGGCACGACCACGGAGACCGAGGCGGTCTTCTACTTTCCCGGGTGCGGCTCGGAACGGCTGTTCTCGCAGGTAGGGCTCGCGACGCAAGCGATGCTCTGGCACGTCGGCGTGCAGACGGTGCTGCCGCCGGGATATCTGTGTTGCGGCTATCCGCAGCGCGGCGCCGGCCAGTTCGACCGCGCCGAGAAGATCACCACCGACAACCGGGTGCTGTTCCACCGTGTCGCCAATACACTCAACTACCTCGACATCCGCACCGTCGTGGTCAGCTGCGGCACCTGCTACGACCAGCTGCAGAGCTACAAGTTCGAGGAGATATTTCCCGGCTCGCGCATCATAGACATCCATGAGTACCTGATGGAGAAGGGCGTGCGCCTGGAAGACGTCACCGGTGTGCGCTACATGTATCACGATCCGTGTCATTCGCCGATGAAGCGGCACGACCCGCTGAAGGTCGTCAACACGCTGATGAACGAGGCGCGCAACGGCCGGGTCGAGAAGAACGAGCGCTGCTGCGGCGAATCGGGCACGCTGGCGCTCACCCGGCCGGATGTCTCGACGCAGGTGCGATTCCGCAAGGAGGAAGAGATGCGCCTCGGCGCGGACAAGCTGCGCGCCGAGGGCGCCGGCCGCGTCAAGATCCTGACCTCCTGTCCGTCGTGCCTGCAGGGACTGAACCGCTACAACGAGGATGCCGACCTCGACGCCGATTACATCGTCGTAGAGATCGCCCGGCACGTGCTCGGCGAAAATTGGATGGCGGACTACGTGGCGCGCGCGAACAACGGCGGCATCGAGCGCGTGCTGGTCTGAGCGAGCGGCCTATTTCCCCATCGAGTAGACGCGCTCCACCCGGGCGATACGCGCCTCGTAGTGCTCGTACCAGCGCTCGGCGCCGAGCCGCTGCGCGATCGCATGCTCCGAGTGCGCCTTCCATGCGGCGATCGAGGCAAGATCGCGCCAATAGCTCACCGTAATGCCGGCCCGGTCCTGGTGCACCGAGTCGATGCCGAGAAAGCCCGGCTGCGCCCTCGCCAGCTCCAGCATCCGTCGGTCCATCTCGCCATAGCCGCGGTCGTCGCCGCTGCGCACCGAGGTGAAGATCACCGCGTAATACGGCGGCTCGGGCAGAGCCGCGCACGACGCGGCCTCGCCGGGCACCGGGCTCACCGCCGGGACTCCGGCGGCGTCATCGGAGCGCTTTGCGCGTGCGTCCGCCGGATGCGCAGCCGACCGGAAAGCCACAACAGCATGAGCGTCCAGTACCCTAGTCCGATGGCGAGCCGTTCCGGGATCGTGATGGCCGGATGCGGCGAGATGAATCCCTCGATCAGTCCGGAGCCGAGCAGCAGGAGCGCGCAGGCCAGCAGCAGCGGCGCGAGCTCGGCGGCACGCCGGCGCAACGACTCGGCGCGAGTCGCGCACTGCGGACGGATGACCGACTCACCGAGCGCCGTCCCGGCCGCCGCGGCCAGGCAGATGACCGACAGCTCCACGAAGCCGTGCGCCAACGTGAACTTCAGCAGCTCGAGGCCCAGTCCGTGTTGATGGGTGAAGGCCAGCAATCCGCCGATGTTCAAGCCGTTGAACGCGACAATGTAGAATGCGCCCAGCCCGAACAGGATGCCGAAGCAGAACGCCGCCAACACCACCATCACGTTGTTCTCGACGATGCGCGCGGACAGCATCGCCGGCGGCGCAATACTGAGGATCTGGTAGGTCCAGAGGTGTCCGTGCTCGACCCCGTCGATCATCCGCGGGCTGGCGATGAGGCTGACCAGCTGCGGGTAAGTGTTGATCAGCCACCAGCCCGCCATGGCGCTCGCGACGAGCAGCGCCGCGAGCCATAGTGTCAGGACGCGCACCGAGGCGGCCGCCGCCGGGATGTCGTCGCGGAACAGGCTCGCCCACCGGGCGCGCGTGAGGCGCGGCGGGCGGTTAACGGCGGTATGCAGCTGCGCGCACGTGCGCTCGAGGATTCCCGCCAGAACGCCGCCCGGCATGAGCTGGCGCACCGTGGCCAGATGCCGCAGCAGAATCCGGTAGGCACGCAGGGTGCGCAGCGCCTCCTGTACCGTGGCCTGGGAGCGCTGCGCGGCGGCCGCCGAGTCCGCCGCCAGCGCCTGCCATTCGGGCGCGTGCTCACGCACCCAGATCGCGGCGTCAGAATCGCTGTTCGCCGTCAAGCAGCCCCTCCAGTCGGGCACGCAGCGCCGGACCGTCGAGGCCGACGTCGTGCGCAGCGAGTCCGGGATCGAGTTTCTTCAACAGCGAGCGCGCGAGCCGCATACGTTGCGCCTCCTCGAGCGTGCTCCATCGCTCGAGCAGGTCGTGCGCCAGCGCGAGGGCTTCCACGGGCAGCCGCGTGCGACGGGCCTGGGCACCGAGACGATCCAAAGAAGGGCCCGCGCCCGCGTCGGTCCGAACCATCACGGTACCCGCCACGATGTCACCGAGGCGCACGCGCCTGGGAGTCAACATGCAGGTGACCAGACCGACGACATAGAAGACGGGCAGGCAGTCGATCAAACGAAACACGTTGCGGATGACCAGCGCGCCGATGCCGGGTGTCATGCCTTCGAGCGTCACGATGCGCGCCTCCGCCGTACGCAGTCCCGGCGTGCGGCCCTTGGTCAGAATCTCGGCCGCGGGCTGGTAAAGAAAATAAGTGATCAGCGCCAGCACGATTCCGACGACCATGACCGTGTGCGCGGCGGGCCGACCCTCGATACCGGGCGCAAGGCGCAATAAGGACGCGATGAGCAGCCAGATGAGCGCCCCGAGCAGACGAATCATCCAGTCCGTCAGGAAGCCGTAGCTGCGTGTGCCGGGTCCCGCGATGGGCAATGCCATCTCGACGCCCGTCAGACTTCTGACGCTGAGTGTTTCGTCGGTCATCGCATTCCGATACGATGAAAATAGTTGCCCGTCAAGGTTCAGCTTAGCTATTCTGCCCCGGGCCGGCAAGAAGCCGGCCCGGGATCCTGCCGTGACCCGTAATCGCTCAGGAGTGATCATGACATACGTGGCACCTTCCGCACCGCAGTCGATCGGCGGCGTTCTCGACGATTGGTTGCGCCTGTTCCGCGAATCCTTCAGCCGTTGCTGGATCCTCGCGCTGGTCGCCGCCGCGGCGAACGCCTACGAGCAGTCCGTGCTCATTCCCCACATGCCGCCCCCGGGCTTGCCGCCGCTGCAGTACTTCACTCAACTCGCCAGCACGTATCGCGGCCCGCAGGTATTTCTGACCGACCTCGTTTTCTGGCTCATCCTGCTCGTCGTCTACGGCGGACTGCTCCTGCAGCAGCTGGCGCTGGTGCACCGACGCGCGCCGCGCTCGGCCGGCGCGGCGCTCAGCGCGAGCCTGAGCCGATTCCCGCAGATGCTGCTCGGTGTCGTGTTGCTGCTGGTGTGCGTCGGTGTCCTGGGAATGATCATCGGGGTCGGCGTAGTGGTATTGCTCCGGCTCTACCACATCGTGATCGTGGCGCTGCTGATCGGTGTGGTGACCCTGGCGATCATCGCCGCAGTGATCTACGGGTCGGTGCGCGTGCAATTCTGGTTGACCGCGCTGATCGATCAGGATCTCGGCGGCCCGCGGGCCATTGGCCGCAGCTGGCGCCTGACGCGGGGTCACTGGTGGCGCATCACCGGCATCCTGTTCGTCGCCGGCATCGTGATCTGGGTTCTCAGCATCGTATTCGGCCTCGTAGCGGGACTGGTCGGCGGCATGTTCGCCGTCACCGGCGGCACGGCAACGCTTCTGCATCACCTGCGCCTGGTCGTGGTGATCAGCTCGCTCTCGCGGTTGATTACCCTGCCGCTTCTGACGGCGGTCTGGGTCGCGATCTACCATGACCTGATGCTGCGCCACGAGGGCAGCGATCTCGCCGCACGGGCGGAGGCCTTGGCCGGCAGGTAAGCGATGCCGGCCCGATGGATCACGGGAATCGCGCTCGCAGCGCTCGCGGCCGCCCCGCTGCGAGCCGAATCCCCGGCAGCCCGGACCGTGATCGCGCGCTGCGCGGCGCACAAGCCCGCGATCCAAGGCTTGACGGCCTTGCGCGCGGCATGCCCCGGCATGGAGCGGGCGCTGGCCGAGCTGAAACTTCGAGCGCTGCTGCCGCACCAGTGGCGGCGGACGCTGACCTCCGCCGGCCTGGGCGAGCTGAGCACGCTGGCGCACCGCTACCGGGCGGGACCGCGCTCGGCACTGCCCGACCCGGCGGCACTGCGCAGCGCCGCCCTCGGGCTCGCGCCGCGGCGCCCGCCTGCACGGCCACCGTCGCTCTGGGCGCGATTGTTCGACTGGGTCCACGGCTGGATCGCGCCGATCACGACGCTCCTGGAACGCTGGCTGCGGTCGCTGGCGCGCGGAGCCGGCGACCGCCGGCTGTTGGTTCAGGCGGTCTGGATCGTCGGCGCGGCGCTGATCGCCACCGCGATGCTGGTCATCGTCCTGCAGCTGCGCGCGGCCGGCCTGCTCGGCTCGAGGTCCGCCCGTGGCGCGCGCCGCGCGCGGCGGGCCGGCCCGCCGCGCCCGCCCACCGCGGCACCGCCCGACGCGCCGGATTGGGCCGCATTGCGCCGCCAGCCCTCCGGCCTGCTGCGCCTGTTGATCGATGCGCTCATGGGGGCGCGCCGCTTGGATCGCGAGCGGGATCTGACCTGCCGCGAGCTCATCGCTCGCGCCCGATTCGACAACGATGCACAGCGGCGCGGGTTCGCGCAGATCGCGCTGCTGGCGGAACGGGAGCGCTTCGGCCCCTGCGCCGCGCCGACGGTCCCGGAATCGATGCTGCTGGACGCTCGGACTCTGCACGCGCAGCTCGGCAAGCCGCCTGAGCATGCCGGCGAGGATGCTCGGTGAAGGAGCGCCTGACGACTCTGGCGTTGGCGGCGGGCGCGCTGCTGCTTTTCTACGCGCTGATGTTCCCGAGACCCCAGGGCCCGCGTCTCTCCGACGGTCGGCCCTTGTCCACCGACGGGCGGCCCTACGGGTACCTGGCGATCTGGCGCTGGCTCGGCCAGGAGCGCATCCCGAGAGTGAGTCTGCGCCGGCGATACGCTCGCCTGTCCGGACTGCTGTCCCGCGCCGACGGTAATGTGCTGCTGATGACACTGCCACAACGCATCCCCATGCGTCCCGCGGGACTGGCTTATCTGGAGCACTGGGTGGCGCAGGGCAACACGCTATTGATCGCGGCCGCCCTGGACGAGACGCCGCTGTGGGCGGCGGACATGCGGGACTCACCGGAATTCGACGACCTCGCGCGGCTGACGGGACTGAAATTCACACCGGAGGCCCTCACGAGCGCGCTGCGCGCGCTCGCCGTGCGTCATCCGAAGATCACGGCGCGTGGCCGCAGTCCTCTGCTGCGCGGCGTCGGCGCGCTGCAGCCGATCAGCGCGCTGCCCTCGCGGATGTGGCGGGCACACCAGACTGGCGCGACAACCCCGCTCGTGCTCGCCGCGTTCGCTCGCCGCAAGGTGCCCGCGGTGTGGCTGGTGCCGCTCGGGAACGGTCAGATCATCCTGACGGCGGTGACCAGTCCATTTTCCAATGCGGGTCTGGCCCTGGGCGACAACGCGCGCTTCCTCGCCAACGTGCTCGCATGGTCGCGCGGTCCGGGCGGCGCCGTGATATTCGACGATGCGCACGAGGGGCTGACCGCCGTCTATGACGCCGCGGCGTTCTTCGCCGATCCCCGCCTGCACGCCACGCTCGGCTGTCTGCTGCTGCTGTGGCTGGTGTTCGTCCTCGGGTCGCCACCGCTGCGGGCCATCCCCTCGCGCTGGCAGCCGCTCGATGAATCCGCCTACATCGAAGGCAGCGCTCGCTACCTCGCGGCGGTCGTACCGCCCGCCGACGTCGCCCGGCGACTGATCGAGCAGTTCATCGCGGAACTGCGCGTGCGCATGCCCCGGACCGATCCGTGGCACTGGCTTGCCGCCAAGAGCGGCGTGGCGGCTCGCGACTGCCGCGCCCTGGAACGCTTCCAGGCGCTCGCGCGCACCGAGGCGCGCCTCGATTTGATGCAACTTCAGACCCTCCTGGCACGGCTGAGAAAGCAACTGACATGAACCCACTGGAAGAATTGGACCACGGCATTCAGCAACGCCTCGGCGACACGGTATTCGGGCTGCGCGAGCTGATCGACGCCCTGATCATCGCCGTGATCGCACGCGGGCACGCGCTGCTGGAGGGCCCGCCCGGCCTCGGTAAAACACTGCTCGCCAAGAGCCTGGCTACGGCGCTCGCCGGACGCTTCACGCGGGTGCAGGGTACGGCCGACCTGATGCCGGCCGACATCATCGGCACCCACGTATTCGACGAGGCAAGCCGCAAGTTCACCCTGCATCCCGGCCCGGTATTCACCGACGTGCTGCTCGTCGACGAAATCAACCGCGCCAGCCCCAAGACGCAATCGGCGCTGCTGCAGGCGATGGAGGAGCGGCAGGTGTCGCTCGACCGGCAGACCTATCGCCTGCCGCCGGCGTTCCTCGTCATCGCCACCCAGAATCCGCACGAATTCGAAGGCACCTTTCCCCTGCCGGAGTCGCAACTCGACCGCTTCATGATGCGCATCGAGGTCGCCTATCCGTCTGGCGAGGACGAGCGGCACGTGCTCGAGCATTACGGCACGATCGCCTCCGCCGGGGACACAACCGCCCGGACCCCGGATGAGACAACCATCGACCCGCGGGCCATCGAGGCGGCGCGCGACTGCGCGGATCGGGTGCATGTCTCGAATGAGATCCTCGATTACATCCTCGCGCTCGCCCGCGCATCACGCGAGCATGCGCAGATCGCGCTCGGTCTGTCGACGCGCGGCGCGATTGCCCTGCTGCGCACCGCGCGCGTTGCAGCCGGACTTCGCGGCGCAGACTTCGTGACACCCGACGACGTCAAGCGAGTGACGCCGTGGGTGGTACCGCACCGCCTGGCGCTGACACCCGAGGCACTCCTGGAAGCCGTCCAGGGACGGGATCTGGCGGCAGCGCTCCTGGAGCGAGTGGCGGTACCGCGCTGAGCGCAGCCGCTCTCGCCCTCATGAGCCTGCGCCGCAACGCACTGCTGCTGGTCCTGCTTGCCGGGGTTCTCGCCATTCTCGGCGAGTGGGACAGCGGCTGGGCGCGCCTCTGGTGCATCCCTACGGCGCTGCTGCTTGCCGGACTGGCCTATGAAAGCGCGACCCGGCGGGGGCGGTCCGTACGGCTACGCGTCACCGGCCCCCTGCGCTGGCGCCTCGGGAGCACTCAGCCCATCGAGCTCGCATTCGCTCAGGACGCTCAGCGGGCGATGGAGGCCGAGGTTGCGCTCACGGGACCCGATTCGTTCGCGCTCGAGCCTCGGGTTGCGGCGCTGCGAATGGCGCGTGGGCGCGAGAGCACGCTCCGCCTGCTCGCCCGGCCTCGCCGGCTGGGCCCGCATCGATGGCCGGCGCCGCGCATGCGCATATCCGGGCCTCTGGGTTTCGCCTGGTGGTCCCACACCCTCGCCATCGACTACGCACCGGCCGTCGTCCCGGACATCCTGACTCGCCCCAACCGCGCGCCCGGTGATGCGTCGGGCGGCATGGGGCTCCCGCACCGGACCGGGGGCGGCGCGGAAATCGTGCAGCTGCGGCGGTATCGTCACCTCGATCCGCTGCGCATCGTCGATTGGAAGGCCAGCGCCCGGCGTGGACGACTGATCAGCCGCGAACTCGCCGACGAGCGCCATTTGGAAATTCTGATCGCGGTGGACGCCGGGCGCTCGAGCGGGCTCGCCGCCGGCGAGATCGACCGGCTGGGCTTGTACGTCAATGTCGCGGCGCGCCTGGCGCAGCGGGCCGCCGAACTCGGTGATGCGGTGGGGATCCTGGTGTTCGCCGAGCGGCCGCTGACGATGGTCCCACCGGCGCGCGGCGAGCCGGCGGTGCGGCGAATCCGCCGGACGCTGGAAACCTGCAGTGTGCGACCCGCGCAGTCCAATCCGGTGCTCGCGGCGGCGCGCATTCGCGCCGCGAGCCCGAGGCGCTTGCTGGTAGTGCTGCTGACCGATCTGCTCGATGCGTCCACGGAGGAGCTGCTCGAGGCCGTCGGGCTTCTGCGGCCGAAGCATTTCACCTTCATCGGCGCCGTGGAGAACCCCCGGATCACGGCGCTGCCGACGGCAGCGGCTGCGGATACGCTGGACCCGTATCGCGCGCTGGCGGCCACCGAGTACCATGACACCCTGGCCGCGAACGTGCGTGCACTACGCGCGCTCGGGGCAGCCGCGCTCACCGCCCGGCCCGATCAGCTCGATCGGGCGGTGCTCGAGGCATTTCAGCGGTTCCGCCGGCAGCGGCGGATCTGAGCTCACGGCAATAACGGGAGACTGTATGGTCAGTATGACTCGATCGCACATGTTCTGGGCCGCAGGGGCGCTCGCGCTCGTGCTGGCGCTGCCTGCGGCACACGCGGCAAGCCCCTCCAACGATCGCACCGTGGCCCAGGCCTTCGTTCAGGACCTCTCGTCGGGTCATTACACGCAGGCCGAAACGCGCTTAAGGCCGCAGCTGCGCAAGCTCGCCACGCCCGCGAAGCTGGACAAGCTCTGGCAACTGCTGGTGCACAAGTTCGGGCCATACCAGAAAATCGACGGGAGCGATTCCGTCACGGTTCAAGGCCACCCGACCGTCATCGTGCACATGGCATTCAAGCGACTGACCGTGGGACTCGAGGTTACCTTCAACAAAGCGCACCAGATCGGCGGTTTGCACGTCGTTCCCGTACAGCCCGCTCCGTAGCCGACGCGTGTCGCGGCGGCGATCGCAGCACACCGCAATCCGGGGAATGCGCCCGATGCTTCGGGCGCCCGCGGGTCATCCCGTCCCGGGCTCGGTGCGATAGCCGCCGCGGCTCGCCGCCAGCTGGCGGGCCGCGATGCGCAACACCCAGGGCGCAAAGCGCTCGAGCCAGACGAACAGCTTGCCGTGGCGGGTGATGATCACCTCCCGCTTGCCGCGCGCGACAGCGCGTAGCATGTACCCCACGGCCCGCCGGCGTGACATCACGAGCCACCGCGGAATCGGTTCGGCCGCATCCGCGTGCAGCTTGCCCTGATTGTCGACGCGGCGGATGTCGCTTTCGACGAAACCGGGACTGATGAGAGTGACCCGCACCCCGAGCAGCGCCAGCTCCGGGGTGATGGAGTTGGCGAGCGCGCGGATCGCGAATTTGCTCATGGCGTACGGCGAGGCGCCGGGCGAGGCCGTCCAGCCGGCGACGCTGCCCAAAATGACCATCTGTCCGTGCGAGCGGATGATCTCGGGCAATGCGGCCTGAAGGGTGCGCAGCACTCCAAAGACATTGGTCTCGAACTGCCGGCGATAGTCGGCGAGCGAAAGCTTGGCGAAGGAACCCACCACGCCGAACCCCGCGTTGGCGAAGACGATGTCCAGCCGGCCCCAGTGTGCGACGATCTCAGCCACCGCGCGCGCCGGCTCCTCGTCGGCCGTCACGTCGCAGGCGATGATCAGCGGCTCGGTCTCCCCCGCGTCGCGAATCTTGCGCTGGAGCTGCTCGAGACGCTCGATGCGCCGTGCCGCAAGCGCCAGCCGCGCGCCGGCGCGCGCCAGCTGCAGCGCGAGTTCCTCACCGATACCGGATGATGCCCCGGTGATGAGCACGACTTTGTCATGGAAGCGTTCTGTCGCGCTCGTGCCCATACTGCCCCCGCCAGCGAGATAATTGAGGCGGCGGCCGGCCGCCCCGATGCCCCGGAATAGCTCACGGGGGCCATCTGCACAGGTTAAAGAATATGCGATCGCCGTGCGAGTCGGGCATGAACGAAATTTTTTGACATATATTTCAATTGGTTATGTGTTAACTGGGGGGCGGCGCGCAGCCGTGGCCGGCGCCGCCCGCGTGCCGATCGGCTAAAGTTGGCATTTGATCGGCCGATCGCACTCCGCATGCCGCAAGAACGACGCAATCTTTATCGGATCCTCTTCGTGCAACCCGAGGCGCCGCCGGAGATGATCACGGCCGCCTACCGTTGTCTGATGAGCCAGCTCAGAACCCACCCAGGCTCCGGCGGTCCTGAGACGGCCGAGCGTATCAAGCAGGCGTACGCGATCCTGCGCGACCCGGAGAAGCGCCGCGCGTACGACAGCAGCCGCCGCCGCCCCCTGTCCGCCAGAGTGCCGGGCGCGGAGGCGGGCAAGCGCCCGGCGGCGGTGCGCGCGCCGCACGTTTGCCCATTCTGCGGGTTGGCGGTCCCCCGGCAGCTGAGCGCCGACACCCGCTGCACCCGCTGCGCAAGCCCGCTCGCCCCGGTCGCCTACAACCTGGCGGCGAGCCAGGAAACCTTCGGACGACGCTCCGCGCCACGCGTGGAAAAGAATTGCCGCGTCACGGTGCATGCCGCACCCAACGCGCGGCCCCTGTCGGGGGTGCTGCATGACCTCTCGGCGACCGGCATCAGCCTCTACACTGCCGCGCCGGTGTCCGCCGGCCACAACATCCGGGTCGAAACCCTCGGCATGGACCTGGTCGCCCACGTGCTCAGGGTTCAGCCGCGCGAACGCACCTACCTGGTGCGCGGGTTCATCCTCACCGCGCTGTACAGCCGCAAGAATCCGCTGCTCGCGCCCGAAACCGTTTGAGCGCTCGTGCCGCTCAGCGCCTCGGGTCGCCCGGCCGCTGTGCCAGCGCCTCACGCAACTCGCGCAGGCGCGGCGGCTTGGAGAGCACCGCATCCACGCTCGCGGGCACGTCGCCTTCTTCAACGAGCCGCCGCCCCCATCCAGTCAGGAGGAGCACCAGTGTCTGCGGACATGCGGACTTCACCGCAGCGGCAACCTGCCGGCCGTCGACGTAGGGCATCCCCAGATCAGTGATGACGACATCATAGGGCTCTCCGGCCGCCTGCGCCGCGCGGAACGCGTCGATCCCCGTCCGACCGCCGTCAGCCGTCACGACCGAATGCCCGTCGCCGGTCAGCGCCTCGCGCGTGGAGTGCAGAACGATCGGGTCATCATCCACGAGCAGAATCCGCCGCGGCGCGACCGCAAGCGCCGGGAGCACTCCGGACAAACCGGCACCCTCGAGCGCCGTCGGAAAACTCAATGTCACCCGCGTGCCGACGCCCGGGGTGCTGGCGACTTCGATGTCCCCGCCGTGCCGCTGCATCGTGCCGAAGACCATGGGCAGACCCAGCCCGGTACCGCGCTCGCCCTTGGTGGTGAAAAATGGCTCCAGACATCGGGCACGGGTCGCCTCATCCATGCCCACACCGGTATCCCCCACCTCGAGCCGCACCTGCCGGGTCCCGGTCCCGGCGTTCGCGGATCCAACCGACCCGATCGACTGCGTGCGCAGCGTCAACCGTCCGCCCCGGGGCATGGCGTCGGCCGCGTTGAACACCAGGTTGGTGACGGCATCGCGCAATTCGGTCTCGACGCCCGGGATCGGCGGCAAGTCCGGCTCGAGTGTGGTCTCGACCTCGATCTGCGCGCCCTGGCGGTGCGGCATGTCGCTCCAGCGGGCACGCGTGAGGTCGATGACCTGCATCACCAGAGCATTCAGATTCACGGGCGCAAGCGCCTGGTGCGGCTCGCGTGGCCGGTAGAACTCACGCATCCGCGCCACGGTATGGGCCACTTGATCGACGGCCCGCTGAATCACCTGCAACGGGTTCCTGATATCGGGCGGCAGTGTCCGATCCTCAAGCAACATGTCCGTGTAGAGCATGATCGGCGATATGGCATTGTTGACGTCGTGGGCGATGCCGCTCGCCATGGTGCCGAGGGCGAGCAGGCGCTCGTGCTGCAACACCGCCTGCTGCGTCTGACGCAGATCCTCATATGCGCGCTGCAACGCCTGATACAGCTGGGCCTGGTAGGCGGCGAGCGCCACGTGCTCGCTCAGCTGGCGCAGAAACTCGCACTCGCCGCTGCTGAAGCTCGCCGGCGCGCGGCGTGCCGCGAGCAGCACGCCGAACACCCGACTCTCGAAGTGCAACGGCGCCGCCACCAGCGCCCGCAGCCCCGCGCCGGCCAGGCGCTGGGCGAAGGGAAACGCGTTGAGCGCCAGCTCCGGCTCGTAGAC
>JAJYFU010000108.1 GCA_021790795.1 Pseudomonadota bacterium
CACCACCTCGAGCCGTTGCGCCCGGCCCTCGATGCGAGATTGATGTTGCCGGGATCGAAAAGCGGCACTACGATCTCTCAAGGCTGGCCTCGGGGTTGGTGGGCTCGACGTCTGGCAACAAACATCTTATCAATCCCGCCCAGCCTTCCCCATATCTTTAAAAGCCTTACCGTCGGGCGCTCCTCGCGCTTGCCGTCAAGTAAGTGCCATTGCGCTTAGAAGTGTTTCGGCCACAACTACGCATTTCCTTTACCTACATCCACCGTCCCTGCGAATTTAGTCTGACGGGCGTGGACTCGCTTCTCCGCGTCACAGACCCAGAGTCGCCACCTCTCGGCAGAACCTTCAATCTGATGAGTGGCCGCGTCGCGCCGGTGTGCTCCCCTCGCTATCTCGAGCGTACCCAGCACCGCGGCGTCGCCCCACGGGCACTGGCCAGCATGGACCTGCTACACGCTCTGGACAAAGGCGACTGGATCTCCTGGTTCAAGAAGGCGGGCGTGGGCACCATCAGGCTACGACCAGGGAACATCTTCGAGGACTTCGGGTTATTGAGTTCTGCTCTGCTGTTTGGCCAAGGTGTCGGGCTTTGCCCTGTTGAGCTTTTCGCCGAGGACATTGCCCGAGGTAACGTCATTCAGCTCTCGGATATTTCAATCCATGACGACCGCATGTATGCGCCATACTCCCCGAGTACCCGGCACCCGAAGCCGTCGTCTTTTGCGAATGGCTGAGCGGCGTAGCCCGAGAATTCTGCCGCCAACATGCCAGCGGTGCGCACAACATCCCGCGCGTTCGCATCCCAGGGACCTGATTTATGGCGCCGCCGACGACGAAATTGCATCAATTTCGATTTCGACTAACCACTGTGGATCGATGAAGCGGCTCACTTCGAGAAACGTGCATGCGGGGCGTACCTGAGAGAACAACGACCCGTGGACCTCTGCCACCTCCCGCCATCTGTTTATGTCTGTGAGCATAATGCGCGTGCGAACAACATCACTCCCTTCCAATCCCACGGCACGCAGAGCTTCAAGCGCAATAGCGAAACAACGGCCCGCTTGCGCGGCCACATCGCCCGGCGCATAGGTTCGCCCATTCTCGTCAAGCGGCGCCGTGCCACTGACAAACGCGTGATTCCCTATCCTTACCGCGCGGCTGAATCCAATTTCCTTCTCCAACGGTGACGTCGTTCCGGTATACGTCTTCTCCGTTAGTGTACTCATAGGAATACCTCTGCGTCGGCACAGTTCGGCGGAGCCTGCTCAAAATTACAGTCCGCCATCGACAGGCAGAACTTCGTACGGGCGACGGCACTCTCGTATCGCATAACGTCGGCAGCAGCAGAATCCGTCAGAACCTATATGATATGTTAAAGCCCAATGGCACTTACTTAACGGCAAGCGCCGGGAGCGCCTGACGGTAAGGCTTTGAAGAGAGCCGGGAAAGCTGTACGCGCGCCGATGGAACATCGAGTTCGACCTGCGAAACATCAAGACGACTCTGGGCATGGAAGTGTTGAGTTGCAAGACCCCGGAGATGTGCGAGAAGGAACTCTGGGTATACCTGCTCGCCTACAATCTGATCCGCCTCTTGATGGCCCAGGCGGCAGCGCAGGCCGGCGTGCATCCTCGGCAGTTGAGCTTCAAACATACGGCACAGCTCTGGACCGAATGGGTTGCCCAGGGTCTCGCCGGCAGCGCCGCCGAACGCACCACGATCCTCTTCCACGCGATCGCGCAAGCGACGCCCAAAGCCCTACCAATGGCTGAAGGTGCCACGGAAAAAGGCTCGACGACAGGTGCGGTTGTATGGCTACCTCCCAAACCCTTCAGCCTAAGTAAGTGCCATTGGGACTAAAGCGACTGCGCCGCGGCACGCGCCAGCGTCTCCTCCAGAGGCTCACCCGCGCCCCGCAAGGCCGCAAGCTGCGCGGCCGACCAGGCCTGCACGAGCCGTCCGGCGATCATCAGGCCGACCTGGTCGGCATGGCGCTCGACGATATCGAGCGCGTGCGTGGCGAGCAGGACCGAGCTGTGGCCGGCTTCGACCCGGGCGTGCAAGTGCCGTTTCAGGCACGCCGCGCTCGAGGGATCCAGTCCGTTGAAGGCCTCGTCGAGCACGATCAGGCGTGGCGCGCCGATCAACGCCTGCAGCACCGCGAGCTTCTGCCGCGTCCCCAGCGAATAGGTGTCCACGTACTGGTCGAGCAGCGGCGTGACGGCGAACCTCTCTGCCAACTCGAGCACTTCGACGTCGATGGTCCGCGCGCCCTTCGCGGCCGCATAGACCTCCAGACACTGCCGGCCGGTGAGAAGACCCGGCAATCGCTCCGGCGCACAGGCGAAACCGAGTCCCCGCTTGGCGTTGCGCGCATCGGTCGCGAGCGACACGCCGCCGAGCTCGATCCGGCCCGCCCGGGGCCGCAACAGTCCCGCGATGCAGTACAGCAGCGTCGACTTGCCGCTGCCGTTGGGACCGAGCAGCACATACCACTGTCCGAGGCCGACCTCGATGCTCACCTCGCGCAGCACCGGGCGCGCGCCATAGCCGGCGCTCAAACCGCTGACGCGCAGCACCGGAGCCGTGGAGCTCGCCGCGGCAGCATTCATCCGCGCCACCGGAATACCGCCCGCTCCGCCTTGGAGCCGACACGCGCTGCCAGCGCGCTCGCGGCAACGCCGAGTCCGCTGGCCAGCACGAGCCAGAGCGCGCCCTCGAGCACGGCGGTGCGCGCCGGCGTCGGACCGCCGAGCGCGTAAGTCAAGACGATCAACACCACGCAGGCGGCGGCGGTCGCCGCCAGGGCGCGCCCACAGAGCGCAACCGCGAAGCGCACCGGTCCGAGGGAGGTCGGCGCGAGCCACCAGGATGCCGGGAACGCGGTACGCAACATGGCCCGCAGAAGGTTGAGCAAGTGCAGTATCAACAGCCACACGAACACGGCGGCCAGGATGTGGCCGACCGGCTCGTTCATGGGCACCGCCAGCAGCAACAGCCAGAGGCTGCGCGCCCGGATGTTGGGACGGTCCCCGAATCGCGCCTCGGCGAGCGGCCAGCCCCCGAGCGGCGACAACACCGCATGGGTGGCCCATCCGGACCGCGGGCGCTCGCCCAGCGAATAACGCGAGCGCCGCCGCACCCGCGGGTCGGCCCGGCCGCGCCGCGCACGCCACTCGAGCACCGCCGCGATCGCCGCGGCAAGCATCACGCCGATCGCGGCGCCGGCGACGCAGACTACGATGAGGCGGGCGGGCATCCACGCCGGCAGTCGCGCGAGAGCCGAGGCCAGCGCGAGCCACAGGGCCGCCACGAGCCCGAGCGCCAGAGGCCCGCTCGCGGCGCGGATCATCGGCGACACATCGCTCGGCAGCGCGCCGAGCCAGCGGCGGTGAGCCTCACGCGCGAGCCGGCGGCGGCGGCGCGCCACGAGGACCGTCGCCATCAGGGTGGAGATCGTCAGGACGAGCCACGGCTCGCGCGCCGCGGCCGCGATCGCCCGCGCGACGGCGCTCGCTCGGCCGAGCGCCACGAACGCACCCAGCGCGAACGGTGCGGCGAGCCCGGCAAGAGGCCAGCGCCGCAGCGCATTGCGTCCGGTCAGCCACGCGACGCGAGCCGATGGCCGCGCATCGAGCCACGAACCTACGGCGTCGCGCATGGCGCGCCGCGCGCGAGGGAAAAGCCGGCGGGACAGGCCCGACCCGCGCCTGCGTCGCGCGCCGGCCCGCCGCGCCGATTGACCCGCCGCGAAGCCCAGAGGCCGGCGTGATCACAGACGGCGCGTTCCATTCCGGATGACACCAACACCTCACTGCAGATTGATGGGCATCGGGACGGGAATTGTCCCGCGCCACCCCGCGAAAACGCAAGCGCCGGCGGTGTCACGACGACGTGCGCCCTACGGCCGGGAGGCATCGTGTTGACGCAGTGCCGGGGTGACCTCGCATGAGCGGACCCGGGCGCCCTCACGCGCGCCGCCGCAAAGCCTCGAATCGCGCCAGGGCGCGCTTGCGCGCCTCGGCATGCACGACGATGGGGCGCGGGTAGGTTTCGCCCAGCCTGACGCCGGCTCCCTCCAACACCCCGGGCGCGGCGGTCGATGGCTCGTGGATCGCCGGCGCCGCCAGCGCCCGCAGCTCCGGAATCCATTTGCGCAGGTAGGCGCCGTCCGGGTCGAACCGCTGGCTCTGTGCGACGGGATTGAAGATGCGGAAGTATGGCGCGGCATCGACGCCGCAGCCGCTCACCCACTGCCAGTTGAGCGCATTGCTCGCCCTGTCGGCATCGACCAGCGTGTCCCAGAACCACGTCTCGCCGCGCTGCCAGGGAATGAGCAGGTCCTTGACGAGGAACGAGCCGACGACCATGCGGACGCGATTGTGCATCCAGCCCGTCCGCCACAGTTCGCGCATGCCGGCATCGACGATCGGGTATCCCGTGCGCCCGTGCCGCCATGCTTCCAGTGCGCGCGCATCGTCGCGCCACTCGAACGCGGCGAATTCCGGGCGCAACGGCCGCACGGGCAGATCGGGAAAATGATGCAGCGTGTAGCGCGCGAACTCGCGCCAGCCGAGCTCGCGCAGAAATCCCGCGCCCGTCAGCTCGGTCCGCCCCCCCGCCGATCCGCGCAGGAACGCGTGCCAGACCTGCCGCGCACTGATCTCCCCGAAACGCAGGTGCGGCGACAGGCGCGAAGTGCCCTCGAGCGCCGGGAAATCGCGTGTGCCGCGATAGTCGGCCGATTGCTCGCGCAGGAAGGCGCGCAGCCGAGCCGCGGCGCCGCGCTCCCCGGGCGTCCAGATGCTCGCGAACCGCGCGTCCCAGCCGATACGCGGCAAGAGACCCCAGTCCTCGATCCGCTCGCTCGCGATCGGCCCGCCGTAGCGGGCCAATGCGCGCGGCGCGGGCAGCGGCTCGGACGGCTCCAGGCTATGCAGGCGATTCCAGAATGGCGTGAAGATGCGAAACGGGCCACCGCCGCCGGTGACCAGCGCGTCCGGCTCGGCGAGCATTTCCCCGCCGCAGCGCTCAAACGCGACGCCCAACGGGCGCAGCGCCGATTCCAAAGCCGCATCCGCCGCATCGACGAGCGGATCGTAGGTGCGATTACAGATGATGCGCGACGCGCCCGTCGAGACGCTCAGCTTCGCGAGCACATCGGCCGTTCGACCGCGCCGCAGGAGCAGCCTCGGCGCCTGTCCGAGGCCGCGGCCGAGCGCATCGAGCGAAGCGGCCAAGGCGATCAGACTGTGGTGCAGCCACCAGCGAGCGGCGCCCCCGAGCGCGCGTCCCGCGCTCGGGTCGTCATCGAGAATATAGAGCGGGATGACCGGTTGGCCGGATTCGCCCGCCCTGACAAGCGCAGGATTGTCGCTCAGGCGCAGATCGCTGCGCAGCCACACCACCACCGGGCGTGCCGCCGGATCGGGCGATACGCTTGATTTGCCCATTCTGATCAGCCTCGGCGAGCCCGGCGTGACCCCGGACGGTCGTATCGCGCCGCAAACAGTGTGCAATAGACCGCCCGGCCCTGTCGAGCGCGGCCGCCTCTGCTATAGTGACGGCAGATTCAGCGCAAACGCCGCCGGGTTGGCGTGCACCGCACGTTCCTTCGGGGAGAACCAACGCGCATGAACAGTCAGCCGCCGCAACACGACAATCCGCCCGCCGCGTTCGACCGCGGCGTCGGCAACATCACGTACGGCCTGTATTCCGGTGCCGTCGTGTTCCCGGTGCTCGCCGTAGCCGCCGTGATCATCGACTACATCAAGCGGTCCGAAGTCCGCGGCACGCTTCTGGAGAGCCATTTGACCTGGCAGATCCGCACCTTCTGGTTCATGCTCCTCTGGAGCGTGATCGGCGGGCTGCTCTGCCTGATCTTCGTCGGCTGGGCGGTGCTCGTCGCCGCCGGCATCTGGTACATCTACCGCGTGGTCAAGGGCTGGCTGCGTCTGAGCGAGGGCAGGGCCGTTCCGTAGCGGGTTCCGTCAGAACATCACTCCGAGCCCGGCGCCCGTGTAATTCGCGAAGCCGCCGAGGTTCCCCTGTACGCTCACGCCCTCTTCCAGATCCACTTCGAAATTGCGGTTGATGAGGTACTGAATGCCGCCGTCCGCGGCGGTTCCCCAGCCCTGGTCGTATCCCGATGACGACTGCGCGTAGACCTCCCCATAGAACTGGAAGCGCGGATTCCACAGCCAGGTCACCACCAGGTCGGGATTGAAGCTCGTGTAGCGCTGCCCGCCCGCCAGGGTCGGCTCGGTCTGCGACGAGACCCCCATCTGGAACGACACGCCGAGCGGACCATTGCTGCTGTAGCTTACGATCGCATTGGCCGCGCCGCCGACCCCATTGCTGCCGAACTGCGCGTCGCCCGAGGGGAGCGTCGCCAGAGCTTCGGCGGTCCATTGCCAATGTTGGGTCGTGCTGAGCACGTGCTTGAAGCCGATGGTCGTCGCGCCGAAGCCGCTCATCGCCGGCGACTGGCCACTGAACGCCATATATTGGTAATTCGGCGGCAACCAGACGAACTCCGACTGGTCCGGCAAGCCGAACCGCAGCTCGAGATTCGGCAGCGTATCCGCGACTCCGCTCGGCACACCGGGCAGATTTCCGGCGGCGATGCCCGCCTCCAACACCGCTTTGCCGTCCGGCACCACGCAGCTGGAATCCGCCACCGTGGGACGATCGAGCAGGCCGAGCAGGCCCGAGGGACCCGCGCAGGGATTGACCACGTTGGAGGCATGCGCCGCCGGCAGACACGCCGGCGCGATCGCGGCCAGTCCCAGAAGCATCACATGACAGTGTTTTTTCAAGCGCTATCCTCCTGCGTTTGAATTTGCGCGGACGGCGGCCACGCCCGCGCGTGCGCACGGCCCATCTTGCCGCCTCGTCCGGGCCCGCGCGCTCAAATCACCGCCATGGGAATGCCGGCGAGGTAGTCCCGCTTGCCGATCTCGACGCCGCAATGGCGAAGAATGCCGTATGCCGTGCTGATGTGAAAGTAAAAATTCGGCAGCACGAAATGATTGAGAAAATCCGCTGCGCGCATGCGCGCCTTGTTGTCGCGGCCGAGCGGGAATATGACCTCGCGGTCCGCCGACGCGTCGATCGCGCCCGCCTGCAGCGTCTTGACGAAGGCAATCGTCCTGGCGATGCGCGCCTTGAGCTGCTCGATCGTCTGCTCGGTGTCCTCGTACTTCGGCGGCTCTACACCGGCAAGGCGCGCACCGCCGTTCTTGGCCGAATCGCACGCGATCTGCACCTGACGAATCAGCGGGAACATGTCCGGATACAGGCGCGTCTGCAGCAGCACGGCCGGATCGATCTTCTTCGCCGCGGCGTATGCCTCGGCCTTGTCGAGCAATCCCGAGAGCGCGTTGAGACCGATCTCGAAGACAGGTACGGCTGCGCTGGACATCGACATGTGATCGCCTCGCTGCAAGTGCCAGGACAATCGATCATTAAACCAGCTGCGCCGCGCACGGGTCAACGTTCTGGCGCAGCGTCACACCCCACCCGCTTC
Organism: Pseudomonadota bacterium; assembly: GCA_021790795.1. Classification (GTDB taxonomy): domain Bacteria; phylum Pseudomonadota; class Gammaproteobacteria; order Steroidobacterales; family Steroidobacteraceae; genus 13-2-20CM-66-19. Next base: position 7,529 of record JAJYFU010000108.1, read on the forward strand.
GGCACTGTCACGCTCTCGGCCCGGTTCGTCCCGCCGCGCCGGGCGGTTCTCACTGCGATCATTGACGAGTTGGCCGCGGAACCTGCATGCTCGGCACGGATCTGAAGTAATACGAACATGACAACCCGCATCCCGCGCATCGCCTCCTCGCAGATCACTCCTCCCGACGTCTACTTCGGCCGGCGCGCATTTCTGGCCGGCGCGCTCGCGGCCGGCACGGCCGCCGCGCTCGGCCGGGCGCACGCCGCGGTGGTCCCGGGCGGCGCCGGCGCACCCCTGGCGTACACCTATGATGCCGCCGAATCGGTCGGTGCGCTGGTGCACGCGCCGGATCAGAACGAGACGCCAAACACGTGGCACCAGATCACGAACTACAACAATTACTACGAGTTCGGCACCAGCAAGACCGACCCCGCCGAGTACGCCGGACGGCTCCAGACACGGCCCTGGAGCATCGCCGTGGCCGGCGAGGCGGAGCACACCGGCACGTTCGCGCTCGAAGACTTCCTCAAGCCCTATGCGCTCGAGGAGCGCATCTATCGCTTCCGCTGCGTGGAGGCCTGGTCGATGGTGATCCCCTGGGTGGGCATCCCGCTGGCCACGATGCTCAAGCGCTTCAAGCCCACTTCGCGCGCCAAGTACGTCGCCTTCGAGTCTGTCTATCGCCCGAGCCAGATGCGGGGACAGCGCACGCCGATCCTGCAGTGGCCGTATCGCGAAGGACTGCGCATCGACGAGGCGATGAATCCGCTCGCGTTCATGGTGGTGGGGCTGTATGGGCGCGTGCTGCCGAATCAGAATGGCGCGCCGTTGCGCTT
>JAJYFU010000109.1 GCA_021790795.1 Pseudomonadota bacterium
ACCCCGTGGGGCGTGGCGGGATGAAGCTCGAGCTGAGGCCGGCGGCGCACATCGAGCCCTCGGGGCTGTTCCACGCGATTCCGCGCCGGCAAAGCGCGGCCGACGCCTACGACGAACGGGCGCCCTCCGGCAGAGAGCTGGAGGTGCTGGAGCGTGCCGGAGGCGGGCTCGGAGTCGATATTCTGCTGGTGACCGACAGGCCGCGGATCGAGAAGCTCGTGGAGGTCATGCGCGCGGCATACGCGATCCAAACCCTGGATTTGGCGTTCCTGACGGAGCGCCGGAAATGGCTGCGTTTCAATGAGCGCGAAGCGCTGCACAGGCGGGACGGCGTGTACGTGCGCCGTCGCGGCGGCCGTGCTCTGCCGCCGTGGCTGGCGACCCCGGCGTGTGACATCCTGACGGGTGTTCCTGCGGGCAGCGACGAGTATGTCCGGCGGGCGCGCAGCTCGGGGGGGTTTGCCGTGTTAGCCGGTGCCGGCCGCGATCCTTGCGACTGGGTGGCGGTCGGGCGCGTCTGCGAGCGATTCCTGCTGCAGGCGACGGCGCTCAACATGCGCGCGGCGGTCGTCAATGAGCCGATCGCGGCGCGCGCGGCCCGGATTGAGCTGGCCAGCTGTCTGGGCCTGCAGTCCCGCACGCCGGATGTGCTGATCCGCTTTGGTTACGGGCCGGCGAGCACGCGTTCGCTGCGTAGACCTCTCGAGCGCGTCATGTTGTGACGCCATGATCTGGCGCCATCTCATGCTCGCCGTGCCCGATGTCGACTTCGTGCCGGAGCACGCGCTCGACCGCGTGGGTCGCATCGCGCGCGGCCTGGGCGCGCAGATCGAGCTTTTCAACAGCGTCTATGAGCCCGAAATCGCGCGTACACCGGCAACCCGTGAGCAGCTCGAAGGGCATATCTCGGAGCGGGTCGGGGAGCGCCATCGCCGGCTCGAGCGGCACGGCGATACGCTGCGCGACCAGGGACTTAAGGTGCGTGCGAGCGTGCGGTGGGATTACCCGTTCGACGAAGCAGTGGTGCGCCAGGTGTTACGCCACCGGCCGGACCTGCTCATCCTGCCTGCGAGCCACGCGGGCGCAGCCACGCCGCGCGTACCGGTTTATCGGGAGGCGCGACTGATCGAGACGTGCCCGTGTCCGCTGTTGCTGCTCAGAACCGCCAACGTCTATTCGACCGGCAGCGTCGTTGCGGCCGTGGATCCGCTGCATGCATTCGAGATTCCCGCGGAACTCGATGAGGCAATCATCGGCGCGGCCAAGACGGTCGCGTACGCGCTGGCGGATGCCGACGTGCGTGTCTTCCATGCCGTGTCCGCGCTGCCTGCGGCTGCTGGCGCGGCGCGGGCGGGGCGGCCGCCGGTCTCGGCTCAACAGGAGGCGCGGCTAGCGGCGGCCGAGGCTCGAGTCCGTGAGATCGCTTTCCGACACAGCACGGCGGGGGACGATGTGCGTGTCGAGCTGGGTGCCGTCGAGACCCTTCTTCCGTCATTCGCGCGGGAAGTGCGGGCGCAGATCGTGGTGATGGGGGCGGTCTCACGCAGCTATCCGGAGCGAGCGTATTTCGGCCATACGGCCGAGAAGGTCCTCGGTGCGCTCGCGTGCGACGTGCTGGTCATCAGGCCGCGAGGCTTTCGTTCGCCGGTGAGTGCGGAACCGGCGCCTGCCGTGGCGTCCGAGATCAGTGAACACGTGAGCGGTGAGACATGAGAGCGCACACTCGACACCTTGTCATCGCGCTGATCGTCGGAGTGATTCTCCTGGTGATCGCCGTGGTCGCTGCCGGTACGCTGGGCTGTGCATCGAGGCCGACGCTGGGCTGACAGACGGACAACCGCGAGACGCGGTCACGCGTAACGATCACTGATGCCCTGGAACGACTCACACTTCCCGCAGGCCATGGCCCATCTGGCGCCGCCTGCGCGTGCGAAGGCGGTCAGCATCGCCAATGCGCTGCTCGAGCAAGGCTACGACGAGGGTAGGGCGATCCGAATCGCCATCGCGCAGGCCAAGCGTTGGGCGGCGGCGCACCGGAGCGACTATTCCACGGACCGGTGGCCGGGCGCGTGACGGCCGTACCTCCGCGCGGGGGCTCGGCAGATCTACGCATGTGCGTCGCGCGCTGCGGGGCGTAGGGTCCGGCTGGTTGTGATTTCAGAAGGCGCACTGACTTGGAATTCAACCAGGAGGTTCGGCGCGCGGTCGCCTGCCTCGCCGATCCTCGACATTTTGGCGGACATCCGTGCGCGGTCGAGGTCATCGAGACTCATTTCGCCTGGGTGTTTCTGGTCGGATCCCGGGCATTCAAGTTGAAAAAGCGCGTGTACCGGGGGGTGATGGACTATCGAACCGTCGCCAGCCGCAAGCGCGCGTGCCGCGCAGAGCTGCGGCTGAATCGACGGCTTGCGCCCCGAGTCTACGTGCGTGTAGTGGCGCTCAGGCGCGCCCGGGATGGATCGCTGTCGTGCGCGGGCGGCGCTCGGATCGTCGACTGGCTCATCGAGATGCGCAAGCTTCCGCGCGAGCGCGCGCTCGACTGGCTGATAACGGCCTCGGCAATCGGACCTCGGGATCTGGGCCGGATCGTGGCGCGGCTCGCCGCGTTTTTCGAGCTCGCGCGACCACGGCCGATGACTCGGCGGGGATACCTGTCGCGGTTGCGCAGACAGATCGACGATAACGCGCGCGAGCTCTATGCGCGTGAGCTCGGATTGAATCACCGCCAGGTGGCCGAACTCGCGCAGGCTCAGCTGCGCTTCCTGAGCGAAAACCCCGGCCTCTTTGCGGGTCGCGGCGCGCGCTTGCGCGACGGTCATGGTGACCTGCGCCCGGAACATGTATTTCTTGCCGGGAGATCATCGGAAGTCTGCGTGATCGACTGTCTGGAGTTCGACGCTGATCTGCGCCGGCTCGATCCAGCGGAGGAAATCGCATTCCTGGCGCTCGAGTGTGCGCGCCTCGGACGGCCGTGGATTGGCGAGACACTGATCGCGGAATACCGCCGCATCCTGCGCGATCCGGTCCCGCAGGCCTTGATGCAATTCTACCTGTGCCGGCGGGCTGCCGTGCGCGCGCAGGTCACCGCGTGGCATCTGTGCGATGAGTCATTCGCCGGCGAGCGGCGCGTCTGGAGGGCGCGGGCGAACTCATACTTGGCCGACGCGTTGCGCTTCATTCGGTGCGCATCCGCGCGTGCTCCCGCGTGTGTGCGCAACGGTGCGGTGCCGGCGTCGGTTCCTCAATGATCGGACAGGGAGACGGGGCCCCGCAAGTCACTCCTGCGCCTGCGGCGGCCAGCGTGCGAGCAGGGGTGCCAAGGGCTCGTCCGCGGACAGCCGGCGCACGGTCTCGCCGAGCAGCGGCGCGATCGGCAGCGTGACCAGCTTGCTCGAGCCGGCGGCTGCGGAACTCATTGGAAGCTCGCGACCGACGCTGTCGGTCACGACGATGCCGTCTATCTCGGCGGCTTCGACCAGGGCATCGAGACCGCCGGGCAGCGGTACGTGCGTTACGGCCACCCGGACGGATTCGGCACCCGCGCGGCGGCATGCGTGAGCGGCGCGAATCAACGTCCCGCCGGTGGCGCACAGGTCGTCGAGCACGATTACAGCACGACCCGCCACCTCACCGGCGAGCCGCCCCCCTGAGACCACATCCTGCGCGCGGCGCTTGGTGATGAAGGCCAGATCGATTGCGTGGCCCGTCACCGCCGCCAGACGCTCCTGGAAGATCTGCGCGCGCTTGATGCCGCCGGTGTCGGGGGAGACGACGGTGAGCGGCCGGACCGCCGAGCCGGCGGCGAAATGCTCGACCATCATCGGCAGGGCAGTCAGGTGGACGGTTGGAACGCGGAACGCGTTATCGAGGGCGGCCGGATTGTGCGCATCGACTGCAATGACGCAAGCGATGTGGGCCGCCTCGAGCAACTGGGCAAGATAGCGCGAGGTCACCGGGTCGCGCGGCTGAGTGCGCCGCTCCTTGCGTGCAAACGCGAGATAGGGCAACAGCGCGATCGTCGCGCTTGCGCCCCCGTCGCTCAAGCCCTGCAGCAGGAACAGCAGGCGGATCAGCCGCTCGCACACCGGTGCGGATGCCGTTCCGGCCAGCGACTGCAGAACGAACACGGTGCGCCCGCGGACGGACTCGAGCGCTCGAAGCTTGAACTCGCCGTCCTCGAATCCGCGTTCCTCGACCCGCAGGAGGGGCAGTCCGGCTTCGCGGGCGACCGCCGTGCCGAGATGGCGGCTCTCGGTGAGAGCGGCGACCACGGCGCCCGCGGTCATCTGTCGACCTCGGTCGGTGTCGCGCGGCGCGCGTCGTGCAGGCTCGTGGGGTCGGGTGCCGGCGCTGGGCGCTTGCGGGAGAGGGCCAGAAGATCGCAGACCTCGCGGTCTTCGAGTTGCTCGAACTGCTCGTACCATTGCCCGATTGCAAACAGGGCGGCCGGTGTCTGCAGAATGACGATGGTGTCCGCTTCCGATCGGATGAGTTCGGCAGCCTCGGACGAGGCCACGGGCGCGGCTGCGATGATGGACTCGGCGCCGGCCTTGCGCGCGGAGCGAATGGCGGCAATCATGGTGGAACCCGTTGCAATCCCGTCGTCGACGAGGACGACGGTCTTGCCCTTGAGTTCGAGGGGAGCAAGTCCGGCGCGGAAAATCGTCTCACGGCGCGCGATTTCGCGCCGCTCTAGGGCGACGAGACGATCGAATGTCGCGGCGAGATCCGGCATCGCCGTGCCGACGGGCGGTTCATACACCGTGATATTGCCGGAGGCGATGGCGCCGATGGCGAGCTCGGGTTGTGCGGGCAGGCCGATCTTGCGTACCAGCAGGACGTCGAGCGGCTCTTGCAACAGTCGGGCGACCTCGAACGCGACCGCCACACCGCCACGCGGAAGCCCCAGAATGATCACCGGAGGCTGCAGATAGCGCCGCTGCAGCTCTCGTGCGAGCTCGATGCCTGCTGCGGCGCGGTCCTTGAACCGATGCGCGAAAGCCATCCGTCAGGTTCCAATCATTGATGCGATGTCGCGGACCGCGTCACTCGGGCTGGCCGCGCACGAGCAGCACCGGGACGGCGCTGTGGCGTACGATGTATTCGGCATCGCTGCCTAGCAGCATCCGGCTCAAGCCGCGACGACCATGGGTGCCGCAGACGATGAGTTGTGCGGGCCAGTCAGCGGCCGCGGAGATCACGAACGGTCCAACGCGCTCGCCGATCGCCTCGATCAGGCGATCATCGACCTCGATGCCGGCTGCGCGCACCGCTGTCTTGGCATCATGGATGACCATCTCGCCGTTGCTGCGCATCTGGGCGGTCCACTCCCCAGCCGCGCCGGGCGTCGAGCTTGGAGCGTCGCCGGGGGCCTTGTCGATGACGTGAAGCAACCGAATCCTGGAGTCTGACCCGCGCGCGAGTCCGATCGCTTCGCGCAATCCGAGCTCGCCGATCTCGGTGCCGTCGATGGGAACCAGGATATTGTGATACATAGAACCTCTGCGCGGGCGTCATGTGCGCGCCGCACCCCGTAAGCATCACTGGACCCGAAGGCCTGCCGCTCGTGCGATCACGGCCGGGGCCGCCCCCGGCGCAAAGGCTCGCAGATGCGCACGGCACCTGCCATACGGACATTCCCCGCAGCGGACCGACCGTTGTGCGGTACCTACGTATTGGCGGGTTCATTCGGTAAGTATCCGCAGCAGTGCAAGCGTTTTTCCGGTGGCATTGGAAACGCTCGTCACCGCGAGCCGCGGGCGAATCGCAGTCCCGGCTGATACATGCGCGGGCCAACATTGACCAGATACCTCGAGGCATCACGTCCCTTGCGATGCGCGACGCCAATCCGTACTGGGCGCAATGCCCGCGGTTTCAGCCGGAAATTTCCGCAGTTACGCGCGCCGCGCCCAGGCCGGCATGCTTAGTTTGATCGTGCCGGTCGCGAGGTAGGACCTGCTTCTCTGTTGGGTCCGGTGCAAGAGCTTGTTCACCTTGCGCATCACGGGGCGCCGCAATGGGCTCAACGTGGACGTCGGGGGTGTCATGCGCCGGCCCTCTTGAGGCTCGATTGCACGTTGCGCTTTGTCCATAATGCGGCCCAATCTGCGCGTGAGGACCGTTTCTGAAAATCGCTGGATATATCGGCGGGCTGCTGGGGTTGGCCCTGTTCATCGGCCTGTTCGTGCACGCGGACCTCGGCGCCATGGCGCACACCTGGGAGGTGGCCGGCTGGAGGCTGCTGTGGCTGGTGCCGTACCGCGCCGGCTACTTTCTGCTCTACGCGATCGGCTGGCGGGCGCTGTTGCGGGAGTGCGACCCCGAGCCGCGCGCCGGATTCGGCTACGTGTATTGGGTGACGACGGTTCGCGATGCGATCGATCGTCTACTGCCGGTGGCGAGCGTCGGAGGCGGCGTGGCGGCGGTCCGCCTGATGCGCTGGCGCAAGCTGCCGGCCACTCCGGTCGTGGTCAGCGTCATCCTGGAGATCCTCCTGACGCTGTTCGTCGTCTATGTCTTTACCGCCATGGGACTGCTCCTGCTGCTGCACATGCATGCCACGGGACGCTCGTTCGACGCTCTGCAGATTATCTTCCTCGCCAGCCTGCCGTTCCCGCTGGTGCTGGTGCTGGTGCTGCGGCGGGGCTCGGTGTTCAAGCGACTGCATGGTCTGCTGCGACCCATTGTGGGCAAGCGGTTGATGGCCGAAGGGGCCGCATCGCTCGACGATGAGCTGCAGGCCGCGCTGCGCAGGAGCGGGGCGCTGCTGCTGGCCGGCAGCGTGCAGCTCATGGCCTTCGTCTCGGCTTCGTTCGAGGTTTGGTTTGCGTTGCGCCTGTTTGGCCACCCGGTCAGTGTCGAGACCGCGCTGGTGCTGGAGAGCCTGACTCAGGCGGTGCGCTACGTGGCGTTCATCGTTCCTGCCGGGATCGGCGTGCAGGAGGTGGCGTTCGTACTGTTCGGGCACATGCTCGGCGTGGGCACCGATATGGCCCTGGCGGTCTCGATGGCCAAGCGTCTGCGTGAAGTGCTGTGCGGCGTGCCTTCGCTGGTGTCCTGGCAATGGCTCGAGGGCCGGCGGTTGCGCGCGCCGGTGAGCGCGCCTCCGTAAGGGGCCGTCCGTGGCCGTCGCGATCGAGCCTCAAATAGTCGCCAACGCCTCGGCACACGGCACCGTCACCTTCAGGCTGAGCAGTGCGTCGGCGCGCGTTCGGCCGAGATTGATCGCGGCAATCGGCAGCCCATGGCGCGCGGCGTGCTGCGCAAAGCGGTAGCCGGAGTAAATCATCAGCGAGGATCCTACGATGAGCATGGCGTCCGCTTGTTCGAGGCGGCCGATGGACGCCTCGACCCGGGAACGCGGAACGCTCTCGCCGAAGAACACCACGTCGGGCTTGAGCACTCCGCCACAGTGCTCGCAGGACGGTACGGTGAAGCGCTCGAATGGCAGGTCGTCCAGATCGGCGTCGCCGTCCGGCGCGCTGCGCGCCTCGAGGGCACGCCACTCGGCATTGCAAGCAAGCAGCTTAATCTGTAGCGCGGCACGTGAAGTAATGCGCTCGCAGCCCAGGCAGCGGACCTGATCGATGCGCCCGTGCAGATCGATCACCCGGTTGCTGCCGGAGGATTGATGCAACCCGTCGACGTTTTGAGTCACGAGCAGGTCGATATGACCGCCGCGCTCGAGGCGGGCAAGCGCGGCGTGTGCGCCATTGGGACGGGCGCGACTTATGCGCGGCCAGCCCGCAAGGCTGCGCGCCCAGTAGCGCTGGCGTACGGCGGCGCTGCCCGTGAATGCTGCAAAATTCACCGGCGGTGAGCGCTTCCAGTTGCCCTCGGCGTCACGGTAATCCGGAATTCCCGAGTCCGTGCTGCAGCCGGCGCCAGTCAGTACAAACAGCCGTGGATGACGGTCGATGAATTCGCCGAGGGGGGAGGTGGGCATGATGAGTCTGTCGGTTACGCGCTCCCGAGCATCCATTGTAGTGCCGAATGGGCATGAGCCAGTGGCGACCCGCGGATCTGACACCGACGCGCACGCAGGCAGGACTTCCGGTGTGCTCGGCCGCGGGCGATTCGGCACCCTGCGGGACCAGGGCTCGAGAGGTCCGGTGGAGCCGGGGGCATGCTCTGCA
>JAJYFU010000110.1 GCA_021790795.1 Pseudomonadota bacterium
CACCGGCAGTCCCTGCCAGAGCGCACCCGTTCCCTGCGCGAGCGTCAGGTGTCGGATCGGGCCGCCGGCATCGAGTCCGTAGGCGAAGCATGCGCTCATGATGCCGGAGAAGATCGCCACCGCGATGCCCTTACGGAAGTCGGTCTCGCGCGGCAACGTGCGGTCCTGTTCCATGAGATGGCGCGCGGCCTGCTCGTGCTCCTTGTCGTGACCGGCCTTGCCGACGACCGCGATGCCCGCGAGCGCCACCGCGATGCCGAGCAGGACGACACGCCCGCCGGTGGTATGGATGAGGCTGCCGAAGAGCTGACCGCTTACCAGCGGCGGAATGAGGGTGCCGAATGCCGCGGTGAGCCCGAGCGCAATGGCGGTGCCCAGCGCGATGCCGAGGTAGCGCATGGTCAGCCCGTAGGTCAACCCGCCGAACCCCCATAGAATGCCGAAGAAATAACACAAGGCCAGCGTGCGCGGCGGTGTCGCTTCCAGCACCGCCAGCAGATTATGCGTGGCGCAGCTGGCAAACAACCACGGCGCCAGGATCCAGCTGAAGACTCCACCGACGAGCCAGAACACCTCCCAGGACCAGCCGCGCACGGACCGGTAGGGCACGTAGAAGCTCGCGGCGGCGAACCCGCCGATCCAATGAAAGAAGACACCGAGCAGGGGGTTTGGCGTCATGTCAGATCCGGTAGATGCGCTCGGCGGTGCCGGAGAAGAGGTTGGCGCGCTCCGCGGAGCTCGCGCCCGCCAGGATGCGCGCGTAGGCCGCATAAAAGTTGCTGAACGCGCCGAACAGGCGATCGACCGGGAAGTTGCTGGCGATCATGGTCCGCTGCGCGCCGAAGATCTCCAGGGTCTCCAGCACGAACGGCCGCAGACTGTCGCGGCTCCAGTGCCAGTCGAGCATCGCGAGTCCCGAGATCTTCACCGCGACGTTCGGCTGCGCGGCGAGCAGTCGCATGCCGCTGCGCCAGGCCTCGATGCCCGCCTCGTCTTTCGCCACGGGCATGCCGGTGTGATTGAGGATCAGGGTTGTATCCGGGTGACGGCTCGCGACGCGCGCCGCGGCCGGCATCTGTGCCGGATAGATCTGCAAATCGAACGACAGGCCGTGGTGTTTGAGGCGCGCGAACCCCGCACGCCACGCCTCGTCGGCCAACAGGTCGCGCGGCGTGTACGTCTTGGCGGGATCCGGGTGCCAATTGAGAATCTGCCGGATGCCGCGTACGTTGGGGTGCGCGGCATGCCGCTCGAGCAGCTCGGCAGCGCCCGCCTTCTCCAGCTCGGCATGGGCCACGATGGCCTGCGGATAGCCGCGCTCATCGGCGAGACTCTGCAGCCATTGCGTTTCCGCGAGCGCATCCGCCGGGAGCGCGCCCGCCTCGATGTGTACGATCTTGCGCACGTGCACATCGCCGCGGGACGCGTCGTCCAGATAATCGTCGAGCAAATAGTCCCGGGCGATCGGGCTGACGTCGCCGGTGATGCCGACGGGCAGCGGCGGCGTGAGCCACGGATACCGGATGCGCTTCAGGTCCCACAGATGCATGTGGGCATCGACGACGTCGAGGTGCTGTGTCATGGGGCTGCGCGTTCGAGCGGCTTTACGCCGGTGGCTTTCGGGCGTCGAGCTCGATTCAGTACGTCGTACGGCCACCGGAGATATCGAAGGTGGCGGCGGTGGAGAATGAACATTCCTCGCTCGCCAGCCAGCACACGAGCGCCGTCACCTCCTCGACCTCGCCGAGCCGTCCCATGGGAATCTTCGAGCGCATGTAGTCGATCTGGCTTTGCGGCAGTTGGGCGAGGATCGGGCTCTTGAAGGTCGCCGGTGTCACGGCGTTGGCGCGTACGCCGGTTTGCGCCAGCTCCTTGCCGAGCGATTTCGTCAGGCCGATCACCGCCGCTTTTGCGGCCGAGTAAGCCGACGCATTCGGGTTGCCTTCCTTGCCGGCGACGGACGAGATGTTGACGATCCGGCCGTAGTCGTTCTTGAGCATGTACGGGACGATCGACCGGCAGGTGTTGAATACGCCGTGCAGATCGACGTCGATGACCCGGCGCCACTCGTTCTGCGGGTATTCCCAAAGCGTCGCGGTGGGACCGGTGATCCCGGCGCTGGCGATCAGGATATCGATGCGACCGTGGGCGCCGAAGGCGCGCTCGGCGGCCTGCGCCACCTGCTCGCCGTCCGCCACATCGACCTTGGCGATCTGGGCGCCCGGGATCGCCTGTGCGGCCGCAGTCAAGGCTTTCTCGTCCCAGTCCCACAGGCACACCTGACCGCCCTCGAGCGCGATGCGTGCCGCCGCTTCGCGGCCGACACCCGAGCCGCCGCCGGTCACGACCGCAACACGCCGCGCGAAACGTCCTGAATACACCGTCATGTGCCGCCCTCCTCAGCGCCGCCAGGCGTACACAGTCTGTGCCTGCTCGCCGAGCTTCTCGATGCCGAGGCGCATGCGGTCCCCGGGCTTGAGGTAGACCGGCTCGGGCTTCCGACCCATGCCCACGCCGGGGGGCGTGCCGGTGGTGATGATGTCGCCGGGCTCGAGCGTCATGAAACGGCTGACGTAGCTGATCAGGGTCGCGACGCCGAAGATCATCGTGCGCGTGTTGCCGTCTTGCATGCGCGTGTCGTTGACCTCGAGCCACATGCCGAGATTCTGCACATCGCCCGCTTCATCCGGCGTCACCAGCCACGGACCGACCGGGCCGAAGGTATCGCAGCCCTTGCCCTTGTCCCAGGTCCCGCCGCGCTCGATCTGGTACTCGCGCTCGGAGAGGTCGTTGACCACGACGTATCCGGCGACGTGCTCGAGGGCGTCGCGCTCTTCAACATAACGGGCGGTGGTGCCGATGACCACGCCGAGCTCCACTTCCCAGTCGGTCTTCTTGGAGTCCTTCGGCAGCATGACGTCGTCGTTCGGGCCTTGCAGGCAGCTGACGGCTTTGGTGAAGACGACCGGCTCGGCGGGAATGGGCATATTGGATTCCGCCGCGTGATCGGCGTAGTTGAGCCCGATGGCGATGAATTTGCGCGTGCCGGCGAACGGGACGCCGAGCCGCGGCTTTCCGGATACGGCGGGCAGCGTCGCCGGGTCGATCGCCGCGAGACGGGCGAGGCTGCGCGGCGAGAGATGGGCGGCGTCGACGTCGGGGATGCTTCCGGAAAGGGAGCGGAGGTTCCCCTGGGCATCGAGGAGTCCGGGCAATTCGTGGCCGGCGGGGCCGTAGCGCAGAAGTTTCATGGCGTATATCGGGATCTCTTGCAGTCTTGAACCAAAAGCGGAAGGATTCGCATCCTCTCAGCGCGGATAAGGGCGGTGCAGGGGCAGCGCGCGGTTGAGTTCGACACCGAAGCCCGGCGTATCCGGCAACTTCAACCGCCCGTTGATGGGAACCGGCTCGCCGATGAGCTGGGGATGGAACATCGGCACGACTTGGTCGGCCGCCGGTGCCATCATGAGGAATTCGGCGAACGGACTGTTGTGGCGGGTGATGACGAAGTGGTAGCTGTACACGCTCGAGCCGTGCGGAATGACCAGCACGCCGCGACTGTCGGCCAGGGCGGCGATTTTCATCAGCTCCGTCAGGCCGCCGCACCAGCCGACGTCCGGCTGGATGATGTCGCAGCAATCCATCTCGAGCAGCATGCGGAAGCCCCACCGCGTCGCCTCGTGTTCGCCCGTGGTCACCAACATGCCGGACGGGGCGCTGCGTTTCAGCTGTGCGTAACCCCAGTAGTCATCGGGAGAGAGCGCTTCCTCGATCCACTTCAGGCCGTGCTCGCGCGCCCCATGCGCCAGTCTGATCGCGTAGGGCAGGTCGAGGCTCATCCAGCAGTCGAGCATGAGCCAGAAGTCCTCCCCCACACGGGCGCGCATCTCGCCGAGCGCCTCGAGGTTGCGCCTCAGCCCCGCCTCGCCCTCCACCGGTCCGTGATGCAGCGGGAGTTTCCCGCCGATGAATCCGAGGGACTGGGCCAGATCGGGGCGAGATCCAGTGGCATAGAAGACCAGCTCGTCGCGCACCGCACCGCCAAGCATCTGATAGACCGGCTCGCCGCGCAGCCGGCCGAGCAGGTCCCACAGCGCCAGATCGACCCCGGATATGGCGTTCACGACCAGGCCCTTACGCCCGTAGTATTGTGTGGCGAAGTACATCTGATCCCAGATCTTCTCGATCGAGGCCGGATCACGGCCCTCGAGAAACCGGGCAAGATGGTGCTCGACGATGTAGGCCGCCGGCTCCCCGCCGGTGGTGACGGCGAACCCGATCGTCCCGTCGGCCGCTTCGATCTCGACCACCAGCGTGCCCAGGACATTGATCCCGAAGCTGCGCCGGCTCTGGCGGTACTCCGGATACCGGCTCATCGGCGTCGCGATGTGATCGTCGATCCAGTGCCCGCCCTGCTGGTCATGGTAGTCGGCGCCCCCGCCCCGAATGATGAAGGCGCGCACTTGTCTGATCGGCGGAAAGCTCATGTACGGTGTGTGCACTCGGCGAATGGGTCAATGCGATGGACGGCGGCGCGCACGAGTTGCGGCCGGCCCCTTTGTCCCACATACTAATACGGGTACCACATAATGAGAAGCACTCGTCCATCCGGAAGGCTCGAGCATCCCTCAGGGGCGGATGAGGATGCGGGGCGCGCGCGTCTCGGCAGTCAGACCCTGCTGCGCGGGCTCGACGTGATCGACGTCGTCGCCGAGGGTCCGATCAAGCTTGGAGAGCTGGCAGAGCGGCTCGGCCTGACGCGTAGCACGACGCACCGGCTGGCGTCAGCGCTCACCGCCCGGCGCTACCTATCGTTCGTGCCGCACAGCGGTTACAGCCTCGGGCCCAAATTGCTCGAGCTCGGGTTCCGGGTGCGTGACGAGCTCGATCTTCCGCGTGTCGCCGCCCCGCATCTGGAGCGCCTGGCGCTGCTCACCGAGGATACCGTACACCTCGGGATACTCGATCAGGGGCACGTACTCTATCTCGACAAGGTCCCCGGCAAGCGGCGCATCAATATCCGCTCCAGGATCGGGGAGCTGCAACCCGTGACCTCCACGGGTCTCGGCAAGGCGCTGATTCTCGATCTCGACGAGGACGCCTGGGTCGAGCTGTTCCGCGCCGAGCGCACCCAGCGGCGCGGCGAGATCAGCCTGCAGGACTGGCTCGAGCGGATGCGCCGCTACGTCCGCGCCGGCTTTGCCTTCGATCTCGAGGAGAACGAGGACCAGATCCGCTGCGTCGCCGCACCGGTCCGCGATGTGGCCGGACGGACCATCGCGGCCATCAGCGTCTCGAGCGCCGCGCAATACATGAGCGATCATCGCATGCAGACCTTGAGCAGGGATGTGGTCGGCACGGCGCGGCGCATCAGCGAGGACCTCGGTTGGACGGGACGCCATCCCGCCGCCGCGGCTCAGGCCGCGGCCGGCGACAAACCCCATACGCGTTAACCTGCGGCGCCCCCGAGCAGTCGGGCCAAGCGCTCGAGCGAGCGCGGCGAGGGCTGGTGGACCCCTCGGAAAACCCCACCCAGGCGGCAGTGGGCAGGCTCGCAGCGGCACGAGCGCCGCATTGTAAACGCCAGGGAATTCTCACCGAGAAGATCTGCGGGAGGCCGGGAAATACCGCACGGGGCGCGGTCTGCGCGGCGGATGCGGTACAATGACCAACCGTCGTGCAGCTTCAGTGTCGCCCCACGTCGATCCGCAAACCGGCTCGAAAGCCCGCGGAGCCGAGACACGACGCGTGCCGTCAAGAACGGCGCGATGACGTGTCAGGGCAGGACTCTGATAGACGGACGTGTACAGTTCCTCTAGAGATTGTGCTCAGACCCGAGGTGCCGACCATGGAATCGAAAGTCATCCTGGTGCTGCTTGCGTCCACAACCGGAGCGACGCAGTGCCTGCGCATCGCTTCGCTGATGAGCGAGCGTCTCGGCCAGAAGCTGCGGCTTGCGCATGTCGAGGTCGGCCCGCGCTCGATTGTTTTCACTTCGGCGGAGCAGCTTTCGGAAAACGAGGTCGACCAGCTGGCCGATCGCGAGCGGCTGGAAACCGAGAAGCTGCACGACATCGTTGCCGAATGGACACGGACGACCGGCATTTCCGCCGAGTTCGATCTCTACAAGGGCGACGAATGGCGCGTGATGCGGCACTATCGCAAAACGGCAAGCATGGTCGTGCTCGCGGCGCCGTACACTCAGCCCCCCGGGCATCGCGAGGCGCTGCGCGCGGCGCTGTTGCGCATCCGCCATCCCGTGGTCATGGTGCCGCCGGCCTGGGAGGGCGGCTTCGGTCAGCGGCTGATGGTGGGCTGGTGGGACGTGCCGCCGCTGCGTCGCGCCCTCGTCGCTTTCCAACCGTTCCTCGCCGCGGCCGAGCAGGTGGAGGCGGTTTCGGTCAGCCAGGACGAGAGCGTGCTGGAAGGTGCGCGCGCCGCCATTGCGCCGATCGCCCCGGGGGCCAGCTACCGGGTGGTTGCCCCGGAGGGACGGCGGACTGCTGAAGTGCTGCTTGAGGCGGCAACCGCTTACCGGGCTGACGGGCTCGTCATGGGCGCTTTCCGCCGCGGCGAGATCCTGAACTGGCTGGCGCGAGGCACGTCTACCCAGCTGATCCAGTCAAGCACGGTGCCACTGCTGATGCATCCCTGAGGCGCCCGCCAGGCACTGCGCCTTACAGCCAGCCCAGGCCACGGGCCAGCATGCTGAGCGCCACCAGCGCAATCATCGGCACGAACACCTGCTTCAGGCGCACGTTGGACATCCGATTGAGCGTCTTCGCGCCGAGCATGGAGCCACCCAGCACGCCGACCGCCACCGGAGCGGCGATCATCGGGTCTATGTCCCCGCGTTGAAAGAAGATCCCGGCGGAGGCCGCGGCCGTCACGCCGATCATGAAATTGCTCGTGGTGGTCGAGACCTTCATCGGGAGCCGCATCGCGGTGTCCATCGCAAGCACCTTGAAGGTGCCGCTGCCGATGCCGAGGAGGCCGGAAATGAGGCCCGCCACATACATCATGCCGAAACCGATCGGCACGTGCGCCACATGGTAGGGGACGTTCTCGTGCGTGCGGCGGTCCGAGTAAGTGCCCGGCAATTTCAGCCGTCCGGCCCATTTGTCGTTCTGTACGCCCCGCGGCAATTCTTCGCCGAGGCGCATCACCAGCGGTATCGCCGAAATCAGCAGAATCACACCGAACACGATGAACAGCACCGTATCGTTGAGCATGGATGACACCAGGGCGCCGCAAACCGCTCCCGTGGTCGTGGCGATTTCCAGAAACATCCCGACCCTGAGATTGGTCATGTGATCACGCACATAAACCGCCGCCGCGCCGGAGGAAGTGGCGATCACGGACACGATGGAAGCCCCGATGGCAGTGGCGAATGACACGTGGAAGATGAGCGTCAGGATAGGCACGATGAATACACCGCCGCCGAGCCCCGCGAGCGCGCCGACGAAACCCGCGAACACACTGCTCAGCGCGATGAAGATCAGGATGCCGAACGTGCTGTTCGGGACGTCCGCCATGCCCGGCCGTCCAAGATAGGCCCCGACCCCGAAGATACTGAACAGCAGGATCGCCAGAACGATCGTGGTGATGATGACATAGGTGCGATCTTTCTCGATCGCAAAGGCGGCAATCGACACAACGACCCGCAGCACCGGCGTGGCGAGCAGTACGAGCAGACCCGCGGTTACGATCGCCATCGGCTCGGCGGCTTTCAGACCTATGCCAACCTCCGCCAAAGTGTCCGGAAAAGTTGTGGGAGGCACTCGGCCGAGCAGACGCAGCGCGTAGTAATAGCAAACACCGGCGAGAATCACCGCGACGCTCAGGAGCACGCCGCCGCGCAAGACGCCGCTGATGATGAGCTCAGTTTTGCGGATGAGGCTATCGTCGGACCCGAGGCGGGGCGCCTTGTCGTTGACGGTGACGTTTGGCATCCTGGTGCTGAGGTCTGTATGAACTTTTGCGCTTCTAGCGAGAGAAAAAACCCGCTTGCCACAAAAGCCCGTCGTGACGAGAAAGACCGATGCAGCACGCACAGTCTACCGCTACGCAA
>JAJYFU010000111.1 GCA_021790795.1 Pseudomonadota bacterium
ACCGGCAAGCAGATGCTGATGACGCGCGGCGCGCTGACCACTTTCAGCATCGCCAACGATGTCGCGAAGTACTTCGCGATCATTCCCGCGGCGTTCGCCACCACCTATCCACAGCTCAATGCGCTCAATGTCATGCATCTGACGAGCCCGTTTTCGGCGATCCTCTCGGCGGTTATCTTCAATGCCCTCATCATCGTCGTGCTCATTCCGCTCGCGCTGAAGGGTGTGCGCTACCGGCCGCTCGGCGCCGGGACGCTGCTACGCCGCAATCTGCTGATCTACGGCCTCGGCGGGATCATCGTGCCGTTCCTCGGCATCAAGCTGATCGACATGGGCCTGACTTTCCTTCATCTGACCTGAGAGGTGACGCCATGACAGAATTGCCAGGAGCAATTTCCGACGCGGCGCCGCCGCGCCCCCGCGGGGGCGAGCCTCTGGAGGGACTCGGCAAATCCGTACTCCGTCCCGCGATCGTGCTGCTGCTCCTCATGACTGCGCTGACCGGGATCGTCTATCCGCTGGTCATCACGGGCATCGCCCATACCGTGTTTCCCGACAGGGCCGGCGGCAGCGTGATCATGCGCGACGGCAAGGCCATCGGTTCGCGCCTGATCGGCCAGCCGTTCAGCGCCGCGGGGTACTTCTGGAGCCGGCCCTCGGCGACCACCCCGCAGCCATACAACGGCATGGACTCCACCGGCTCCAATCTAGGACCGTTGAATCCGGCCTTTATCCAGGCCGTCAAGGGCCGTATCGCCGCCTTGCGGGCCGCTGATCCCGGTAATACCGCGCCGATCCCCGTGGACCTCGTGACCGCCTCCGCCAGCGGGCTCGATCCGGACATCAGTCTCGCAGCCGCCTACTATCAGGCCGGCCGGGTCGCGCGCGCGCGCCATCTGAGCCTTGCCACGGTACGCGGACTGATCGCCGCGCACGCCCGCTACCCCTGGCTCGGGATGATCGGCGAGCCCCGCGTGAACGTGCTGGAGCTGAATCTGGCCCTGGATGCCGTGAAACCGCCGGCGGCCGTCAAATAGCCGGCGGAATGGACGAAGGGCGCGCGCAAAACGGGTCTCCCGGCGGATAATGGCGGGGTGAACGCCCCGACCGCCGATCTCAGGCCCGATCCGGATCAGCTGCTCGCCCAAGTCAAGGCCCAGGAAGAGCGGGCCAACCGGGGGCGGCTGCGTATCTTTTTCGGCTCCTCCGCCGGGGTCGGAAAGACTTACTCCATGCTGCAGGCGGCCCGTTCCGAGCGGACCGCGGGCACCGACGTGGTCATCGGCTATCTCGAGCCCCACGGCCGTGTCGAGACCGAGCAGCTGGCCGAAGGGCTGGAGCGCCTGCCGACGCTGCCGGTCGCCTATCGCGGCATCGTGCGCCAGGAATTCGATCTCGATGCGGCGCTCGCGCGCCGGCCGGCCATTGTGTTGGTCGATGAGCTGGCGCACTCCAATCTGATCGGTGGCGTGCCGCAACCCCGTCACCCGAAGCGCTGGCAGGACATCGAGGAACTGCTGCTGGCCGGCATCAACGTCTGGACCACGGTCAACGTCCAGCACCTCGAGAGCCTGAACGACCTGGTCTTTCAGACCACCGGCGTGCGTCAGACCGAAACGCTCCCCGACCGGGTCTTCGACGAAGCTGACAGCATCGAGCTGATCGATCTGCCGGCCGACGATCTGATCGCGCGGCTGCACGCCGGAAAGGTGTACCTGTCCGACGCCGTCGCGGCCGCTTCCGAGCGTTTTTTCCGCAAGTCGAACCTGATGGCGCTGCGCGAGATCGCGCTGCGCCGGGTCGCGGAGCGAGTGGAGGCCGCCTCCCGCGCCCTGCAAACCGGTCGTGCCCGCGGCCGTATCGTCGGGGACCGCATCCTGGTGGCGGTCGGTCCGGACGATCAGGCCGAGCAGCTGGTGCGCGCGGGTAAGCGCATGGCCGACGCACTCGCGGCGAGCTGGCTGGTGGTGTATGTTGAGACGCCGGCTCTTTTGCGTCTGTCAGAAACGTTGCGCAATCGTAGGATCAACGTGTTGCGATTGGCCGAGTCCCTCGGCGCGGAGACGGTGACCCTGGACGGGCCCTCCGCGGCGGCGGCATTGCTGGAGTACGCACAGACACGCCGTGTCACGCGCGTCCTGGTCGGTGCGCCGAAACGGCGTGGCTGGCGCACATGGGCGCGCGCATCCACCTCGACCGTGCTGGTGAAGCAGGCGCGGGGATTTGATGTGATCGTGGTGGCTCCCGCGGGCAGTACGAAACGACCGGCGCCGTCGGCCTACCTGCCCATCGGGGCCTTCCAGGCGGATATTCCGTGGGAACGGTACGGCTGGGCGGCGGGGGTGAGCGGGCTGTGCACGCTGCTCGCGTTCGCGATGTATCCGCACTTCGATTTGTCGAATCTCGCCATGGTCTATTTGCTCGGCGTCACGGTGGCGGGCCTGCGCCTCGGGCGCGGTCCCTCGGCGCTCACGGCCGTGCTCAATGTGCTCCTGTTCTGCTTCTCCTTCGTGCCGCCGCGATTCACGTTCGCGGTCGCCGACTTCCAGTATTTCATCACCTTCGCGGCCATGCTCATCATCGGTCTGGTAATCTCGACCCTCACGGCCAACGTGCGCCAGCAGACCCGGGTCGCCGGTGCGCGCGAGCGGCGTACCGCCGCGTTGTACGCCATGAGCCGTGAGCTTGCGGTGACGCGCGGGACCGAGAGCATGGCGGGCGTGGCTGTGCGGCACGTGGCCGAGGTATTCGACTGCCGGGCGGTCGTGCTGCTGCCCGATGCGGCGGGCAAGCTGCACCGCCCGCGCGGGCAGCCGTCCGACACTTCGCTGCGTGGCGCGGATCTTGCTGTGGCGCAGTGGGTGAACGATCACGGCCAGCGCGCCGGCCTGGGCTCGGATACGCTGCCGGCGACACCCGCGCTGTACGTGCCGCTCGGTGACGGGCAGCGCCCGACTGGGGTGTTGGCGGTGCTGCCGTCGAATCCGCGGCGGGTGCTGCTGCCGGAGCAGAACCAGCTGCTGCAGACCTTCGCCGGGCAGATCGGACTCGCGCTCGAGCGGGCGCGCTTCGCCGATGCCGCTCAAGCTTCGAGTCTGGCCGCGGAGCGCGAGAGCCTGCGCAACACGCTGCTCGCCTCGATCTCGCACGACTTGCGTACGCCGCTCGCGGTCATGGTCGGTGCGGCCAGTACGCTGGCTGAGCGCGGCGAGGCGCTTCAGCCGCCCAAGCGCCGCGAGCTGGCCTCCTCCATTGAGGTGAAGGCGCGAGAGATGTCCGAACTCGTGTCCAACGTGCTCGATCTGATGCGGTTCCAGTCCGGCGAAGTACCGCTGATGCGCGATTGGCAGAGCGTCGAGGATCTGGCCGGCGCCGGACTGCAGCGCATCCAGGAACGGCTGCAGGATCACACCGTGGATCTCAAGATCCCGCCCGATCTGCCGCCGGTGTACGTCGACGCGGGCTTCGTGGCGCAGCTGTTCGCGAATCTTTTCGACAACCTCGCGAAATACACGCCACCCGGCACGCATGCCTGGGTCTCGGCGATCAACGAGGGTGCCGGCGTGCGCGTGGTAGTCGAGGATGACGGTCCGGGACTGCCGGCCGGCGATCCCGAGCAGCTGTTCGAGAAGTTCCAGCGCGGCAGCGGCGAGGGAACGGTCGCCGGGGCGGGCCTGGGATTGACCATCTGCCGTGCGATCGTGCGGGCCCATGGCGGGGAGATCTCGGCGCGACGCCGGGACGGAGGCGGCGCCCGGTTCGAGTTCACACTGCCGTCGCGGGAGCCGCGCGCTTGACCGACGCGATGCACCAGGTGCTGGTGGTCGAGGACGAGCCAGCCATCCGCAATGTGTTGGCGGTGTTGCTCGAGGCCGAGGGTTACCGGGTCATCGAAGCCGACACGGCGTTGCGCGCGGAAATCGAGAGCCGCAGCCACAAGCCGGACCTGCTGCTGATCGATCTGGGGCTGCCCGACAGCGATGGCATTGCGATCATCCGCCGGGTGCGCGCCTGGTCGCCGATGCCGATCGTCGTGCTCTCGGCGCGCACCCAGGAGGAGCAGAAAATCGCCGCGCTCGATGCGGGCGCCGACGATTATGTCACCAAGCCGTTCAGCGCCGCAGAGCTGCTCGCACGGGTGCGCGCCGCGCTCAGGCGCAACGTACGCGGCTCGGAGCGGACGGGCGTGCTCAAGCTCGGACTGCTGCAGATCGATCTCGAGAAGCGCGAGGCTCGCGGCGAGGCCGGCGAACTGCACCTCACGCCGCTGGAGTACCGGGTGATCGAGTCTCTGGCACGCCATCTCGGCGCGATCATCACGCAGCAGCAGTTGATTCGCGAGGTGTGGGGACCGGAGCGCCTCGGCGACAGCCGCGGTTTGCGTGTGTGCATCATGAATTTGCGCGGCAAGATCGAGCCGGATCCGCGCAAGCCGCGCTATCTGGTGACCGAGGCCGGTCTCGGCTATCGGCTGCGCAGCGATGAAAGCCCGGCTGCGTAGGCGTGCAGCCGCGGCCTCAAGGGCGCGGCCGCCGATCCGGGCCGTTCAGGTGAGCGATACGACCAGCTTGGCGCTGTGACTGCGCCAGTGGATCGGGATGACGAAGGCGCGGGCGCCGGGCGGCTGCGGAATCTGCGGCTTCTCGCCGGAAAACACGCTGGGCACCGATATGACGAAGTCATGCCCGAAATCGCGTCGCGCGTTGCCCGAGATGGTGTTGGCGACCTCGCCGACCAGATCGCGCATGCTCTCGTGGCTGAAGTCGCTCTCCTGCATCTTCATCAGCAGCACCGTCAGCATCGCGCGCGGCGCGGTGAAGTACACCACGCCCTCGCGCTTGCCGCTGACGTTGATCATGCCGGTGTAATCGTGCATGGCGGCCTCGCCCTCGAGCAGATACGGCGAGCCGATGGTGGCCGGCTGCTGTGCGGCCACCTCGAAGTACCGGGTCGTGCCGTCGACGAAGGTCTTGAGTTCCTCTTCCCGCAGCATGACTAGATTCTCGGTGCTCGTGTGCCCGTGATCAATACATCAGCTCGGCGATTGCTTCGTTCAGCTGCCGGTCGCTGAACGGCTTGTTGAGAAAGCCGTTGGCGCCACGCTCCATGGCTTCCACCGCCGTGGCCTTGTCCGCAAGCGCCGAAATCACCAGGATGCGCACCGCGGGCTTCAGTTTCACCAGCTGCGTGATGCATTCGATGCCGTCCATCTGCGGCATCGTCAGATCCATGGTGACCAGGTCCGGGTCGGTGCGTCGGGCAAGCTCCAGCGCCTCGAACCCGTTGGCCGCCGTTCCCACCACCTGCAGATCGTCGAACTGCTGCGATCGCTCGATGCGCCGCCGCACGATGTTCGAGTCGTCGACGATCAGCAGCTTCACCGGCCGCCTGTCGAGGGGATAGCCGCTGCTCATGCGCGCCGCTTCTGCCGCTAGGCCACCGCGGTCTGGCTGGGCGCGGGCAGCGCGATCTTGAAGCGCGTGAAGCGGCCCGGATGGGTGCTCACACCGATTCGTCCACCGAGCGCATAGACGGCCTTGGCCACCACGTCCATGCCGGCGCCGCGGCCGGCATCCATCGACACCTCGGCGCGGGTGGAGAAGCCGGGCTTGAAGATCAGCGCCAAGGCCGAGCGGTTGTCGAGCTCGGCCGCCTGCTCCTCGGTGAGCAATTGCTTGCGCACGGCGGCTTCCTTCAACGCCTCGGGCGAGAGGCCGGCGCCGTCGTCCTCGAATACCAGCTCGCAACCGCTCTCCAGGCGGCGGAATTGCGCGCGCACCTGGCCCGTGGCGGTTTTGGATCCGGCGCGGCGCACCGCATCCGGCTCGATGCCGTGCACCGCGGCATTGCGCAACATCTGAATGAGACAGTCTTTGACGGTGGGCAGGTAGGCGGTCGGAACCGCCTCGAGTCCCTCGAGGCTCAGAGTGAACGGCTTGCCGTGATCCTCGGCGAGCTTACGGGCCAGCCCCTGCAGGGTCGTGGCGAGCTCATCCGCGCCGTTCGGACGTTCGGCGCCCGTCAGGCGCAGGATCGGAGTGCTCAATGTGCCGTCGGAAGGGGACGTACCGTCCTTCAGGGTCCCCAGGCGCAGGATCATCTCGCGCACCGCGCGCAGATGGGCCAACAACTCGTCGAGCTTCAGCACCAGAGGCAGGAAGTCGTTGCCGGTGAGCTCGCTCTTGCCTTTGAGCTCCTCGACCATATCCTCCAGGTGGTGCACACGCTGGGCGATGCTCATCAGGTTCAGCGCCGACGCCTCGCCCTTGATCGAATGCAGCTCACGCGACAGGCCGGTGAGCTTCCTGCTGAACTCCGCATGGCTGCGCGCGGGCTCCTTGAGGATGGCATTGACGTGCTTCAGGCCCGCGGAGGCGGTATCGAGGAACCCGCCCACCTGCAGCGGATCGGAGTGCAGCATGCTGACCATCATGTCGATCTGGGAGTGGGCGCTCTCCTGGGCCTCGTTCAGTTCGCGCGCGAGCATCACGTTCGACGTGATGTCGGCGACGGTGCACAGCACGTGCTTGACGCCCTTCGGGCCCAGCACACGGTGGAAGTTGAATTGCAGATAGTGGGTTTCCTTGCCGCCGCGGCCGTTGTCCAGCATGACTTCGAGCTGACCCAACGGGTTGATGCTCTTCATCAGGTTTTCGTGCGCGCGCTCGCCCCAGAGCAGCTTGATGTACTTCGTGGCGGTGGCGAGTGTCGCGGGCGACACTTTGTCGCGCAGCAGTTCCTCGAACGGCAGGCCGGCGAAATCCTCGCGGCCGAACAAGTGGCTCAGGGCCTGGGACCAGACCGCGCCGATGCGGTAATCGGCGTCGAGCAGGAACAAGCCCTCGCGCACCGTGTGCAGGATGTCGCGGGTCTGCTCCTCGGCGGCGCGCGCCGCCCGCTCGCCGCGACTGCGGGCGAGCTGCAGATACGCCGCGGCCGCGCCGAGCAGCAGCACCGCCAGCACACCGGCGGAGAGCAGCAGTCGCAGACGCGATGCGGCCCTCGAGGTGCGCTTCTGCAGCGCGGTGCTGAGGGCGGCGAGCCGCCGGTGCAACGCCGGAGCGCTGCTTTGGGCGAACAGCTCCGCGCGGCGAACCTGCGTGTAAAAGATCTTGCCGCTCACCGATAGTGAGCTGCCGAAGTCGGTGTCCGAGTACGGCTCGCCGGAATAGGAAAGCACCGGCGCGAGGACCGGGGTATAGGCTCTCCAGAGACGCCCCGCCGCGCGAAGCACGGCCGGATCCACCCCCGGCCGGCGCTCGAGCGCGGCCAGGTTGCGATCGAATTTGGCGACCGAGTCGGCGAGCTCCTGGTGAACGCCGCCGGTATATTCGAGTGTGCCGAGCCGCTCGCGCAGCGCCGTCAGCTGCTGGGAGACTTCCGACGGGTAGGCTTCGAGGAGACTTGCACGCTGCAGCAATGCGACGTTGGCGCGGATCCGTGTGGCCAGCCGGAAGCCGACGATCAGCACCAGCGCCATCAGCGCGGCCAGCAGCGCGCCCGCCCCGGCAGTGAGCAGCCGGCGGATTCGATCAGCGCCTGAGGATTGCATGGGATCCACCTGACTAGTTCGGCTGCACGAAGCGGATTTCGGTGCGGACGGGCACGCTGACCGGCCGGCCCCGGAATTCCGGCCGGGCATAGCGCCAGCGGCGGATCGCCCGGAGCGCCGCGCGAGTGAAAATCGCTCCAGGTCTGGAGTTGATCACCTGCAGCTGACGGGTGCGGCCCTGCGTGTCGACGACGTATTGCACCGTCACTTCGCCCGAGAGGCCGCGCGCAAGCGCGCGTTGCGGATAAGCGGGCGCAACGTAATGTGTGCGGTACAGCTGCCGGGCCACCTCCATCAGCTGCGCCGCCGTGGGCGCGGCGGGCGCCTTGATGGCCAGCGCGGTGGCGGTGGCCAGAGCCGATGCGCTCGCGCCCCAGCGGCGTGCCGCGGCCAGATCCTCCCGCGCGGTCGCGCGCTGGCCGGCGCGGGCCGCGGATTCTGCCTGCGCTACAAGTGCGGTCGCCAACTGGTCGTGCAATGTATTGACGCCGGCGCGTTGCGTCGGATC
>JAJYFU010000112.1 GCA_021790795.1 Pseudomonadota bacterium
TCGCAGAGGGTGCAATCGATGCACTCGTCCGGATCGATGACGAGAAAATTCGGTCCCTCGTGAAAGCAATCGACCGGACAGACTTCCACGCAGTCCATGTACTTGCACTTGATGCAGTTTTCAGTCACCACGAAAGTCATCGAATTTCCTTCCAGAACAACGGGCTGTAATGCTGCCCGCGGTCGGCGGCAAGCGGGGCGCCGTGCCGGGCGTCGCATTCTGCCACGTGGCGCGCGCGGCCCGCAAAGCCGCGCGGTCCGCAGGCCTAGGTGAGCCGGCGCTGCAGGGTCGCGAAGTGGTGCGTCTCGCGCTGTTCGGCGCGGTCCTCCAGATAGCGGCGCAGGCTGAACTCCGTGCTCGGAAACGCGAGGTCAGCCCACGGGATGTCTTCCGCCCGGACCAGAGCGGTCTCCAGGCTCTCGGGTCCCGCGCCGTGCTCGTCCACCCGCATGTCCGCGCGGAAAAACACGTGGACCTGATGGGCTTCGAGCACGTGCACGACGGACAGCAGCGAGCCGATCTCGACCTCGACCTGCGCCTCCTCGCGGGACTCGCGCGCCGCGCCTTCCTGCAACGTCTCCCCGTTCTCCAGGAAGCCGGCCGGTACCGTCCAGTAGCCTCGCCGCGGCTCAATCGCCCGCCGGCATATGAGAATGCGTCCGGCGTGCTCCGGCACGCAGCCGACCACCAGACGAGGATTCTGATAATGAACGGCTCCGCACGCCTCGCACACGTAGCGCGGCAAGTGATCGCCAGGCGGTACGCGCACCGTCAGCCGTGCACCGCACTGGCTGCAGAAGCTCATGGTGTGGGGTGAGGGGTGGGGCACCGCGCAACAGCAACAGCTGGGAAACTTTCCGGAGCATAAGCGGCGCGGCGGCCCTTGTCGACCACGGTGCCGCGTGTGTGTGCGGGCGGCCTTGCCTGGCCACGCCGCGCCGCCGCGATGTTGGAATGTCGAGGAGGTTCGGTGGCCGGGCAGCCGGCACCGCGCGGGGCCCGCCCGGTGCAGCCGCTCGCCATGACCCTGATCAGCCCCATCGCGGCGCCGCGCGCGCTGCGCGGCTGATGCACACCGCGTCGCGGCCGGCGTCCTTCGCCTCGTAGAGGGCCGCGTCGGCGCGCGCAACGATCTCATCGAGTGTGCGGGGTCCTTCCGCCGTGGTTGCCAGGCCGGCGCTGAACGTGACACGCAGTTGCGTGGGAGGTTCGCCGGCGGAGATGTCGATGCCCGAGGCCAGCGCGCGCAGCCGTTCGACCGTGAGCAGCGCGCTGTCGAGTGTCGCCTCCGGCAGCACCAGGAGAAATTCCTCTCCACCCCAGCGACCGAGGATGTCGGTCCCGCGCAGCGCCTCGTGCGAGAGGCGCGCGAACTCGCGCAGCACGTGATCTCCGGCGGCGTGACCGCACTGGTCATTGATGGTCTTGAAGTGATCGAAATCGAGCAGCGCCACGGTGAGCGGCCGGCTGTGCTCGATCGCCGAGTCGAGCGCCAGGGTGGCCAGCTGCGCAGTGTGCCCGCGGTTCGGCAGGCTCGTCAGCGGGTCTGCATTGGCCAACAGCAGCAGTTGCCGGCGATGGCGCCGATCCGAGATCAGGATGTAGGACAGCAGGACGATGACCAGACCGCCGGCGACGCCGGCGGTTCCCATCCAGTTCAGCAGCTGGCGCTGCTTGGCGGCCCGATGGGCAGCGGCCTGGAGCTTGCGCCTCAATACGGCGTTGCGCCGGAACTCCTGAGTGGTCCGAAAACGCATCTCGAGAGCGGCTCTCAGGCGCGCCTGACTGATCCGGTTCTGCGCCTTGAAGCGGCGTACGTACTCACTCTGGTCGCGATACGCGGCCGCATACCGGTGCAGCGCGGCGTTAGCCTGTGAGCGGGCGAGGTAGGCGGGAGCGACGGTTGATGGCACCATGTCCGCGCCGGAGTGATCGAGCACTTTGTTGAGCAGCGCGAGGGCGTGCCGCGGATGTTTCTCGGCAAGCGCGATTCGCGCCAGCAGCGCGTCGGCTTCCTTGACGCTGGAGTGCGCCTTTCCGGCCGCGAGCACTGGTGCGGCACGGTTGCACGCCCGGCTCGCGGCGGCGAACCGTTTCACTGCGAGGTCGACCTGACAGATACGCAGATTCGCGTAAGCGACTCCCTGGTCATTGTCGCTCGTGAAGCTGATGGCGCGCGCCCTGCGATAGACGGCGATGGCTTGATGAAAGTGACGCATGGAGCGCAGGATCCCGCCTTCGAAGTACAGGTCATTGGCCAGATAGTCGGTCGATTTGTGCGCCTTGTCCCAGCCGATGATCTGTCGGATCAGCCTCAGCGCCTGCCTGTAGTCGCCCATCGTGCGCAGCACGTGAGTGAGGAAGACGCCCGCATCGGTACGCACGACGGCCAGGCCGAGCGCCTGAGCCTGCATATACGCCTGGGTGAGGTCGCGGATCGCGAGGTCGGAGCGATTACGCAGTATGTTCAGCTCGCCCGCCGTGATTTCCAGGCATAGAGCGCTGGGCGAGCTCGGCTGCAGCGGGGCGCGGGCCTGCTCGATCCGCCGCAGCGCCCGCGCAATCCGGGCTGGCGCGTTGAAGCTGAGCGCGTAGCTCGAGAGCAGCTGCTGGCGCAGCGGGTCGGTGGCTCCGCCGAGCAGGTTCAGGCCCCGGAGGGCCGGGGCGCGTGCGGCGTGATACAGGGCCAGCTCGCGGTAGGCGGCCGCCTGGATGGCGTACAGCCCCGCGAGGCGCCGTGGATCGGTGTGCGCGCTGCCGGCCGGCAGTCGGGCGACGCGTGCGTCGGCTTTCGCCAGGGCCTCGCTGGCGTCGCGCGAGACCAGGTGGCGCAGCGCGACGAACTCCCGTTCGTGCACGGGAAAGCAGCCGGCGTGCGCCGGCCCCGCGCTGCTCACGGCCGCGAGCAACGGGAGGAGCAGTCCCGCGCACCATCCCGGCGTTTTCCGCCTTATTGCCGCTGAGCCGACCATCACTTGCCTCAACATAAGGTTGTCGCAGGACTCGGGGAGCACCTGATTTCACGTTTTTGCGCATCGCGGACCGCCCGGGGCGAAGCGCGACGTCCAGCCGTGCGGCCGATCACAGTTGCCCGCGCATCGCGCCGGTCAGCGTATCGGGCAACGCCTGCCTCGGGCGTTGCTCGAATCGATCCAGAAGGCGGGTCGAACGAAATCGAACCGAATCCGTACCCGGCGGACACGGCCGTACAGCGCCGCGCGGGGCGCTCGTCACTCGACGGGCGCGGGGGGTGATCTTCGACCTGAATTGCGACGTTCCCGCGAACTTGGCCGCCGGGTCCCGTCAGTTGAACTCGAACATCGTGCCTGCGCCGCTCGCGCCATCGTACTCCGTCGTTTCATAGAGATTCCCAGTTTTGTCCCCAAGTAAACGTTTGCATAATTTTCCCGTAGCGGTCGCTCGCCGCATGTGCTGGGTCTGTTGTCGGTCATTAGTGACTGGGATTCCTGACATGCGGTATTTGGCCAATGACTTTGCCGTTCGCATTCGGAAATTGCAGTATCGGAGCCCCGTTTGGACGAACGCTCGGCACGAGGCGTGTGTGACCTTGGCGATCTTTCAGAAGGAGAGACGCTGCCTTATTTGGAGTTTCTCCGCGGAACAACCGCTTTTTTCCGCACCCATGCGCTCTGCAAAACGCCCTGATGATTCCTGCCTGCTTGTTTGGGTGTCCTTCGCTTTTTGCGATTGCCTGAAGGATGTCGGTGATCGGATAATCGGGCTCATCTATTATGGAAAAGCCTTTGAAATGGCGCTTTCCGCGTTGGTTCGCCTGAATAACCACCGTCTGATCTTCCATGTATTTGTCGAAGCTCAGGTGCCCCAGCTTGTCGGCTTCCCATCCTTGCTCTTGTGTCCACCAAAGATAAGGCCACCGCTTTCACTGCCCTCATTGTTGTAGAACAGCATCCCTGCCGTGTCTTGTTGGAACGGATAGTCATGCCCATTGATAATTGCGCCGTGGAAATCATGTCGATCGGAGATAATCAAGTGGGGTGTGCCATCCGGCTCTGCGACATTTATGCGCCGGGCCGTCGATTCTTTGAATCGTAGCGCTGCGGGGTGCTTTGAAACTCCAATGAATACCGTAACGGCAAAGGCCGCGGCGACAATTGCGGAATAGACACCAAGTAAAGAGATTGGACGCTCATAGTCTCACGACAGGGTTCCTGGACCGGCGCTCTGAAGAGTATACATCGGAGGCATTCCGGACGCGGATTCTACGCACAGAGAGCTGTAGTCCGTGTTCGATTCCAGAGTGGTTTCGCGATCCTCGGTGGCCGTGATGAACGACTGCTGCGCAACGGCCGTTGTGCTCGCTGAGGGTCCGGAAGCGGAACTCGACTCTGTACGATCCGGCGGATGCGGCACGATTGGGTGTGCGGTCCCAGGTACCGTTAACGAGGGGGCAACACCGCGGCCGATGCCGGTCTCACGGCGCATCGTGCTTCAATGCGCCCGCGATGAAGTCAATGAAGCTTCGGACCTTTGCCGACAAGTGCTTGCGATGCGGATAGGCCGCGAAGATTCCAAGCTCTCCGGCGTGGTATTCGGGTAGTAGCGGTACCAGACGCTGCGCCCGGACGTCGTCTCCGACGAGAAAGTCCGGCTGCAGCATGATGCCTTGCCCGGCGAGGACCATCGCCTTGAGGATGTTGCCGTTGTTGGCCCGCACCACGGGCTTGATGCGTACTGCCTGAACTTCACCGGCTCTTCCGGTAAAGCGCCATTCCTCACCCGCCCCCCAGTAGGCATAGCCCAGACAGTCGTGGTGCTCGAGGTCGGCGGGCTGGCGCGGCGTGCCGCGGCGCTCGAGGTATCCAGGTGCGGCGCAAAGGACCATCCGCGTGATGGCCAGCCGCAGCGCGACAAGGCTCGAATCGGGCAGCCGCCCGATGCGGATCGCAAGATCGAACCCCTCCTCGACAAGGTCGATCAGGCGATCGTTGAGCACGAGATCCATCTGCACCTCGGGGTAGCGCTCCCGGTAGCCTGCGATGAGCGGCCCGAGGTGTGAGCTCCCGAACGAGACCGGCGCGCTGAGCCGCAGCACCCCGCGCGGCCTTTGTACGAGCTCGCCCACCGACGCCTCAAGGCTCTCAAGATCAGCGAGCAGAGCATTGCAGCGCTCGAGATATGCGGTCCCCGCCTCAGTGAGACTTACCCGGCGCGTCGTCCGATTCAGCAGGAGGACTCCGAGCCGCGCCTCCAAGCTTGCGACGTGCTTGGTGACGGCCGAGGGGACGAGATCCAGCCGGTCGGCCGCGGCGGCGAAGCTGCCGAGCTCGGCCACTTTCGCGAAGGTGCGCATGCTCGTCAGGGTGTCCATCATTATTTCCAGAACACGAATAAATAATTCTCATTTTGCCACTTTATTCGCCGTGAACGGAATCGCAAGCTCTCCCCGCGCAGTACGCCGGGACATCCGGACTCTGGCGTTTCGAAGCAAAACCTATCGATGGCTTTAGTGAGGAGGCGACATGAGAATTGCGGTAATCGGTTCAGGCAACGTGGGCTCAGGTCTCGCCACCGTGCTGAGTAAGGCAGGATTCGAGGTCATCATCGGCGCACGTGACGTCGCGAAAACGACGGATATCGCCAAGGGGCTTGGTCCCAACATATCCGTGGCGACGGTCAAGGAGGCCGCAGACAAGGTGCGAATCCTCTTCCTCGCGGTGCCCTATGCGGAGGCGGCGTCGGCGCTCGTCCAGGCCGGGGACCTCAAGGACAAGGTGATCGTCGATGTGACGAATCCGCTGAGGCCCGATTCCATGGGGCTCACGCTCGGCCACACCACATCGGCGGCGGAGGAGATCCAGAAACGTGTTCCGGGCGCCAGGGTGGTCAAGGCCTTCAACACGGTGTTCGCCCAGATCTATACGGCCGGGCCGCGGATCCACGGCACCGCGGTACCGGTCTTTATCGCCGGCGACGACGAAGCCGCAACGCGCGAGGTCGACAGGATCGCCGCGGCGGCAGGATTTGCGCCGATCATCGTTGGGGCGCTCGAGCTCGCCCGCTACCTCGAGCCGCTCGCCGGGCTCAACATCGTACTCGGCTACGGTCGCGGCTGGGGTACGGCAATCGCGCCCATGTGGCTCAAGTGATGCACCGGGCTCGGGTGAACGCGTTGCCTTGACTGTCATTCAGCTTCAGATCAATACAAACCATCACGGGAGAAAATACATGATCAGACAATCGACTGCGCCGTACGGCGTCGCGCTGCTGCGCGTGAGCCTCGGTATTCTCTTTCTCGCGCACGTCGCCCTGAAGATCTTTGTCTTCACAGTGCCGGGGTTTGTCGCCTACTTCGCCTCGCTCGGACTGCCGGCGGTAGCCGCGTATGGGGTGATCGGGCTCGAACTCATCGGCGGTCTTGCGTTGGTGCTCGGGGTGTATGCCCCGTGGGTAGCCATTCCGCTCGCGATCGAAATGCTCGGTACGATCGTCATGGTGCACGGCCACAACGGCTGGCTGTTCACCGACAAGGGCGGCGGATGGGAGTATCCGGCGTTCTGGGCGATCAGCCTCGTCGTGCTGACGTTGCTCGGTGATGGGGCGTTTGCCCTTCGGCCGGCGGCGCGGTGCGCGCAAGACTGATGGGTCGTGCGAGGTAGGGTCGCGCTTCGCCACCTCTCGCGCTGGCCGGTGAGTATCGAAATGTGCTTGCCGCTGCCGATCAGGTCCGGGGTGGTCAGTGCCTCGTATGTCCGCGACGGCGCAGGAGGTCGTCGAGCGCCGGCGCCAAGCCGGGATCTGAAGAGGTGGGGTCTGCCCAGGTCGGGGAGTCGAATCCTTCGCGCAAGTGCTTGAAATTACGCTGAGACACATAACCGGAGAGAATGAAGTGCCCCCGGCCATACCCCCACGGCCCTGGGGGTACACTGCGCTTGCTGCTTCAGAGCCTGAACGGGGTGCTGACGACCGCGGAGCCGAGAGACGATCACGGCAGGCTATAAGCTTCCGAATCGCCTTATTGAATCCCGATCTGTAACGCGTTACACAGGAGGATGCGGTGATGGCACAAGCTGCAGAGCGAATGCGCGCAATGCGCGAGCGACGCCGTGCACAGGGACTGCGCGAGTTGCGTCTGGTCGTGCCTGATCCACATGCGCGGGCGGTTCTACGACGGGTCGCGACCGAGGTCGCGGGCTTGGACAGGGCCGCGGAGCAAGAAGCGATGCGATGGATCGAAGCAGTTTCGGAATTTGACGCTCAGTGAAGCGCGGCGACGTCGTGACCGTCGCGGCATCCGGCGACTATGGGAAACCGCGCCCCGCGGTAATCGTGCAAACCAACGCTCTACCCGAGGCACACGCCTCCGTGATCGTCTGCCATATGACCTCGGACGTTGTCGAGGCGCCGGATTTTCGGGTCACCATCGAGCCTACGGAGAAGAATGGCTTGCGGACGCGCTCACAGATCATGGCGGACAAACCCGTGACGATCCGTCGCGAGCGCGTTGGCCGCAGGAATGGGTCGCTCGATGAAAGGGATGTCGCTCGTCTGAATGTCGCGCTCGCGTTTGCCGTGGGATTGGCTGATTGATCGCCGCCATCCCGTAATCGTCGGAAGGGTGCGAGGTGACCGAAACCGCGGGACGTTGAAGGCGGCCGAGCACTTCGGACGGCTTGAGAATTTCGGTTCGAGCACGGCGGCAACCGGCCATAACTGTCCGGTCACGGATACTCGTAAGCGGTCGTTAGAACGACGGCTTCACTTTGCTGACAGCCGCGGCTCTCACGCGGCACGAGCAGAGCCCGCGGCGCTGACGCCATCTCCTTGACGACTAGTCGGGGCTTGCTATTTTGAGATCTCTCAAACTACAGACCGGCCTATGAGAGACGCCGTATTTCCAGCAATCGCAGACCCTCATAGACGGAAGATATTGAGGCTTCTGCAGCAGGGCTCGTTGACCGCCGGACAGATCGCCGAGCGTTTTTCTATCACCAAGGGCTCCCTTTCGTATCATTTCAACATTCTAAAAGCG
>JAJYFU010000026.1:0-9986 GCA_021790795.1 Pseudomonadota bacterium
CCCGCCGTACGTCTCGGCCATCACCTTCGTCAGCGCCGCCGTCAGCGTCGTCTTACCGTGATCCACGTGCCCAATCGTCCCCACGTTCACATGGGGCTTGTTGCGCTCGAATTTCTCTTTGGACATGGAAAATTCCTCAAAGACATCTGGGGGCTACGCGCCCCGGAAAGATCATCGACCCTGACTCTCGCCCGTCACGCGATGGAGCCCACGACCGGAATCGAACCGGTGACCTCGTCCTTACCAAGGACGTGCTCTACCGACTGAGCTACGTGGGCGCGGTGCTGTGTCGGACAACGCGAACCTGGAGCGGGTGATGGGAATCGAACCCACGTCATCAGCTTGGAAGACTGAGGTTCTACCATTGAACTACACCCGCTGATGCCGCCGCGTCCGCCCACTCACGCCGCCCACTCCCACGCTCGGCCTGGTGGAGGGGGTAGGATTCGAACCTACGAAGGCGTAAGCCGGCAGATTTACAGTCTGCTCCCGTTGGCCGCTTGGGTACCCCTCCGCGAAAACGAGCCGCGTATTTTGATTTCCGTTCCGGCCGCTGTCAATGAACTTTTGGCGCGCAAATTGCACTTGGGGCTCGAAAGCGGGCTAGCGCTCAATCCCGTCCGCCGCAGCCGCGAGCGCGGCCATCGACTGGGCGTCCAAGTAGCGCCACTGTCCGGGCCGAAGGCCCTCGGGAAGTCTGATCGGGCCGTAGCGCACGCGCAGAAGACGGCTCACTTCGTATCCGGCGGCCGCCCAGAGCCGGCGAACCTCGCGATTGCGGCCTTCGCGCAGCACCACCCGGTACGCGGCGTTACGTGACGGCACCGCTCGCGGCACAGACTGTTCCACGATGCGATCGAAGGCGGCGGGACCGTCCTCGAGCATCACCCCTCGGCGCAGCCGATCAAGCGCCATCGCATCCGGACATCCCTGCAGCCGCACCAGGTATTCGCGCTCGATCTGTCGTGAGGGGTGCATCAGGCCATGCGCCACCGTCCCGTCCGTGGTGAACAGCAGCAGGCCCGCCGTATTGACATCGAGCCGTCCTACCACGACCCACCGGCCATGCCGCGGGCCGGGCAGGCGATCGAAGACGGTGGGCCGCCCCTGCGGGTCGCGGCGCGTCGTGACCTCTCCGATGGGCTTGTAGTAGAGAAGCGCCTCGGCCCTCTCGGCACCCGTTAAACTGCCAAGATGAAGTTTACGCCCGTCCAGGCGGATATCCGCCTCGGCACCCGCCCGCTCCCCGAGCTGCGCGGGACGGCCGTCCACGGTTACCCGTCCCTCGCGGATCCACTGCTCGACCTGCCGGCGTGAGCCGACGCCGGCGGTCGCGAGCAGTTTCTGCAATCGTACCGCGGAGGGGGATAGGGTCATGGATCCAGGGTGAAGGCCGGGAACGCGCCGCCTCGGGGGCCGGCATCATAACCTGCGGGTCTGAGGAGATAGCCGACCATTGTTTGTGGCCCCCCCGGGACCGAGGGTAGAAAGACGAAATGATCTACGAAAGCATTCTCGACACCATCGGTAAAACGCCGATCGTGCGGATCAGGCGGCTTGCGCCTGCGCACGTCACGATGTACGTCAAGTGCGAGTTCTTCAATCCCCTGAGTTCGGTCAAAGACCGCTTGGCGATCGGCATCGTCGAAGATGCCGAGCGCAGCGGCGCGCTCAAACCGGGCCAGACGGTGGTCGAAGCCACGTCGGGCAATACGGGCATCGCGCTGGCGATGGTGTGTGCGGCCAAGGGCTACCCCTTCGTCGCCGTCATGGCCGAGAGCTTCTCGATCGAGCGGCGCAAGATCATGCGCATGCTCGGAGCACGGGTGGTTCTGACGCCGGCGGCCGAGCGCGGCACCGGCATGGTCCGCAAAGCCGCGGAGCTTGCCCACGAGCACGGCTGGTTCCTGGCACGGCAGTTCGAAAACCCCGCCAACCCGGCCTATCACCGCAGCACCACGGGCCCGGAAATCCTGCAGGACTTCGCCGGACGGCGGCTCGATTATTTCGTCAGCGGCTGGGGCACGGGCGGCACACTCACCGGCGTCGGCCAGATGATCCGCCTGGCTCGTCCCGACGTGCAAATCATCGCCACGGAGCCGGCCGCTGCGGCACTGCTGTCCGGTCAGCCGTTCGCTTCGCACAAGATCCAAGGCTGGGCACCGGATTTCGTGCCGGGCGTGCTCGAGCGCGACGTGCCACATCGCATCGTGCCGGTCACGGACGCCGAGGCCATTGATGCGTCGCGCCAGCTTGCCCGCTCAGAGGGCATCTTCAGCGGCATCTCCTCAGGCGGTACCTTTGCCGCGGCCCTCAAGGTGGCTGAGGAAGCGGCGCCCGGCGCAGTGATCGTCGCGATGCTCCCGGACACCGGGGAGCGGTATCTGTCGACGCCGCTTTTCGAAGGCATCCCGGACGGCAGCGACTCAGAGCTATAAGGCCCATTGTGATGTCCGCCGTGCACGCCCCCCGCGCCGACCAGTCCGAACCCGATGCCCGACGCTACGTCGGTCTGCCCGATGGCTTTTCGATGTGGCGCGGCGGCACCTTGCGCGGCGCGCGGCTGGCCTATGAAACGTGGGGCCGACTGAATCGCGCGCGCGACAACGCCATTTTACTGTTCACGGGACTTTCGCCCCCCGCCCATGCGGCCGCCTCCCCCGAAGATCCCCGCGACGGCTGGTGGCAGCGCATGATCGGGCCGGGCCTGGCCCTCGACACAGACCGCTACTTCGTGGTCTGCGTCAATTCCCTCGGAAGCTGCTTCGGCTCTACGGGGCCCGCCTCGGTCGACCCGGGCACCGGCCAGCCCTATAGACTGACCTTCCCCGATCTATCGATCGAAGACATCGCGCGAGCCGGCCACGAGCTCGTGCACACGCTCGGCATCCTGCGACTCGATACGGTGATGGGACCTTCGCTGGGGGGCATGGTCGTGCTGGCCTACGCAGCGCTGTTCCCCGGCGGCGCACGACGTCTCGTGAGCATCTCCGGAACCGCGGCCGCATCGCCCTTCGCGATCGCGCTGCGCTCGATTCAACGCGATGCGATCACTTCCGACCCCGACTGGCGCAACGGACACTACAGCCGCGAGCGGCCGCCGGCGGCCGGCATGCGCCTGGCGCGCAAGCTGGGCACCGTGACCTACCGGTCCGCGGCCGAGTGGGTGCAGCGCTTCGATCGCCAGCCCATTCGCGCGGACTTGCGCCGCGACGCCCCGTTCGCGCCGGAGTTCGCCGTGCAGGGCTACCTGGAGGTCCAGGCCGAGCGGTGGGTGACCGCGTTCGATGCCAACGCTTACCTTTATCTGTCGCGCGCCATGGATCGCTTCGACCTGGCCGCCCACGGCACTTCCCAGTCGGTCTGGCGGCGCGCCGATCTGGCGAATGCGCTGATTATCGGCGTCGAATCCGACATGCTGTTTCCGGTCAGCGAGCAACAGGCGCTGGCGCACACGCTGGAAGCGGGGGGCACCGCCACCCGGTTCGTGCCGCTGCCGTGCATCGAGGGTCATGACGCGTTTCTAGTCGACACCGAGCGCTTCGGCCGTGCCATTGGGGACTTCCTCGGCGCTTGAGCGGCCTGCGACACCGCGCCGGCCCAGGCGCGCGGGCGGATAAGTTCAATCGTGTGCCGCACCGTTTGGATGCAGGCATAATGGACCCGTTCAGCATCGTCAGGCTCATCAGCACAGCGCAAGGCACAACGTGGAACGTCGGCTGCACACCCGCCATCGCGCCCGCACCATCGTCTTCGTGAGCGTGCCCGGCGGATGCCGCAAGCTGTGCAAGGCGATCAATCTCAGCGCCACCGGCGTGTTCATCGAAACCACCGATCTCGGCTTGCGCAAGGGCCAACAGGTGGTGCTGTCGTTCGCGATCAATCTCGGCACGGTCACCAAGCTGCACCGGCGTACGGCGGTCGTCGCGCACGTCTCGCGCGGGGGCACCGGGTTGATGATGGAAACCTACGGCGCCGCCCGCACCGGCTGATCCGCTCGCCCGGCATTCCGGGCTGATGTCCTGAAATGGCCAGTCATCCGTCCCGCCGGGGCGTATCTTCACGGTGTGGATGCCGGATTGCCCTTCGCACGGTCGATGTTGGAGCGCGCACGGCGCAGCCGCGACCCGCGCTTCGACGGCCGGTTCTATATAGGCGTGACATCCACCGGCATCTATTGCCGGCCCATCTGTCCGGCCGCGCCCCACGCACAGAGCCGCCACACACTCTATTTCGCCACCGCCGCCGCGGCTCACGCGGCGGGCTTCAGACCCTGTCTGCGCTGCCGCCCGGAGGCCGCTCCGGGGACCTCGGCGTGGCTGGGTACCTCGGCGGTGGTGCGGCGGGCGCTGCGCCTGATTCAGGACGGCGCGCTCGATGAATCGCGCGTGTCGCAATTCGCGGCGCGGCTCGGACTCGGCGCGCGCCAGCTCGACCGGCTGTTTGCCCAGCACGTGGGCGCCTCGCCGCTCGCACTGGCACAGACGCGGCGGCTGCACTTCGCCAAGGGACTGATCGACGGCAGCACGCTGCCGATGACCGAGGTCGCGCTGGCCGCCGGCTACGCCAGCCTGCGCCGATTCAACGACGCGGTGCTCGAGGCGTACGGCCGCTCTCCCCGTGCGCTGCGCCGACTGTCCGCCCAAGAGCCCCATGCCGGCGCGACCGGCGAGATCCGGCTCGTGCTGGCTTACCGGCCGCCGTACGACTGGGCGCAGGTCGGCGAATTCCTGCGTGTACGCGCGGTGCCCGGGCTCGAAACATTCGATGACGACGGATATGCGCGGCTGATCCGCACAGACCAGTCGCATGCCGTGATCTGTGTGCGCCCCATTCCCGGGCGCGATGCGCTCGAGCTGTGTGTCCGCTCGGCGCCACCCACGGCGCTGGTGCCGATCGCGGCCGCGGCGCGCCGAATGTTCGATCTGGCGGCGGATCCTCGGCAGGTCGCCGCCGACCTCGGTGCTGACCGGCAGTTGCGCCCGCTGTTGCGCCGCCGTCCCGGGGTACGCATCCCCGGGGCCTGGGACCCGTTCGAGTGCGCGGTGCGCGCCGTGTTGGGACAACAGGTCAGCGTGGCGGCGGCATGCACGTTAGCGGCGCGGCTGGTGCGGCGCCTCGGCGATCCCGTGAGCACCGGCAACGGTGCGCTGACGCACCTGTTTCCGACGGCCGAGCGGCTCGCCAACGGCGATCTCGACGGTCTTGGCATCACCGGCGTACGCATTCGGGCGTTGCGCGCGCTGGCGCGCGCAGTCGCACAGGGTGCCCTCGACTTCGACGCAGGTCCCGCCGAGGTCGGTGCAGGACTCAAGGCGCTGCCGGGCTTTGGTGAATGGACGGCGCAATACATCGCGCTGCGCGCACTCGGGGAGCCGGACGCGCTGCCCAGCGCCGACCTGGTGCTGCGGCGCATGGCTGGAGGGAGCTCCGGTCCGCTATCCGCGCGGCAACTGGAGCAGCGCGCCGAGTCGTGGCGCCCGTGGCGCGGCTACGCGACCGTCCACCTGTGGTATACCGCGGGCCACTCGCGCACCCGCCGGGCAGAATCCGCAAGGCGTGGAACAGGAGTTGGAAAATGACGCGCACGAATCCGGCACCCGGAGATCTCGGCGGCAGCGCCCGCGGTACCTGCTTCTGGCACGAGGTCGACTCGCCCATCGGCACGCTCCTGCTGGCTGGAGACGGCACCCGCCTGATACGCGTGCATTTCCAGTCCGGACCGCGCCCGTTGCGGCCCGAACGGAGTTGGATCGAGTCGGACGTGCCGTTCGCAGCGGCCGTGCGCCAGCTCGCGGAGTACTTTGCGGGACATCGCCGCACGTTCGATCTGGCGCTCGCCCCCGCAGGCACGGCCTTTCAACTTCGGGTGTGGCGGGCGCTGTGCGCCGTTCCCTACGGCGCGACGATCAGCTACGGCGAACTCGCGCGCCGCATAGACAATCCCCGCGCCTCGCGCGCCGTCGGTCTGGCCAACGGCGCCAATCCTCTGCCCATCGTCGTGCCGTGCCATCGTGTGATCGGCGCGAACGGAGCGCTGACCGGCTTCGGCGGCGGTCTGCCGATCAAGCGGGCGCTGCTCGCCCTGGAAACGCAGCGCCCATTCGCGCGCGACTGAACCGACAGCGCTCACGCCGTTGCGGCGGCGACACCGAGCGCCGAGAGGGGCGGGACGAGCGGCTTCGCCGCCGCGTCCCGCGCGAGGTCAATCGACTATGGGCGCCTCGCCCGCCGCTTTCAGGCGCGCATCGAGCTTCGGCACATCCACCTGCTCGACGTGCCGCCAAGCCGCCAGTGTGGAATCGAGCTGGCGCGACACGATCGCGTATCCGGTTCGCGCATCTGGACTCGGGGCGGCGTCCGCACCGTCGACGGCCCGCTGCAGGTGCAGCAGATCCTGTGACAGCATCACGAAGCTCCTGAGATTGCGCGGCGGAGCGCCGCCGAAGCCGATGTGGTGCTGGGGAAACGCCCGCTCGCCGGAGAGTTTGCGCGCCCGCGCATAGAGCGCCGTGACCGCGCCATGCTCGGCGCCTCCCTGCTCCATCCGAGTGGCGAGCACATCCAGCAGCTTGACGGCCGCGGCTTCGGCCTGCGCGGCCCGGAACTGGGCGCGCTCGATTTTCCGCGCCAGATGGAACTGACTGAGCAGAGCCGCCTCCGATACGTCGACATTCGGATCCGGCTCGACGCGCAGCGGCTGTCGATACGTCCTTCCGTCCACCGTCAGCTCGACTGTGTACATTCCGGGAGGGGCCCAGACGCCCGGCTTCTCCGGGCCCACCGCACCCGGCGCGCGCGGCGCGGCGTA
Source organism: Pseudomonadota bacterium (assembly GCA_021790795.1). GTDB lineage: Bacteria > Pseudomonadota > Gammaproteobacteria > Steroidobacterales > Steroidobacteraceae > 13-2-20CM-66-19. The sequence continues at coordinate 6,812 of JAJYFU010000026.1, forward strand.
GTGCAGATCCCACACCAGTCGGTGCATTCCCGGGGTGGCCGCCGGAACCATCGGCCGCTTGGCCCAGATCGGCGCGTAATCCAGCTTCTCGGGATTCGGCGGGACGATGTGCTCGGCGCTGCTGTAGCGTCGCACCACCCGGCCCCGCGCATCGAGAATGGTGAACGTCACGGGGCCGGTGACGTTGCGCGGCAGCACGTAGTCGATGTACGCGCCGAAAGGCGGATTGGCCGCCATCGGCTCGCTCTTCGGGAACGGCGTGCCCGTAAAGCCGGCGGGCCGCAGCCGGATCGCCGGCTCGGGCTTGAACAGGGTGACCGCTCCGGGGCGCACGGCGCCCATCTGCCGCAGCGCGGCGATGTCGTCCATGATCCAGACGCCTCGACCGTGCGTCGCGAGCACCAGATCGTTGTCGCGGATCTTGATGTCGCGCACCGACGAGACCGGCAGATTCTGCTGCAACGACTGCCAGTGCGCCCCGTCATCGAACGACACGAACACACCATACTCGGTGCCCGCGTACAGCAACCCGGGCTTGACCGGATCCTCGCGCACCACATTGACGAAGTCATGACGCGGAATGCCGTCGGTAATCAGGCTCCAGGTCTTGCCGTCATTGCGCGTCACGTAGATGTACGGCGTCTCGTCGTCCAGGCGATGGCGGTCGATGGCCACGTAGGCCGTGCCGCGATGGAAGTGCGACAGCACGATTCCGGCGACCTTCGACCAGGGGGTCAGCACCTTCGGAGTGACGTTGATCCAGTGCGCGCCGCCGTCATCGGTGCGCCAGACCAGACCGTCGTCCGTGCCCACCCAGATCACCCGGTCGGTGAACGGTGAGGGCGCGATCGAATAGATCACGCCGCGGCGGGGGCCGACGTCGATGTTGTCGGCCGCCGTGACCGGGCCGAGGTTCGGCGGAACACCGGGATTCTTGCGACTCAGGTCAGGGCTGATCCGCCGCCAGTGCAAACCGCCGTCGTCGGTGCTGAACAGATACTGGTTGGCGAAGTACAGAGTCTTGTGGTCGTAGGGCGAGAACACCAGCGGCAGCGTCCAATCGGTGCGGTACCGCGCATTGGGATAGGCCAGCATCGGATCGACGTCGCGCACCTGGCCGGTGCGTACGTCGAGCTTCTGTACTGTGGTGGCTTCGCCCGTCCCGTCGCCGTACACGATGTTTGGATTCTCGGGATCGGGAACGACATTGCCGTTCTCCCCGCCGGGAGTGAGCTCGCGGAACTCCTCCATCGTGATGCCGTCATAGCCGATAGTCTGGCTCGGCAGCGCAAAGGCTCCCGAGTCCTGCTGCGAGCCGTACACCCAGAACGGGTAGCGGTCGTCGGTGCTGATCTTGTAGACCTGCGCGGTCGGCTGGTTGTACCAGGTGCTCCAGGTCTTGCCGCCGTCCAGCGTGACCTCCGTGCCCTGATCCGAGCCGAGAATCATGCGCTTCGGGTCGGTGGGATCGATCCACAGCTGATGGTAGTCATCGCCCGTGGGATCACCCTTGAGCGCGAGGAAATGCTTCCCGCCGTCATTCGAGCGCAGCACGATAGTGTCCATCACATACAGGCGCTCGGCGTTGGCGGGATCGACCGTGAGCGCGCAGAAATACCAGCAGCGCTGCGTGATCCGCGGATCCCGCGACAGGCGCCGCCAGGTCGCGCCGCCGTCCTCAGAGCGGTACAGACCCGCGGTGTTCCACGCACCGCCGACGATGGCGTAGAGCCAATCCGGCCGCGTGGGCGCCACCGCGAGGCCGATGCGGCCCGGGTGAGCCGGAAAGCCGTGTCCCGTGATGTGCGTCCAGTGATCGCCCCCGTCATGGGAAACGTACAGGCCGGTGCCCGGCCCGTCCGAGGGGGGATACACACTCCAGGGCGGCCGGCGCGTCTGCCACAGCGCCGCATACACCGTCCGGGGATCGCCCGGCTTGAACGCCAGATCGACGGCCCCCGTGTTGTCATTCAGGTACAGCACCTTCTGCCAGTGCCGTCCGCCGTCGAGCGAGCGGAATACGCCGCGTTCGGCATTCGGGCCGTACGGATGGCCGAGCGCGGCGACGAACACGATGTTGGGGTCGTGCGGATCGACTATGATGCGGGCGATCTGCCGAGTATCGGCCAATCCCAGGTGCGTCCAGGTCCGCCCGCCGTTGGTGGACTTGTACACGCCGTCGCCCTGAGCGACATCCGAGCGCATGTCCCCCTCGCCCGTGCCCACATAGATGACGTTCGTGTCGGAGGGCGCAACGGCAAGGGCGCCAATGGAGCCCACCGGCTCGTGATCGAAGATCGGCTTCCACGTGCGCCCGGCGTCCCCGGTCTTCCACACCCCGCCGTCGACGGACCCGAAGTAAAATGTCCGGTTGTTCCCCGGCACGCCGGTCACCGCCAGCACCCGGCCGCCGCGGAACGGGCCGATCAGGCGCCAGTGAAGCGCTTGATAATCGCTGCGCGGCACCTGTGCGACCCCGGATACCGGCATCGCCGCGTTTGCGGCACAGGCCAGTACGGCCGCGGCCGCCCCTAAAACCAGCATCGGAGCGCTACGTACTCGCACGGGAAACCTCCCGGATTGACGTGGGATGTGAGCCCCCCGGACGGTCCGCAAAAGGGTCGATGATCGGTGCGGTCCGCCCCTTGGTCGAGGGCCTCAAATTTAACCGTTCACCGCGTCTTTTGCGCGCCTCGGCGCAATCGGGCTCGATCAAGCGAGCAACCGCTGCGATGAGCCGTGGCGCAATCGCGACCCGGCGCCGCCCGGGGTGCGGCGGTCCGGCGCTGCTATGATTCAGTGTGCGGCATCAGAGTGCGCGCCGGAGGCGACGGTCATGCCCGAAGAAACCCTGGTCACGCATCGTGGCGGCTGCCATTGCGGCCGCGTCCGCTTCGAGGTGCGGGCCCCCGAGGTCCTGCATGTCTCCGACTGCAACTGCTCGATCTGCGGCAAGTCCGGCTACCTGCATCTGGTCGTGCGCGCCGAGCATTTCACGCTGCTGTCCGGGCGCGAGGCCCTCGCGACCTACTCGTTCAACACCGGCACGGCCAGGCACCTGTTCTGCTCGGTATGCGGTATCAAGTCGTTCTATGTCCCGCGCTCGCATCCGGACGGATTCAGCGTCAATGCCCGCTGTCTGGATCCGGGCACGGTGCGCGAACTGATCGTCAGG
>JAJYFU010000026.1:10086-27718 GCA_021790795.1 Pseudomonadota bacterium
GGAGATGATGTCGTTCTTGGTCCACAGGAAACGTCCGGTGGCGAAATCATATTCCCAACTGGCGATTCCCGCCGCCTGTGTCGCGAGGCTGAGCAGGTTCTTGCCGTACCGCAGCTCCTCGTTGAGCTTGGCCAGGCGCCGCGCGTCCTGCCGGCTGCGCGATTCGAGATGGGCGTCGTAAACGAGGGTGATGAGCGTGATCGCCAGCACCGCAAAGGCGGCCATGCCGACGGTGACGCCAAGCCAGTCATTGTTGAACGCCGCTCCCCCATGGGAATATGAGCCCGGCGCAAACCGCGCCGCGATCATCGCGGTGTAGTGCATGCCCGCTATTGCGCAGCCCATGATGACCGCCGACGAAGCGCGCACCATCCTCACGAAACGATGATCCAGGGTCCGCAGCCGGAAGAAGAGCCATAACGCGACAAACGACGCTGTGATCGCGATGAGCACCGACGCCACAACCAACACCGGATTGTAGGTGATCGCCGGTTGAATTCGGATCGCCGCCATTCCCGTGTAATGCATGGCGGCGATGCCGGCACCCATGACCAGAGAGCTGACCGCGAGACGACCGGCCGTCAGGTCCCTGCGGCTTGCGATCGACAGCGCAAAGCCCGAGGTCAGGATCGCAATCAGCAGCGACGCCAGCGTGATCAGGATGTTGTAGCGCAGCTGAACCGGCACGGAACAGGCGAGCATGCCGATGAAGTGCATCGCCCAGATGCCCATGCCCATCGACGCCGCTCCGCCGAGCAGCCATACCCGCGCGCCCGAGCGTTCCGCCTCGGCCACTCGGCCCGCCAGCATGAGCGCCGTATAGGAAACGGCAATGGCGACGAGGACCGAGAGGCTGACGAGCCATGGATTATACGTCGCGTGCACGAGTCATCATTCAAGCGGGCCCTGTCGTTGACCACAATACTGGCATGCCAAGCGCCTGCGGCAGTGCGCGCGTCTCAATTGGCGGCATGCGGGATGTGAATGCTGCAGCCGCAGGCCGTGCGCGGTATCCGCAGCGCCCGTCATCGGCACCTGGCCGCGTGCCAGGCCGGGCCCGGGCCTGCGGAAGACAGCCGGCGCAAACCCTTGCGCTTCGGCTCCCGATACCTCAGCGCTGCCGTTCGCGTGGGATCGTTCGATGGCCTCTGGGACAGGGCTGCGACCGGCACACCCGGCGCATCCGCCGAGCGTGGATCGGCCGATTTCGCGGGCGGCGTACGCGGCGTCACGACGCCGACGGCATGACCCGGCGCTTCACGGATGGCTCGGCTCGGCGTCATGGTGTCCCTCGCGCAACCGTACCCGCCATGCGGCAAAGGCCAGCACGAAGCAGGCCGCGACACACCAGCCGGACAGCCACAGCAGCTGGGTCGGCAGGGAGATGCCTCTATCGATCAACAGGCCCGAGAGCCCCGGTCCGATCGCCGTGGCCAACACCATGGCGGACACGACGATCGCCCGGATGCCGCCGAGATTCGCCAGACCATACACTTCCGGCCACAGCGCGCCGAGCACGGTGGACGTGAATCCGCTGCTGATGCCAAGCAGGAGCATGAATACATAGACGCCCCAGACGGGCGTTATCAGCGCAACCGCCGCCGATGCGACGGCGAGCGGCAATAGAAAAAACGGCAGGAGCTTCAGCGCGCCGAGCCGGTCGATCAGGTGGCCGCAGATCAGGCCGAACACCACCGTCATCACGGACATTACCGGGAATGCCGCCGCGAAAACCAATGGATCATAGTGGCGAATATCGATGAGATAGTCCTGCTCGAAAAACACCACGGTCTGGATGAAGGGCGGCGCCAGAGCCCCCAGGAGCAACAGGTAGAGAATCGGGTCCCGCAACACCTGCGCGCGCGTCCAGTTGCGCGCGCTGTGTCGCCGGCCGGCCTTCGCCTCTGACGATTGTGGTGTTCGCTCGACCTTCATCAGCGCCATGATCGAGGGCAGGCCGACCAGCACGATCAGCGCGCCCGAGGCGATCCACGCCACCCGCCAACCGCCGCTCATCCGTTCCATCAGCACGACGAGCAGCGGCAGGATGGCCATGCCCGCCTGCTGGCCCGGCATGATCAGCGCCATGGCACGACCCCGGTTGGCGACGAACCACCGGCCGATCTCGGTGTAGGCGGTTTCGTTCATCATCCCTTGACCGAACAGACGCAGCAGGTACAGAGCGATGACCAGCACCACGAGGTTGGGCGCGACCGCGATCAGGACGCAGGCCATGGCAAGAATCGGCATGACGAACCGAGCGACCTTCCAGCCCGGCATCAGATCGAGCGTACGACCGAGCCACGGCAGGCTGAGCGCGCTCGACAGAGTCGCCAGCATATACAGTCCGCCGAAGGCGCCACTCGAGAGGTGAAAGCTGGCGCGCAGATCATTGCCGGAAAGACCAATGAAGAAAGTCTGTCCGAAGGACGAGAACAGGGTGAGCAGGAACCCGCTGGCGATCCAGCGGGCGTTGTCACGCAGGAACCGAAACGTGTCGCGTCCGAAGTCGAGCATGGGCCCGCGAGAGGGTTGAGAGTCGGCAATATAGAGATAGGGCCAGGCCCGACGGCTGTCCCACCGGGATGTCACGGGCATTGGCGCGCTTGCGACCAGTGACACGCGGCGTCTGCGATGAGACGGCAGCTTCTCGCAGGGCGGTGGCCGCGGGGGAATTCTACCTGAGGCGCAGGTCGCAAGACGGACTTGCTGCATTACGGGCGCCTCACGCGCTCGGTTCACGTTCCGCTCCCGCCCGCCCGTGACGGCGCCCGCGAACTCGCTCGGGGAGCGTTTCCGGGCGCTTGCCGCGCTATCGGGTCATTGAAGCTGACCCTCGTTCGCCTCGTACGCTGCCACGGTATTCCCATGCGCGGCGGCGTAGGCGCTCAGATAGCGCCGAAAATCGGCATAGCTCCTGCGGCCCTTGCTCGCAATCCATTCCTGGCGCAATTGTTCGGGCCCCGACACTTTCAAGAGAGACGTCGGGGTGTACCGCTGGTTGGCCGCGAGTGGCGTGCTCGCGGCGCCGTGAGCAGCGGTGTGACGCTCGAGCCACTGCGCGGTCAGTGCATGGCCGGCCGCACCCGCCTCGCGCCGCAGCAGCAGCCGGTTGCTGCAGTGTCCCGCGTTGAACCGCACGGGCACCCTCATGGGCAGCACGGGCATGGGGTCGCGGCGCGGCGTCTGGCGCCAAATGCCGGAGATCACCCGCGCGCCGGCATCCCATTGGGACATCGGCGGCAGATCGAGCGCCGCCTCGATGGTGCGCACGATGTTCACTTGCGACAGCGGTTGCGTATCCAGGACGTCCGATTTGACCCACGGTCCCATCGCCAGTCCGAGCGTACGATGCGCATTAATGTGGTCGGCACCGCTCTGGGCGTCGTCTTCATCCAGGAAAACGACCATGTGGCGCCACTGGCTCGTGCCGGCGAGATAGTGGAGGAATTGCGCAGTGGCATGATCATTGTCGGCCACGTAGTAGTCCGGGGCGTAATAACACGGACTGAGTCCCGCCGTGTGATCATCCGGTATCCAGATGAAAATGAAATGGGGGAAGGCCCTGCCGCGGTGCGCCTTGAGCCACGAGATGGCCGCGGCGACCCGGCTGTTGTCGCGGATCATCCGATCCCAGCCGGGATAGGTGCGGTCGACGTGGGCGAGCAGACGGGCGCGGATGACGCCGTCTCTGGCGCGTGTCAGATTCTCGCCGAAATCCTCGAACGAGACGTGGTGGGCGAGCAGATCATTGAACAGATAAAGGCGCTCGGGATAGCTGATCCAGGGATTGGCGAAGTTCCCCAAGGCCCTGCTGGCGTACTGGAAGGGATCGTGGCTGCCGCGCGCCTCGGGGTTCAGCGCGCCGCTGCCGCCGGGGCCGGCGTTCCAAACCAGGCCGCGGCCGGAGTAGTACTCGGGCCACAGCCGTTGGACCACATCCGAATCCGACGCCCCGTCCGTCCACTGATGGCCCTGCGCGGTGACTTCCCCGTCCGCCATGAAATTCACGAACAGCGCGTTGTGCGCCGCCCAGTGATACAGATTGGGCAGCTCCTTCGGGCCATAGAGATCGAAGTGCGGATCGGCCCACTTTCCGGCCCGACGATAGTCCCCCAGGTCTTCGTCGAAGGTCTTGTTCTCGCGAAGCACGAAGACCACGTAGCGGATGTGCCGGCGTAGAAAGGCGCTGGTCCGCGTGTTGCGTCTCACCAGAGCCCGGCGCTGGCTGCGCTGGAACCCGTCATTTTGCAGCGCTTCGCGGGTCCATGCGGGCAGGTTCTTCGACAGCCCCCGCAGGGAAACCCGCTGCAGCACGCCGTGCATCATGTTACCGATGTACTGCCACCGCAGATTCGGTCCGGTGCCGAACCCCTTGGCCGCGACGACGTACAGAGCCCGCCGAGCGATCGTGAGCGCACTGGGGTACCAGCCCGTGGGAATCAGGCCGCGCGGTGCGCCCGTGGCGGCGTCGAACACCGCCACGTCGTCGTTGCCGGCGTTGGCGACGAACAGGTCGCCATTCGCGACCGCGAGCGCATCGGGATAACTGCCGGGCGGCGCGTGCGGATACGGGCTGTCGACGAGCACCCGCACCACCTTGAGCGCCCGAGTATCGACTTCGACCAGCGCATCGTCGTTGGCATCGGCCACCCAGATATCCGGCCCATGAGGCACGCGGGTCATCGCCGTGGGATGGACTCCGGCGGCAACCGTGCGCGGTCCCACCGCCGGTCCGGTCGGAACGGTTCCCAACACCTTGAGAGTGCGGCGGCTCAGGATCGTGACGCCGGGTCCGGCCCAATCGCTCACCGCCAGCCGGCGGCCACCGTCGGCCAGGACCACCGCGAACGGGTACGGGCCCACGTTGACGTATTCAGTCCTGCCGCTGCGAATATCGATGCGCGCCAGACTGTTGGCCAGCATTCCCGTCACATAGAGATGGCGGCCTTCTGGACCCGCCGTCACGGAGTCCGGGTAGAAGCGGCGCGGTTTTTGCTCGTGATTCCCCTGGTAAACATAGGGATACTGGCTCGCGGGAAACGCCTGCCATTGCAGCGCATACCGGCGGATCACCCTGACTTCGCCGCCCGTCATCTTCAGGGCCAGCACCTCGTCCGAATCCCCGCCCGTCGCATAGACGATGCCGTTCCCGCCCGCATCGAGACCCTGGAAAAGGTCGCCGTGGGAGACGATCGTCGTGGGCACAGGAAGCGGATTCTCCTCGGCCCGCTCCGTGGCCGCCGCCTCCGCCACACGTCGCCGCGCCGACTGGTCCGTGGAATAGACCATGCCGGCGGCGCCCGCATGCCGCGGATTCTCCGCCTGCGCCGTGCTGCCGCCGATCGCGGCGACGGTCGCCTGGGTGGGCGCCACCTTGCCGAAGGCCGCCAGACGCGCCTGCCGGCGCAAATCCAGGCCGTACCAGGTGACGGTCTGAAATGGCGCCGAACCATTGGCCAACACCAGCACGTGTCCCGCGGCGCTCACGACGCTGGTCGGGAAGTTTGGCGTGCTGATCAGGGTTCCCACCGGGGTAACGCGCCGCCAGGTCGGCAGAATACCGGTGTAGCGCGCGCGGTTGACGGCCGTGACCGTGACCGGTCGAGGAACGAAATGGCGCCGAGGGTGCGCCGCAGCTCCCGCCGAAGCGGCCAGGCAGATCGTCAGAGCAAGCCCGCGCCATGGCATCGAGCTGCCGCCCGAGCGTCTGTTTCCCCGTGTCTTCATGTCGATTCTCCGCCCGCCGTCGCCTTGTTCCAACCCGACGCCACGCTTTCGCGCAAGCGACGTAACGATGATACATCACGAAAATGGCAGGACAATGACCGCCGCGAATGCTCCACGCCCACGATGCCGAGCCGTGTGGGCGGGGGATCGCGGTGGGCGCCGGCCACGCGCCGCGGGAGAGCCGATTCAGTGCATGTGGCAGCGAAGTTTTTCGACGTCGCAGACGGTCACCTCGTCGCCCGCGACCTCGATCAAGCCTTCATCGCTCAATGCCCGCAGCGTCCGCGAGAGAGTTTCGGGCGTAACGGCCACATGCGCGGCAATGACCATCTTGCGCGCCGGAAGGGTCACGGCGATTCGGCCCTGAGCGTTCCGGGGCACGAGCCCCAGCAGGTAATGCACGACACGGTAGCGGCTGTTCTCGAGAGCCAACGTCTCGATCTCGTCCCAGTGGGACTGGATGCGCCGGGTCATCTGCGCCATCACCGCCCGGCAAGTGGCGAATGATTCGCGCAGGACGCCGAGAAAGGTCTCGCGATCAAAAGCGACGAGCTCGGCGGCATCCACCGCTTCGCCGGACACCGGAAACCGGGGCACATCCATGAACAGGACGCTCTCGGCGAATGTCTGCGCGGGGCGGATCAGTCTCATGATCTTCTCGCCCCCGTCGGGCGACAGGCGATACAGCTTCACGCAACCGCTGCGCAGCAGGAAGAACTGCCCCGCCGAATCGCCGCGGCTGAACAGCTGCTCGCCCGCGGCAAGCCGCCGCGGCACGGCGGTGGCGAGCAGCCGCGCCTGCTGAGCCTCCGTCAACGCGGAGAACAGGTAATGATGGCGAAGCTCGCGCGCCAGAGCGCTGTCTGCCTGCATCGTATTTCCTGGTCAGGGTTGTCCGGTATCACATCGAGGCTCGCCGCCGGCAAAGCTATACCCGGGAGACGCCGGGGAGCAACCGAATGTGGTTCCGCTGCCGGGCGGCGCCTGCCGCGCGGAGCCCGCGCGCCGGGAGCAGCGGCGGACTTGATGCCCGTCAAGGCGCCGGGAATCCTTCCGGCGTTAGCCTCTTCGCCACCAGCCGCGATGGGCGGCAAGGAGCGCATCGTGGCCTACGTGGTCACCGAAAACTGCATCAAGTGCAAATACACCGATTGCGTCGAAGTCTGTCCGGTGGATTGCTTTCACGGCGGACCGAACATGCTGGTGATCGACCCCGACGAGTGCATCGATTGCAGCCTGTGCGTCACGGAGTGTCCCGCGGAGGCGATTTTCCCCGACAATGAGCTGACGCCGGAGCAAGAGCACTATGTCGAGCTCAACAAGCGGCTCGCGCGCACGTGGCCGGTGCTCGCCGAGAAGCTTCCCGCCCCGGATGACGCCGAGCGATGGGACGGCGTCCGGGACAAGCTCCCTCTGCTGCAGTGCTGATATACGCCGGCGCCGCTCACGCGTCCGGTCTGGGCGCGTGAGCGGCAACCGGCGGCCGCCAACATGATCGTGCTGCGATTTACTAACGCCGAATGCACGGCGCGTCCCGGTCAGAGCGGGGCCACCGGGAGATCCGAATTGACACATCAGGCGACGATGTCCGCAGTTTCCCGTTCCCGCCGATTCGCCCCGTCCGCCCCTGCAGGCGCAGGGGGCGCCCGATTGCATCACGTACATCAGGAGGCTCAGTGAATATGTCTTGCGAACGCGCGGCGGGCGACCCGCCGACGCTGCTCTCGTACGGCTTCCGGCCGTTCTTTCTGGCGGCGGCGATCTGGGCCGCCATTGCCCTGTTGATTTGGATCACGATGCTCACCACGGGTCTGACGCTTCCGACCCGTTTCGATCCGCTCGACTGGCATATCCACGAGATGCTCTTCGGGTTCGTACCCGCCGCCGTCGCCGGCTTCCTGCTGACCGCCATCTCCCAGTGGACCGGCCGGCGTCCGGTGAGCGGCGGGCTGCTCGGGCTGCTCGTCGGCCTCTGGCTGCTCGGCCGGATCGATGCCTTGACCTGCGATGTCTTGCCCGTATGGCTGGCCATCGCCGCGGACATCGCCTTCCCGTTCGCCCTCGCGCTGATCGCCGCACGTGAAATCATCAGCGCACGCAACCGGCGCAACTACGGGATGATCGCACCGGTGATCGTGCTCGGGCTCGCCCAGCTTATGATGGATGTCGGTGCGATCGGCGGCGCCGGATGGCTCACCGGATATGGTTGGCGGCTGGGGCTCGTGGTGACGCTGGTGCTGATTTCCGTGGTGGGCGGGCGGATCGTCCCCGCCTTCACGCGCAACTGGCTCGCGAGTCGCGGGGAATCGCTGCTGCCGCGTCCGGCCGGGCTGCTCGACCGAATATCGCTCGGCGTACTGCATGCGGCGCTCCTGGCGTGGGTGTTTTTTCCGACGGCGCATGCAACCGGCGTAGCGCTGCTCTCGGCCGCGGCGCTCAATCTGTGGCGCCTGCTGCGGTGGCGCGGCGCCGCGACGCGCTCCGAAACACTGCTGCTGGTCCTGCACGTGGGATTCGCATGGTTGGTACTCGGGGTCGCCGCGCTCGGCTTCGCGACGCTCGACGCGGCATTCCCCTTGGACGCGGCGATTCATTCGCTCACCGTTGGCGCCGTCGGCACCATGATTCTGGCGGTGATGACTCGGGTCAGCCGCGGGCACACCGGCCGGGCGCTCTCGGCGGACGGCCCGACCATCCTGATCTACGCGTTGATCATCCTCGCCGCCTGCGCGCGGATTGCCGCGGCGCTGGCCGGTGAGCCAATAGGCCTGCTGATTCTCGCGGCGGCCCTTTGGGTCGCTGCATTTGGACTGTTCGCGATGCGCTACGCGCCGCTGCTGCTTCGCCCGCGCAACGCCGGCAGCTCCACACAGGCGACCACGGGTCCCTCACGCTTCGGTCAGACCGGGATCGGTACGGCCCCGCACTCGGGTCCCTGACGAGAGCCGAGCGTGCTTCGAGGGGCAACTGCGTGAACAGCCCCTTCAGCTGATCACGGTAAGGACCTGTTCGCGCGCAGCGTACGGATCATCGCTTCCCAGTCTGTCGCTTGGAGAACACGTCCTTGAAGACCGCGAGCGCCGACATCGCGTTCGGCCAGCCTGCGTAGAAGGCAAGATGCGTCACGACCTCCGCCGCCTGCTCCCGGGTGAGACCATTGTCCATCGCGCGGTTGAGATGAAAGGTCAGTTGAGCCACCTGACCCGCGGCAATGAGCGCCGCGACGGTCACGAGGCTGCGGTCACGCGCCGCGAGCTCGCGGCGCAGCCAGAGGTCGCGGAAGAGATGATCGGTCGTGTACTGGACGAGGCCGGGCGCCACGTCCCCGAACTGATCACCGACATACTTGGCGCGCTGCGCCTCGGCGGTTTCGTTCAGCGGCAGCGGCTGCGCCGTCTCATCCTGGAGCTCATCCATGCGGATTCCGCGTTGCGCGAACACCGCGCTCACCGGCGCGATCGCCGCCATGGCGTTACCCCAGCCCGAATAATAAGCGAGGTGGACGATCGTCTCGGACAGCTCGGTGGGCGTGACGCCATTCTCGAGCGCATCATTCGCATAGAAGCCGAGCTCCCACGCCTGCCCGCGGACTGTCAGAGCAGCGATCGTGATCAGGCTTCGGTCGCGGCGGTCGAGCGCCGGCCGGTTCCAGATTTCGCCCAAGAGGCGTTCGCGCGTGTACCGTTCCAGGGCCGGCGCGACGGAACGGACCTGCTCCGGCGGAACGGGGCGGCCTCCGGCATCGGCGGCTTTGGTAAGCATCGGGTTCACGGCTCCGTTCGCCTTGCGGGCGGTGCTTCCCGGCCGACCATGGCCAGATGCTGCGGCCCGTAGCGTTCACCTTCCGCCGTGATGTGCGAGGCCGCGTCTTCGATCTCACGTAGATCGTCCTTGCTCAGCTCGACGTGGGCAGCCGCGATATTTTCTTCGAGCCGGTGCAGCTTGGTCGTTCCCGGAATTGGCACAATGTACGCCCGCTGGGCCAGCAGCCAGGCGAGCGCGATCTGCGCCGCAGTCGCGCCCTTTTCCTCGGCGACGCGTCTGAGGAGGTCCACAAAAGCCTGATTCTTTTCCATCGCCTGCGGGGAGAAGCGCGGCACAGCGCTGCGGAAATCGTTCTCCGGCAGCTTCGTGTCCTTGCTCATCGCCCCGGTCAGGAAGCCCTTCCCGAGCGGACTGTATGGCACAAAGCCAATCCCGAGCTCGTCGCAGGCCTGAAGAATGCCGTTGGTCTCCGGCGCGCGCCACCATAGCGAATACTCGTTCTGCAGCGCAGCCACCGGCTGCACGGCATGAGCGCGGCGCAGTGTCTGGACTCCAGGTTCTGACATACCAAAATGTTTGACCTTGCCTTCGGTGATCAGCGTCTTGACAGCGCCGGCAACGTCCTCGATCGGCACGTTCGGATCGACCCGATGCTGGTAAAGGAGGTCGATCATCTCGACACCCAGGCGCTTCAGCGAACCCTCGACCGCGCGGCGGATGTGCTGGGGCCGGCTGCTGACACCTCGGTTCCGGCCAGTGCTCGGATCGATGTCGAAACCGAACTTGGTGGCGATGACAACCCGCTCGCGAAAGGGCCGCAGCGCCTCGCCAACGACCTCTTCGTTCACGAAGGGACCATAAACTTCTGCGGTATCGAAGAACGTCACGCCCCGCTCCACCGCGGCGCGGATCAGCGCAACGCCATCCTCCTTCGACAGCTGGGTGGCGTAGCTGAAGCTGATGCCCATACAGCCGAATCCGATGGCGGAGACTTTGAGGCCGTTGCGGCCGAGTTCACGTTTCTGCATAGGTTTCGTTCCCAAGTGTGATGTTGAATTTCCGCGGCTCGTCCAGGGCCGAGCCTCGCCTGTGATGTCGATGGGTCGCCTGGTCAGCGGTTCGAGTAGCGCAGCACCGCTTCCGGCAATCGCGCGCCCTGCACGTCGATCCTCGAGGCGGCCGCATCGATCTCGCGCAGCTCGTCCGGCGTCAGTTCGATCGTCACGGCGCCGAGATTTTCGCTCAGGCGCTCACGCCGGGTCGTGCCTGGGATTGGCACGATCCAAGGCTTTTGCGCGAGGAGCCACGCGAGCGCAATTTGCGCAGCGGACCCTTTCTTGCGCTGGGCAACCTGGTTCAGAAGCTCGACTACCGGGAAGTTTGCGGCGCGGGCCTGCGGCGAGAAGCGTGGGGAGTTGTGACGGAAGTCTTTTGGGTCGATCGGCGTCGTGGAATCGATCTTCCCCGAGAGAAATCCGGCGCCGAGCGGGCTGAAGGGCACAAAACCGATACCCAACGCCTCGCATGTGTCGAGCACACCATTTTCTTCGACGTCCCGTGTCCAAAGCGAGTACTCGCTCTGAACGGCGGTGACCGGCTGCACGGCGTGCGCGCGCCGGATCGTCTGCGCCGATGCTTCGGAGAGACCGAAGTGCTTGACCTTCCCGGCGCCGATCAGCGCCTTGACGGTGCCGGCCACATCCTCGATGGGCACGTTCGGATCCACGCGGTGCTGATAGAGCAGATCGACACGATCTGTGCGCAGCCGCTTGAGCATCGCATCCACCACCGCGCGGATATGCTCCGGGCGACTGTCCAGGCCATATCGAGAGCCATCAGGGTTAATGCCCCACCCGAACTTCGTCGCGACGGTAACCTGGTCTCGAAACGGCGCCAGCGCCTCACCAACCAGTTCCTCGTTCGTGAATGGACCGTACGCTTCGGCGCTGTCGAAGAAAGTCACGCCTCCCGCGAATGCCGCACGGATGATGTCGATGCCATTCTGCCGGTCGGGCGGGGTCCCATACACACCCGTCAGCCCCATGCAGCCGTAACCCAGGGCGGACACCCGCATATTTTGTCCCAACCTGCGCGTCTGCATCGGTAATGCTCCTAGTGGAATGGAATGACTCTCAAGGCCGGACCATCACTTTCAGCGCCTTGCGATCGTTCATGTCGCGGTAGCCACCGGGGACTCCGTCGAGGTCAACCGACCGATCGAAGACTCGCCCGGGCTCGATCCGACCTTCCAGAATGTCAGGCAGGAGCTCGGGAATGTAGGCGCGCACGGGAGCGGGGCCACCGCCCACCGTGACGTTGTGGTAGAAGGCCGTCTGGGAACCGGGCATGGCGGCATCCTGTGGCACCCCGACACGCCCGATCGCTCCACCGGCCCGGGTGATCTCGACCGCGGTTTCCATGGCCTGAGCCAGGCCCACGCATTCCAGTACCGCGTGGACACCGTGGCCGCCGGTGAGCTGGCGCATACGCTCGACCGCCTCGGGCCCGCGTTCGCTCACGATGTCGGTGGCGCCGAACTCACGCGCAAGTGCGATGCGGTCAGGGTGGCGGCCGAGGAGGAAGATGCGCTCCGCGCCCAGGCGCTTTGCCGCCATGACGCCGCAGAGCCCTACCGCACCGTCGCCGACGACGGCAACATCCTTACCCGGGCCAACCTTGGCCACCACAGCCGCGTGATGACCCGTCCCCAGGACGTCCGCGAGCGTGAGGAGAGAGGGCATCAGGACATCGTCGTTCCCGACCGGGATGGGGAAGAGCGTCCCATCGGCATACGGAATCCGGATCGCTTCCGCCTGCGCGCCATCGTTCCCCTGGTTGCCGAAGAAACTCAGGTGAATGCAGGCCGTCGGCAGTCCCTCGTGACAGAAGTCGCAGGTACCGTCCGAGGAAGCGAATGGCATGACGACGACATCGCCCCGCTTGACGGTGCGGA
Source organism: Pseudomonadota bacterium (assembly GCA_021790795.1). Classification (GTDB taxonomy): domain Bacteria; phylum Pseudomonadota; class Gammaproteobacteria; order Steroidobacterales; family Steroidobacteraceae; genus 13-2-20CM-66-19. The sequence continues at coordinate 22,535 of JAJYFU010000026.1, forward strand.
CGTCGGCACCCACCGCTTCGACCACGCCGATCGCCTCGTGCCCCATCGGTTGACCGCGTTCCGATGGCTGCATGGATCGGTACGGCCACAGATCGCTGCCGCAGATGCAGGCGCGGGTCACCCGGATCAGAGCGTTGGTAGACTCAATGATGGTGGGGTCCGGGACCTTTTCGATTCTGACGTCGCCCGCACCGCGCATGATGGTCGCGCGCATGGTGGTCTGCCTCGGTGTCGTTGCCGGCAACCAATTTACGGCCTCGGCGGCAAAAGGATTAGTGGGTGGAATTCGCATGGAATTGTGAGAAACTCTCATGAATGGCGCGCGAGAACTTCAACGATCTCCAGGCTTTCCTGGCGGTCGCCCGCAACAGGAGCTTCACCCGGGCCGCGGCCCAGCTTGGCGTCTCCCCCTCGGCATTGAGTCACTCGATGCGGGGGCTCGAGGAGCGGCTCGGCATTCGACTGCTGACGCGAACGACACGCAGCGTCTCACCGACCGAGGCGGGCGAGCGGCTCCTGCGCACCGTCGGCCCGCGTTTCGAGGAGGTCGAGGCGGAGCTTGCAGCCCTCAATGACCTTCGACGCAAGCCCGCCGGAACAATCCGCATCACGGCCGGAGACCATTCCGCGACGACCATCCTGTGGCCGAAGCTCGCCGGGGTCCTGGCGCGACATCCGGATGTGAAGCTCGAGATCAACGCCGAAGGCGGCCTGATCGATATTGCCGCTCAGCAGTACGACGCCGGCGTGCGCCTGGGCGAGCAGGTCGCCAAGGACATGGTGTCGATCCGGATCAGCCCCGACGTTCGCTTCGCCGTGGTCGGCGCGAAGTCCTATTTCGCCACACACGCAATCCCCAAGACGCCACAGGATCTGGTGGCGCACTCATGCATCAATCTGCGCTTGCCGACCTACGGCGGTTTATGGGCATGGGATTTCGAGCGCGACGGCCGAGAGCTGAAAGTCCGCGTCGATGGGCAACTCACCTTCAACAGCATCTTCCAGGTTCGCGATGCGGCCCTCGATGGGTATGGCCTCGCCTACATTCCGGAGGATCTCGCGCGGCCTTATCTTTCAAAGGGCCAACTCATGTGGGTGCTCCAGGATTGGTCCCCGCCCTGGCCGGGTTACCATCTCTACTTTCCCAGCCGCCGACAGTCATCGCCTGCCTTTGCGCTGATCGTCGACACCCTGCGCTATCGCAAAGGATAGCGTAGCGGATGCAGCCCGAACTCATGGGGGACGGAGACGATCCGCAGCGATTCGCGCGGCCCCTGGCCACGATGATCTGTATTCCTCCTGGTGAGCAGTCCGGGCGGGGTGACCCGCCCGAGCCCTCCGCGGAACCGGACGTGGAGGTCTTCATCATCAGACTCTTCCGCGACGGGGTTCCCGGCGTGTTTTCACTAGCCTGCCGACACAGGCTCAACCAGCGGCACCAATGAGACGACTTTCACGATACGGAACCGCTCATCTGAGCGTACGCGGCGCTCTCGGTCTGCGCGGATCGCCGTAGATGATGCCGCGACCATTGGTCCCGACATAGACACGCCCGAAGATGCGGGGGTCACCGGTGACGCAGCTGAGGCGCTGGCCGTACACGTGACGCCTGCCGTTCAGCCGCTGCCAGAGTCGGCCGATATCCACCGAGCGCCAGATCGCGAGAAAATGCCGCTGCCGCGCGAGCGCATAAAAAGTACCGCGCAGGACGCTGTCGGCAACCGGATGAGCAGTGTCCCTTGCGCGCGCCGCCAGAAGACGTCGGGTTGCGCACGAACCACTCCGCATCGATCACCGCGTAACGCCACCCGTAGCGCAGCAGGTGCCGCGCCATCAAGCGCACGTTGGCCCGGAAATGCGCCTCGGTGATGGACGTGCGGTAGGCGTCGTAGCCGTTCCCGCTCATCGGCGGCCGCCGGGCGAGCTGCCGCACGGCCACGGACGCCGGCGCACACAGGAACGCGCCGGCCACGACGGCACCGATGGGACATCCGCCGCGCCGCACATCTCGGCGATTCATGTGCCGGCTCCCGCCCGGCGCATGCTGCCGGGGCAGCGTATACGCACCGTCTTGCCCGTGTAGTCCACAACCTGATCGGCCGGCGCGCGGAAATCATCTCCCGGAGGCGTACCCGGCCCGATCCAGCGGATGCGCAACTCGCGCACGCGAGCCATGCCGGGGTAGGAACCGATGCGCGCACCGATGGTGAGCGTACCGCTCGCCTGCGCGAAAGTGATCGGCACCAGTGCGTACTGACCGTGCCGATAACCGCGATTGGTGCCTTGATCCTCGTAGAGCGTGAAGCGACCGCTGCGCCCGGTGTATACCTCGAGCGTGATCGGCGCACCCGGGCGCTCGCCGGTGTACTGAATCGCCGGCCCCGTCGGCACGATCGCGCCGGCGCGCACGAACAGGGGCATCTGCGCGAGCGGCGCGGCGACCGTCACGCGGCGCCCGCCGCGATACATACGGTTGGTGAAAAAGTCATACCACGGCGTTCCGGCGGGCAGATACACCGTCCAGCTGCGCGCCCGGTAGTGATACACCGGGCTGACCAGAAACGCCGGGCCGAACATGTACTCCGTGGCGATGCTGCGCACGCGCGGATCGTGCGGGAAATCCATCTCGAGCGCCTGCATGATCGTGCCGTTGCGCAGCCAGGTGTCACCCGCCAGGGTGTAAATGTACGGCATCAGCCGGTAGCGCAGCCTGTCGTAGGATGCGAGGATGTCGTAGATCTTCGTTCCCGGCGGCGAAATGTTGTATATCTCGCGGAACGGCGGCTGGCCGTGCGAGCGGAAGATCGGACAGAACGCGCCGAACTCGAACCAGCGGGTATAGAGCTCGCGCCATTCGGCACGGTTGGCCGCATCCGGATGCACGTAGCGGCTCTCGGGATCATACCCGCCGATGTCCATGGTCCAGTTGGGCAGTCCCGAGATGGAGTAGCTGATGCCGGCGGCAATCTGATTCTTCAGGTCCGCCCAGCGTGAGGCGACATCCCCGCTCCATACCGCCGCTCCGCAGCGCTGCAGTCCGGCGAACCCCGAGCGCGAGAGGATGAATACCCGGCGGTGCGGTCGGAATCGAAGGTTGCCGTGATAGACGCCGCAGACGTGCTCGAGCGCATAGGCGTTGAACACTGCCGCGCCCGGCCCGAGCGGGTTTGGCGTCATGAACGCCTCCCGCTCCGCGATGCTGGTATTGGAGACCATGTCCGGCTCGTCGGCATCCAGCCACCAGGCATCCACGCCCAGCACCGCCAGCGAATGCTGGATCTGCCGCCAATACAACTGGCGCCCCGCCGCCGAGAACGGATCGTAGAAACCGAACGCATAGCCTGTCCCGACCCAATCCTTGATGCCGAGCTTCACCGGCAGCGTGAACATGTCGCCGTGCGCGGCAAGTTGCTTGTAGTGCCGGGTTCCGGGGTAGAACTTCGGCCATACCGAGATCATGAAATGCGCATGCAGCGCGTGAATTTTCGCGATCATCGCGCGCGGGTGCGGATAGCGCTTGCGGTCAAAGCGGTCCGAGCCCCAGGCGTCGTTCGGCCAGTACCGCCAGTCCTGCACGATGTTATCGAGGGGCAAGCCGAGCTTGCGGTACTTCTCGACCACCGCGAGCAGCTGCTTCTGGGTGCGATAGTGATCGCGACTCTGCCAATAACCGTACGCCCAACGCGGCAGCAGCACCGCGCGGCCCGTGACCCGCCGGTAGCCGGCGATCACCTGGGCAATATCGCGGCCGTGAATGAAGTAGTAGTTGATCGCGTGGCCGAGTTGCGAGTACAGCGACAAGCGATCGCGCTTGGCCTTCGGGCGGGGCGGCCGGTGCAGCAGGGCGATATATCCCCCCTCGCGTATCCACACCAGACGTATGGCAAGCGGCTTTCCCGGTTGCATGCGGACGCGGAAGTTGCGGAACCAGGGATTCCAGCTCTGCCGCCAGGCGTCGATCACCTTGTGTCCGCCGATCCACAGCTGCTGGTAATCGCTGCCGTAGAGGCTGAAGGTGTTCAAGCCCGCGGTGCGCGCCTCGATCTTGCCCGTCCAGATGACCTTAACCCGCGGCTGCTTGAGCAGCGCCTTGGGAAAGGACGGCGGGTAGTGTGCGTGCCAGGTGAGGTATTGGTAGTCGATGTTGCGTTCGGTCCGCTCCAGCACGAGCTTGCCGTGCACAAAATAGCGCGCCGTGAGGCCGCCGCGCTGTCCGTGGGCATTGTAGAGGATCAGACTCCGGGAGAGCTGCTGCCACGGACGCGGGTTGCCGAAGCGGGTGATCGACGTGTTGTCCCAGAGAATGCCGTAATTGCGGCTGGAGACCACGAACGGCACCGCGATGTTCATGTTGTGCTGCGCCAGCGTGACGCTGCGACCCTTGTAATTGATGAGGCCGGTCTGGTGCTGACCGAGACCGTAGAATGCCTCGCCGGGGACTGAGACGAACTGCTGGCGGATCTTGTAGAACGACTGCCCGTCAACCGTCACCGGCTGGAAGCTCGCGCCGCCCGGCAGCTCCTCGGTGATCAGTCCGCCGTGCGCGTTGCGGAACATCACCTGACCATTGGCGAGGCGCACCTGCACGGTCAGATCGCTTGTGGCAAGTGTTACCATCGTGGAGGTCTGCCGCACCGTGAACGGCACGTCCGCAGAGCCGGCGCGCACCGCCATCAGGCTCTTCGGCAGCTTCAATTGCCTGCCCGGGAAAGCCGTCACATGCACGATTTGCGGCGCAAGCACCTCCAGGCGCACGCGGCGCGCCACGCCCGCCGTGGGCGTCACGAGGATGCCGTCGGCGATGCGGGCGAACGCAGCGGCGGCCTGCGCCGCCGCGGGCGAAAGCAGCAGCAGAGCGGCGAGCGCCCCGAGCCATGGCCAGCGGCGGGTAAGAATCCCTCCTGTGGCACCGAGATCGCATTGCTCCATGAACAGCTCCTCTAGGTCAGTTAAGTGGCCAAGTGCACGTGCAGCACCTGGGGAACGGAGGTGACGTTCAGGTCCCAATCGGTCTCATCGCCGCTCCAGAGGCGCATGACCTTCCACACGCCGTCCTCATACACGCCGTGCACCGCCCGGTTGAAAATGATGAACTCGTTGCGCCGCGGCCGGACAAGCGCGAAAGAGACGCGCGCACGCACACCGGGGACCAGAAACTCGTTCGGTCCGATATGGGCAACGAGC